>SCKQ01000013.1 GCA_004124535.1 Fidelibacterota bacterium
CCAGGACTGGGCGGAAATGCTCTACCGTATGTATACACGCTGGGTGGAACAGAAAGGCTTTAAGAAAGATGTGATGGACTATCAACCCGGGGATGAAGCCGGATTGAAGGATGTGACGTTTGAAGTAAAAGGGGATTATGCATACGGTTTATTGAAAGCCGAAGCGGGCATCCACCGCCTGGTGCGCATTTCTCCGTTTGATTCCAACAGCCGCCGCCATACATCCTTTGCCTCTGTGTTTGTTTATCCGTCCAGTGATGAAGAAATTGAAATCGAAATCGATCAAAACGACTTGCGCATCGATACCTACCGCGCCAGCGGTGCCGGTGGTCAGCACGTAAATAAAACCGATTCTGCCATTCGAATAACACATATTCCCACGGGAACAGTGGCACAATGTCAAAATGAACGTTCCCAGCATAAAAATAAAGCCACGGCAATGAAAGTGTTAAAAGCGCGTCTCTATCAATTAGAAGTAGAAAAACAAAAAGAAGATGTTCAGAAATTGGAAGATTCTAAAATGGATATCGGCTGGGGGAGCCAGATTCGATCCTATGTTTTCCATCCCTACAATATGGTGAAAGACCACAGAACCAAGGAAGAAACAGGAAATATTTCAGCAGTCATGGATGGCGCCCTTGATAATTTCATCCGGGCGTTTTTGATGAGTAAGTTGAAGTAGGAAAGGGATGAACAATTTTTAAATGTAAAGAATAATAACTAGTCATGCCGCTATCTTGATGACAAGTCGTAAGCAAGGTTTGATATGATGAAGACGGGAAATACCACATACAAAGCTGCCATCCGCATTGCGCTCGCGACAGGGTTCTTATTACTGTTGCCCTTGTTGGCGATGCAGTTTACTAATGAAGTGGTCTGGGATCTGGCCGATTTCATTGTCGCTGGCGTCCTATTGTTCGGCACTGGTCTAACGTATAAGCTGGCAGCGATAAAAGTAGGCAATATCGTGTACAGATCCGCTGTCGGCCTTGCGCTCACCGCCGCATTCATCCTAATCTGGGTGAACGGTGCTGTTGGCATTATCGGGAGTGAAAATAACGACGCCAACCTGATGTATGGCGGTGTGCTCGCCATTGGAATCATCGGTGCCATCATCGTGCGCTTCCAGCCACATGGAATGGCACGGGCGATGTTCGCGACGGCACTCGCTCAGATGTTGGTCCCAGTGATTGCGCTGATTATCTGGCCGCCCCAAGTTATCTCCTGGGGTGCGGCGGGTGTGTTCGGCGTGTTCGTTCTTAATGCGTTCTTCGTCATGCTGTGGGTTGGATCGGCGTTGTTGTTTCGGAATGCAGCGAGGGAACAACCTCCCTCATAAATATCAAAGTATACGAAAAATAAAATTATAAAAAACCCCTCGAAAAGAGGGGTTTTTTATGAAACATTTATTAGATTGAATTTATTCTACTGGGTTCCCATCCCCATCGAGTAAAATTGGGTCACCGAAACCCAGTGATTTTAGTCCGTCCAATTGTGTGGCAGCATCCCCCACAACCAAGTAAATCATTTCATTTGGACGTATAAGCTTCCGTGCTAGTTCGTTGTGGCTTTCTACGGTCATATCCCTAACTATTTCTTCCTGGTCCTTGATGTAGTCAAAAGGAAAGCCATAAGTGGCAATATTACTTATCATCCCGCGCAAGGCACCCAGGGTTTCAAAGCGTCGTGCATTAGATTTCAACAAAACATTTTTGGTAAAATCCAGATCTTCTTCAGCAATTGGATCACAATAGGCCGTCATCAGGTCTTTAAAGATATTGATAGACTCTTCGGTCGTATTTGATCGTACACCAGAAGAAGCAGTGAATTTTCCGGGGAATTTTGAACCGCTGAATCTTGTACGAGCCCCATAGGTAAACCCTTTTTCCTCACGAAGCACCAGATTAACATCACCGCTGAAATTTCCACCCAGTTTCATATTCATCACTGTAGCAGGGAAGTAGTCTGGATCAGTCAGGGCTAACCCCAAATATCCAATTCGGATTTCAGATTGCTTGGCATTGGGGACATCTACGAAATAGACTTTTGCCATTTTATCAGGTTCCGGCATTTCATATTCAGTGAAAGTCACTTCATTTACTTTCCATTTGTCTACCAATCCTTTAAACGCTTTAACAGCTACATTGCGATTTAAATCACCCACAATACTGATTGAAACTAAATCAGCTGAAAAATTGGCTGTATAGTAGTTTTTCAAATCATCCAGTTCGATAGACTCAACGGATTCAACAGTTCCGGATGTTGAATTTGCAAGGATATGATCGCCATAAATCAATTTATTATACACTTTTGATGCAATGGATGAAGGCACAGCTGCCCGGCGTTTTATGGATTCAGCTGTCTCTCTTTTGATGCGATCAAATTCTGTTTCATCCCAGCGTGGTTCAAACAGGATTTCCTCAACCAATGCAAGAGTAGGAAGAAAATTCCGTTTTAAGGTTGTGACCTCAATTCCAATCGATTGTTTACCAGTATACATATAAATAGATGACCCCAATGCATCTATCGCTTCTTCAAGTTCAACGGGAGTTTTATTGGCTGTGCCTTCCATCATCATATCAGTAACGAGATTAGCGACACCAACTTTATTCGGATCATCCAAAAGCATACCGCCATGAATTTGAATACCGAAATTGATCAAAGGCAGTTCATTATGTTTCGAACCATAGAGTGAAATACCTTTTTTGTAATTATGTTTCCAGATTGTAGGCAGGTTTAAACGGGGTTGCGGTCCAGTGGTCGGTTCAACTGACCGGTCGAATGTAGACGGAATTTCAGTCACATCCATACTGCCTGTTCCCGTTTCTTTAGCCACATTTTCAACGATTTTTTCTTCCTTTATTGGGAAGAGAACTGACCCATCAGCAACTAAGTCTACTTTACCTTTGGGTACGAAGCTGGTCATAACATAATTCTGGCCTTTAACATATTTTTCATACACACGTTTAACATCACTCATATTGACATCGAGGACTTTTTGCAATTCTTCGGCAATTGCATCCGGAGATCCATAAAACTCGTTGTAGTATGCCAGCTGAAACCCTTTTCCCAACACAGAGGAAATTCCCTGATAGAAACCGGTTTCATATTTGGCTTTTAGTCGTTCTAAGTCTTCTGCTGTGAAGCCATCACTTTCAAAGCGGGCAAATGCTTCATGAACTGCCGCTTCTACATCTGTCAGGCTCGTGGTTGGAAATGCATTAACAACAACATTGAATGTTCCGGCAATTTCCTGTGTGCCGCTGTATGAATATAGATTGGGGGCCAGTTTCTTTTCTTCCACAATGACTTTATACAGCGGCGCTTTTTTCCCATCACTTAACAGTTGACTCAATAATTCAAGGGCAGATGCATCAGCGTGTTTATGATCCACAGTTGGAAACACCATAGTTAAGCGTGGTGAGCTGGCGAAATTATCTTCGTGGTATACTTTTTTGGTTTCTGCGAGTTTCACCGGTATAGGTTCCGGGTCACCATTATCGGGACTAGATTTGATTTCGCCGAAATATTTTTCAACCAATTTTTTCACGTTCCTTTTGTTAATATCCCCAGCGATCACCATGGTGGCATTGTTTGGGCCGTACCATTTTTCGTAAAAATCACGCACATCTTTTAATGTTGCGTTTTGCAGGTCTTCTAATTCTCCGATAGTTGTCCAATTGTAGGGGTGATCTTCGGGATATAGGTTTTTAATGATCACATAATTGTTGTGTCCATAGGGGCGATTATCCACTCGTTGGCGTTTTTCATTTTGAACCACTTCCTGCTGGTTGTCAAAAGCAGGTTGCGTCACGGTAGAAAGGAGCCATCCCATACGGTCAGATTCCATCCATAAGACGGTCTCTAATGCATTTTTGGGGACAACCTCATAATAAACTGTACCATCTTTACTGGTGCCGCCATTGAGCGTCCCGCCGACATTTTGAATTTTTTTGAAGAATTGGTCCTGGCCAACGTGTTGAGATTCCTGAAACAGCATATGCTCAAACAAGTGGGCGAAACCGGTTCGGCCCGGCGTTTCGCGATTGGAACCGACGTGATATTGAATCGCTACACCAATGATTGGATCTGATTTATCCGTGTGTAGAATAACAGTTAAACCATTATCCAGTGTATATTTTTCATATTCGATAGTGAATGGGGTAGCGGCTTTTAGGTTACAGCCAATTATAAAAATGGCTACATAAATGCCTGCAAAAAGTGATTTTTTAAACATGAAATTTTCCTCTTACCAAATGAAATGTCTTGTTACAACAAACAGAATATCTTGTTGTTCCATATGTCGACAAAAATTACGCTAAATGGTTGTCCTTACATATGAATATTGCAACTTATCCGGTTCCTCTCTTGTAAATAGTCGTTTGGGGAGAGTAATAAATAAAGAATCATTTAGGCACTGTAAGCTATATATTTAAATTCACCTTCTTCAATTTGTAAATAAAACCATGTCAGACGAGCACAAAAGTTTAAACGAAATTATTCGCTTCCGTAAAGAAAAGCTGGACACTCTCCGTGAGCGAGGCGTGAATCCCTATCCTTATAATTATAAACCCACTCATACCAGCGGTGAGATCCTTGAAAACTACGATGATTTAGAAGAAAAAGATGTCACCGTTGCCGGCCGCATCATGGCACTGCGCAAGATGGGTAAAGCATCCTTTTTTCATATCCAGGATATGGACGGACGCATTCAGGTGTACATCAAACGGGATGAAGTGGGTGAAGACGCATACGCGAATTTTAAACTCATGGATATTGGCGATATCGTCGGTGTTACGGGCTATCCTTTTACTACAAAGTCAGGGGAAAAGTCCATCCATGCCAAAGAATTCACGGTTTTAGCGAAAAGCATTCGTCCGCTGCCGGTTGTGAAAGAAAAAGACGGTGAAACATTCGATGCCTTTGAAGATAAGGAACTCCGTTATCGGAACCGTCATCTGGATCTCATAGTCAATCCCGATGTAAAAGATGTTTTTGTAAAACGTGCCAAGATTATTGCAACTATACGTCAATATCTGGATGAAATGAATTTTCTGGAAGTGGAAACACCCATATTACAACCCCTTTACGGCGGAGCAAATGCCCGTCCCTTTTCCACCCATCATAATGCACTGGACCAGCAGCTTTATCTGCGCATCGCTGATGAATTATACCTTAAGCGACTGATTGTTGGTGGTATTGACCGTGTCTATGAGATTTCAAAGGATTTCCGCAACGAGGGTATGGATAAGAATCATAACCCGGAATTCACCATGCTGGAATTTTATTGGGCTTACGCAGATTACGAAGACAATATGAAAATAGTGGAAGACATGGTTCGCAAAACTGCTGAAGCGGTGAATGCCACACATGTCACTTGGCATGGTAATGGGATCGACCTGTCCAAGTCTTTTGCGCGCAAGCCCATTCTGAAATTATTGAAAGAAGCCACGGGACAGGATCTGGGTTCTGCGACCAATGACAAAATGAAAAAACTGTGTAAGTCGCACAATATTGATGTGGAAAACAATGCCAACTACGGCCAAATGCTCGATGCACTGCTGGACGCACTGGTGATTCCTAATCTGCTTCAGCCCACATTTGTAATTGATTACCCCAAAGCCATTTCACCGCTGGCCAAAGCACACCGTAGTGGAGACTCCAACCTGGTGGAACGCTTTGAATTATTTATCAGTGGTGCGGAATTCGCCAATTCTTTCACAGAATTGAATGATCCGATTGATCAGCGGGAACGCCTTGAAGCTCAGGCTCAATTGCGAGAGCAGGGTGACGAAGTAGCCCAGCTTGTGGATGAGAATTTTATCCAGGCGATGGAATGCGGTATGCCGCCTACTGGAGGTGTGGGGCTTGGTATTGACCGCCTCACAATGCTTCTTACAGAGCAGCACACCATCAAAGATGTAATCCTCTTTCCAGCCATGCGGACTGTCGATGAATGAAGATAGCATTCCGCATTGCCTTTCGACATTTAGGTTTTAAGCACCAGGGCAGTTTTACCTCTTTTGCCAGCTTGGCAGCCATGGTCGGGTTGGGGCTGGGTATATGTGCACTAATTCTTACCGCATCCGTTCTCAACGGTTTTGAGGATACCATTTCCAGGAAAATCGCCGGGTTTGATGGGCATATTCGCGTTCAGCATTTCTTATTTAAACCGATGGTTCCATTTCAAACCAAACTCGATAGTATTCTAACTGCAAGCAATTCATCATTTTCTAGTGTAGCTTATATACAGGAAGCAGCCATGGTTCGCAAAGGGCGTTCGGCTGAAGGAATTCTGATCATTGGCCATGGTGAAAATGCATTGCCAAAAAGTATCAATCAAATGATGCGCAAAGGATCTGCCAGTTTGAATGAGGGCAGTATTGTCATCGGCAGCGATCTGGCCAGTGCCCTCAAAATAAAAGTGGGAGATAAGCTCGTTTTAGTCGACATGAAATCCATGGTGACCCTTTCATCCGGCCAGCGCATGAAGCAGGCAGTGGTAAGTGGTCTTTTTAAATCGGGATTGCAGGAATATGACAAGACTGTGGTCTATATGCCCATCAAGGATGCCCAATCTTTATTTCAATATGATGATAAAGTGTCTGGTTATACTATCAGCATCAATAATGGTAAAAGGGCAGAGTTTTTAGCAGCAAGAATTGAGGAGGCACTGGGTTATCCCCACTATGCCATTACCTGGCAGGAAAAACACCGCACGCTCTTTAACTGGCTGAACCTCCAGAAATGGCCCATTCTCATCATATTCGGTATGATCGCCTTGGTGGGCGTGGTCAATATTGTTTCGGCCCTCACCATGATCGTTTTGGAAAAAATACGCTCCATTGGTACGCTCATTTCCATGGGAATGGACAAGAAAACCATTCGCAGAATTTTTCTTATCAAAGGCATTTATATTGGCGTCATGGGCTCACTGGCAGGATTAGGATTAGCGCTGATACTTGCCGCGATCCAGATCTGGTTTAAACCCCTTTCTATCGCCGAAGATATCTATTTCATGAGCTTTGTCCCCATCCTTTTTGACTGGACCATGATCGCCATCATTGTCCTCTGCGGTTTTATCAGTTCCATTTTAGCGGCGCTGTGGCCAACGCATAGAGCATCATCCATTGAACCGGCCATCGCATTGAGGTACGAATGAAATTTGCTTTTACCATCGCGCGTCGATTTATGCTGGGCGGAAAAGGAGCGGGCCCGAGTCAATTAACAGGCTGGATTTCCATTATTGGCCTTGCTGCTGGATCGTTTGCGCTGATTATTTCACTAGCTGTATTGAATGGTTTTGAAGAGCGCGTAACAAAAAGAGTAATTGGTTTTGAAGGTGATTTAAGAATAACAACAGTGGATAACAATTTGAATTTGTCAAGCATACTGGATCATGTACTGCGGGATCAATATGTAGCAGATGCCCTGCCCTTTCAGGAAAGAAAAGGGTTGGTATCATCAACAAACCAGGAACAGCGCTTGGTTTCATTGAAAGCGATTCCAATAAATCAGTTCAATAATTTTTATAGAATCAAGATTGATGCTTCATCTCAAAAACCAGATGATCGATCTGTGTACATTGGTCAAGTATTGGCTAGGAGACTAAATGTAGATGTGGGAGATGAGATCAATCTCATGAGCCCAGTAGACTACAGTGGGAATGTTGGTTTACCAAGACGGTTTTCAGGAACAATAGCAGGCGTATTTCATGCTGAAGTACTTGATGTTGATGACCGCGTTCTTTTTATTCCCATGAGTCTGGGAGAGCGCTTATTTACACGGAAACAAGGGTTTGATGGTATAGATATAAGACTCCATGATGCTGAAAAAGCTGAAGATCTAAAGCGGTATTTCCGTCGGATTTTACCAGGCGGAATCTCGATCAAGAGCTGGGCCGACCTCCATTCAGGATTGTTCAATGCTATGCGCATGGAGCGGCTGGGTACCATGGCTGTATTGAGCCTTATTGTTTTGGTAGCTTGTTTTAATTTGATGTCCACTCTTGTATTGGTCACCTATCAAAAGATCAGGGAAATCAGCATTTTAAGAACGCTTGGAACGACAGCACGGAGTATTCAGAGCATCATTTTAATTCAAGGCATCATGATTGGCGGTCTAGGAGCCGTAGTGGGAATTGTGATCAGTTTGTTGCTGGTGGCCATTCAAAATCAATTTGGCTTATTTTCCTTGCCGGAAGAAATCTATTTTATTGATAAATTACCTATGGTTTTCAATGCAGTTGACCTGATAGCAGTCATATGTATTTCATTTGTATTTATCCTTATTTCATCCCTAGTGGCATCTAGCCGTACCCTTAAAATCAATCCTAAAGAAGCTGTGTATTTAGAAAAATGATTTTAAACGCATACCAGATCAGCAAGTCTTACCATAATGGTGAAAAAGAACTCCATGTTTTACGTAATGTGGATCTGGAACTGCAACAGGGAGAGATCATCACAATCATGGGTCAATCGGGCGCCGGTAAAACAACCCTGCTGAATATTTTAGGAACTCTGGATCGACCTGATAGTGGGTCGGTTTCCATTTGCGGTCAGGACATCAGCGGACTGACGGAAAAAAAACTGTCTGAACTGCGAAATAAGCAACTCGGGTTCGTGTTTCAATTCCATCATTTGCTTCCAGAGTTCACAGCGATGGAAAATGTGTTAATGCCTGCGCTTATCGCAGGTGATGAACAAAATGCCAGAGAAAGAGCTGATGAATTATTTGATTATGTAGGTATGACTGAACGCAGAAATCATTATCCAGCACAACTTTCAGGTGGAGAAAGGCTGCGGGCAGCAGTTTTACGCGCGCTTATATTGAAGCCGGGTGTCGTGCTAGCCGATGAGCCAACCGGAAATTTGGATGAAAGCAATGCCGACCGCTTATTAAATTTATTTCACAAAATTAATGATGATTTTAACCAAGCGTTTGTAATTACAACACATAATCCAAATGTTGCTGATATTGGAAATCGTCGTTTTGTTTTAGAAAATGAAACATTAAATCTAATAGATAGTATTTGAAAGAGACCATGCACTTCTTAATTTAGGGTCAGTATGAAAGAGAATTTTTCCAAGAGAGTCCAGTTAATTATGAAACATGCCAAGGAGGAAGCAGTACGCCTTGGGCATAGTTATGTAGGATCTGAACATTTATTGCTGGGTATGATTCGACTCGAAGCTGGACTGGGTGTAAAGATTATGGATATTTACGATTGTGACCTTGATGACATGCGGGCCATGATCGAAGATATGATCAAATCATCCGGCGGCACTATGACCCTTGGTCATTTGCCACTCACTCGCAGAGCAGAGCGAATATTGCGAAACGCTTATAATGAAGCGGCTGCATTGGGTGATTCCGTTGCCGATGACGAACATTTATTATTGGCGATGCTCAAAGAAACGGAAGGTATTGCTTTTGAAGTGTTGAATTCCTACAACATTGATTATGATGGCGTTTTGGAATTGTTGAATGATGACGTATCAGAGGAAGACGATGAAGACGACGACGAAGCACTGCCAATCATTCAAAAAGAAAAAAGCAGTAAAAAGTCCAAGACACCGGCATTAGATCACTTTTCCCGTAATATTACTGACCTTGCAAGAAAAGGTAAACTGGATCCAGTGATCGGTCGATTGGATGAAATAGAACGTGTTGCGCAAATTTTGACACGGCGTAAAAAGAATAATCCAGTATTGATTGGTGAACCGGGCGTTGGGAAGACAGCCATTATCGAAGGCTTGGCACAACGTATAAATGATAAATCTGTTCCCAGATTACTACATAATAAACGCATATTATCTCTTGATCTGGCATCCATAGTCGCTGGCACGAAATATCGTGGTCAGTTCGAGGAACGTATGAAAACTATCATGATTGAACTGGAAAACACGGACAATCTCATTTTATTCATTGATGAGTTGCATACCTTGGTTGGCGCTGGCGGCGCCTCGGGTTCTCTGGACGCATCAAATATGTTTAAACCGGCCTTGGCTCGCGGCGATATTCACTGCATCGGTGCAACAACTTTGGATGAGTATCGTAAGCATATAGAAAAAGACGGTGCCCTGGAACGCCGCTTCCAGAAGATCATTGTCAATCCACCCAGCCAGGCTGAAACGATCAGAATACTGATGGGCCTTAAAGAAGCTTATGAAAACCATCATAATGTCCGCTACGATGATAGTGCTATTGAAGCCTGTGTGTATTTATCAGACCGTTATATAACGGACAAATTTCTACCGGATAAAGCAATCGATATAATGGATGAAACCGGTTCCAGGGCTCATCTGCACAATGTTAGCGTACCCCAGAAAATTTTAGACCTTGAAAAAGAAATTGACAAGGTCATAACTAGGAAAGAAGAAGTAGTTGCTGCCCAAAAATTCGAGGAAGCAGCAAATCATCGCGATAAAGAACAAAAACTGTTAGTAAAATTATCGAAATTCCAACAGGAATGGCAAGAGCACGAACATTCCAAACCTGAATTAATTTCTGAAGAAACGATTGCTGATGTTGTTGCGCTTGTTTCAGGCATCCCTGTGAATAAAGTTGCAGAGTCTGAAACGAATAAGCTTCTCAAAATGAAGGATGTCCTGCAAAAGAATATTATTGGTCAAAAACATGCTGTCACTAGTATATCCAAGTCAATTCAACGTGCTCGTGCTGGATTAAAAAATCCCAATCATCCCATTGGTGTATTTCTCTTTTTAGGTCCAACCGGAGTTGGTAAGACCGAATTAGCGAAAGTATTGGCAAATTATTTATTCAGTCACACAGGATCTATTGTAAAAATTGATATGTCGGAATTTAGTGAACGATTCTCTATCTCTCGTCTGATTGGAGCCCCTCCCGGATATGTGGGTTATGAAGAAGGTGGCGAATTGACTGAAAAAGTAAGACGCAATCCTTATTCAGTTGTCCTTTTTGACGAGATGGAAAAAGCGCATCCGGATGTATTTAATCTCTTGCTGCAACTATTTGATGAAGGTGTACTGACAGACAGTTTGAGTCGCAAAGTTGATTTTAAAAATACAATTATCATCATGACATCCAATGTGGGCACAAAAGAAATCGTAAAAGGCAGTACTCTGGGCTTTGTTGATCAGTCTTCAGATCAATCTTATGAAGCTATGCGGGAGAAATTGTTGGACAGAGTAAAAACAACTTTTAGTCCTGAATTTTTAAACAGGATAGATGAAACAATCGTATTTCATTCACTGACTGAGGTACATGTTTTGGATATTGTCAATCTGCAATTAGAAGACCTGCGGACCAATTTGCAGCGCAAAGGCATCAAGATCAGATTGACGAAATCTGCTTTGAAATTGCTGGTTAAGAAAGGATTTAATCCAGAATACGGCGCCCGACATTTACGCCGGGAAATCCAGAATAGTCTGGAAGACCCCATTTCTGAAATGCTGTTGGAAGAAAAATTTGTGGAGCGTGATACAATTAAAGTGAATGCTAAAAAAGATGTTTTCTTATACACGAAAGCACCAATAAAAAAAGATAAATCTAAAAAATCAACGCCTTCCATCGATTCTACTGAAGAAGTAAAATCTCCCTAAATTCTGCCATATAGGTCGAAAGTAGACCATATTATTGCCAAATAGGTTAATCATTTATGTTGGTATAATAATTGTAATATATACAGCAGAATTTATTATTCGCTGAATTAACTCAATAAAAAGGAAATTAATAATGGGTAAAATTATTGGAATTGACTTAGGAACAACGAATTCCTGTGTCGCCGTTATGGAAGGCGGTGAACCTTCTGTAATCAATAATCCTGAAGGTGGTCGTACAACCCCTTCTGTCGTCGCATTTACAAAAAATGACGAACGACTGGTCGGCCAGCCGGCCAAACGCCAGGCTGTAACTAATCCGCAAAAAACAATCTTTTCAATCAAGCGCTTCATGGGCAGAATGTTTAATGAAGTTGGTACTGAACTTGAAGAAGTTCCTTATCAGGTCGAAAAGAAAAAAGGTGGAAATCTGGCTGTTAAAGTAGACGATAAGGAATACACGCCGCCTGAAATCAGTGCCATGATTTTACAAAAACTCAAACAAATGGCTGAAGAACATTTGGGCACAACTGTTACGGACGCAGTCATAACTGTTCCTGCATATTTTAATGATTCCCAACGCCAGGCAACAAAAGATGCTGGAAAGATCGCCGGTTTGAATGTACGCCGTATTATTAACGAACCCACAGCAGCAGCACTTGCCTATGGTATGGATAAAAAGAAAGACGAAAAAATCGCTGTTTTTGATTTGGGCGGCGGTACGTTCGATATTTCAATCCTTGAACTGGGTGATGGTGTTTTTGAAGTGAAATCAACCAATGGTGATACGCACCTTGGTGGTGATGACTTCGATCAAAAATTAATCAATTGGATCGCGGATGAATTCAAAAATAGCGATGGTATTGACCTGCGCAAAGACCCTATGGCGCTGCAACGGTTGAGAGAAGCGGCCGAAAACGCTAAAAAGGAATTATCCAGTTCAAAACAAACTGATATCAATCTGCCGTTTGTAACAGCAGATGCTTCCGGTCCGAAACACCTGAACATTACATTGACTCGCGCCAAATTTGAGGAATTGGTTTCAGATTTGATAGAGAGAACAATTGAACCGTGTAAAAAAGCAATAAAAGATGCCGGGTTATCTGCAGCTGATATTGATGAAGTCATATTAGTCGGCGGATCTACTCGTATGCCTAAGATTCAGGAAAAAGTGAAGGAAATTTTTGGTAAAGAGCCCAATAAAAGTGTCAATCCTGATGAAGTTGTTGCACTTGGCGCTGCCATTCAGGGTGGTGTATTGGCTGGTGATGTTGATGATATTCTTTTACTTGACGTAACACCACTTTCATTGGGTATTGAAACATTGGGCAGCGTATCCACGAAACTCATCGAACGGAATACGACTATTCCTACGCGTAAATCTCAAATATTCAGCACGGCTGCCGATAATCAAACCACTGTTGAAATACATGTGCTGCAAGGCGAACGTGAAATGGCGATTGACAACAAAACCATTGGACGCTTTCATTTAGATGGTATTCCACCTGCACCAAGAGGTGTGCCACAGATTGAGGTTGGTTTCGACATTGATGCCAACGGTATTCTGAATGTGAGTGCAAAAGATAAGGCTACTGGTAAAGAACAAAGCATTCGCATCGAGGCATCGAGTGGGTTGAGTGAATCGGAAATAGACAAAATGGTCAATGATGCCAAGAAACATGAAACCGAAGATAAAGAAAATCGAGAAATGGTTGATTTGCACAATCAAGCAGAGCAACTTGTATATCAGACTGAAAAGAATATCAACGAGTTTGGCGAAAAGTTATCAGATGATGAGAAAAAAATACTGACTGATGCTGTTGAAAAACTGAAAACAGCAAACTCCAGTTCGAATAAAGATGATATTAAGTCGGCCATGGATGAATTAAATGCAGAATGGAATAAACTGGCATCAAAAATGTACGAAGCCAGCAAAGAAACTGAACAAACAGAAGCAGGAACACCTTCCAACGGTGAGGAAAAGAAGAAAAAAGAAGAAGGTGAAATTGAAGATGCCGACTTTGAAGTTGTAGATTAATGCGCTTCAATTATTAAGTATAAAAAAAAGCGTTCCTTTGGGAACGCTTTTTTTGTATTTGGAACCCTGCACATGTATATTCGTAATGACGGGTATCTGTATCCATAATACATGACACGTACACAATCCATAATTCTCGGGATCTTTTTCCTCCTTATTGTGGCTGTGAATATTTTTTTACAGTCATCATCCTGGCGTTTGCCGATTCAGAACTACGTCAACTCAAAGTTAAAAGAAAATACGGAGTGGCAAATAACTATTCCCGAACTTGAAGGCAACCTACTTGGTACCGTAAAGGGGAAAGGAATGAAGTTCAGTCATGAAAATGGATCTGAAGTCATTTTTGGTGATTTCTCAATTAGGGTTAACTATTTACGTAGTTTATTCACGGCACCGACATTAACACAGTTAAGGGTGGAGGACATTCTAGTGTCTCCAGTTATTGATCCAGATTCGATACGAATTGAAACTGATAATGAAAGTTTAGATATAGATATTCCTTCTGGATTGAATTTTACCATTGAAGACTTACGACTGGGAGGTATTGTGTATATTCCAATAAAAAATGTTTCTAAAGCTATGAGATTTAAATTAAACAGCCGTCTTGATGTTACTCCTGAAAAAAAAGAATTCTATATCAATGAAATTTCCGCTTCGCTCAATGATACTTCTGGATATGTTTTTTTGAGAAACACCGCATTAACATTATTTGAAACTAGTGCACATTTCTCACCGGCAAGCGGAGTGATTAATGGTTTACCCTTCGATGGAGAAATACATTATGATTGGGCTGTTTTACCTGATCTTACGGGCAATATTCATATTGAACGCTATGAATTTCCTGAACAGATTTTTGAAAATTTACCCTTAAAACCAAAATTCTCTTCTTTGGAAACTTTTATCCATTTTGAATCAGATTTAGTACACTATTTTGGTGATGTGACTGTTATGAATCCTTTGGGATTATTCATGAAAGGAGAACTTTCTTTAACACGACATGATAATCATTTTTCACTAAACCGCTTAAGCTTAGACAGTGAAGACACCAATCTTTCTTTGTCAGGGATTTATGAAGATAATGGCCGTATCAGTGGCAATATGTTATTAACACATTTTGATTTGAGTCGATGGATCACTGAACAACAGCAGACGAATGTAAATGGTACTATCATGCTAGAAGGGACAATTCAAAAGAATAATATCAATGATGTTTCTATGACAATAGAGGTGAATGAATCTGAATTATATGGTGATCGTGATATTTCCATTTCTGGAACATTTGCATACAATGATCAGGTCTTTTCAATAGAATCACCATTATCCTTTGCAATAGGTCCGAGTTCTGTAACACTTAAAGGATATGCAAATCTTCAGGATAGAACACTGGACATGGATTTGAAACTGAAGGATGCCAGTATTTTTCTGATAAATAATTTTTGGAGTGATTCATTAAATAGTGGTTTTGCAACAGGAGATCTACAGGTATCAGGAACAATTGATAATCCATCGATTCGTGCTGAATTGGAATGCAGCAATCTGGGCTATCATGACATTTTCCTGGATCAAATAAAAATGAATGTCCATTGGATTCCAGCCCAGAGTGGCGGTGATGGTTTTTTCAGAGGAAAAATTGGTCGGGGCTCGTGGCGGAAGTATGCATTTGATAACGGTTTGGTTGATATTGCTTTTTCCCAGGATGGTATTGTTATCCAGAGCGCTGAATTCAATCAGTCAGAAAATTTTCTGCAAATATCAGGAATTTTGTCACCAGATAGTATTTTGACTTTAAATCACATGCAACTGGCCTACGAAAACCATTATTTTATAAGCGCCAAACCCTTCTCCGTGGAATTTGAACCGGATAAAATCGAGATCCATCCTTTTAAAATTCATATAGATGACGGCATTGCCTCGGGGCAAATGACCATTAGAGAAAAAATAAGAGGGATTTTTCATTTAACAAATATAAATGCTGATATCATGAAACTATTTACCGATGATATCCGCTATCATGTTTCTGGAACAAGCTTTGGAGATATTTCCATTGCAGATCGAGATGACCATCTCGAAGTGAAAATGGACTTAACTCTGAAAAACGGTATTGCTGCCAGGCAGAAATTTTCAGAGATGAAATTAAAAGGATCTTTATACAAATCTCTTTTGAATGTAGAAGAAGTTTCATTGATAGCCGATGATCGAAAACGTATTTTAATTTCTGGTTTTGTACCTCTTGGCAAAATAGATGATGGAGACCGCGAATTTGATTTTTACATTATTTTTGATGAATTGGACATGTCACTTTTAACACAATTCAGTCAGTCATCAACGTTTATGGATGGGAAGATCTCGGGTGCTTATCATCTAGGTGGTAATACAATAAATACAAAATATAATTTTGATCTAATTTTTAAGGATGCCATATGGGATAGATTAAAAATGGGGACTGTGACAACTGAAGGATTATTTGATGGCAAACGATTGTATTTTAATAAATTTTCTTCAAGCTATAAAGGTTCTGAATTAAGAGGATTTGCCTATTTACCTATTGATTATAATTTCGCCTCAGAAAATTATGGCAATTATTTTCTAGATGATTCATTATTGGTGTCTATAATAGGCAATACTAAAAACCTTGAAATTTTAACGACCTATATCGCTAATGTGGATTCAATTATTGGTGATTTCGGGATAAAACTGGAAATTAACGGTCCCCGTGATAAATTGATACGTAATGGATATTTGATCAGCAAAAATGCAACGATTTATTCCACACAGTTGGATGATCCAATATATAATGTAGACAGTCAGGCAGAATTAATTGCAAACAAATTTAAATGGAAATCATTTGTTGGTAGTATGGTTAAAAATCCTGCAGATAAGCAAAACCAGAATATTTCCATTTCAGGCTCAATGGATATGACACAATTTTTCAAACCCATTTATGATCTGAATATCAAAGGAGAGGAAATTTATTTTAGAACATTATTGGGTGATTTTGAAGGAATTGTCAATGTTGATCTTTCATTAACCGGAAGAGATACGATTGAAATCGCCGGTATGATTGAACCTGTTGATGCAGTGATGTACCAGGAATTTGTTTCTGATTCAGATGTGGAAGTGGTGGATGAGAAAGATAGTACAGTTATCAATTATAAACTGAATTTTCCTATAACCGGTGATTTTGCCCTGCGAAATTCACAAATTGATGCTCATTTGTCTGGTGAATTGAGTATGACCAAGTTTGGAAATAAATCGTCTGATTTTGGTGGCGAACTGTATGTAAGAGATGGAAAATTTTATTATTATGGAGATGTATTCAATATATCGGAAGGGTATATGAGTCTGGATAAAAAGGGATTTAATCCTTATCTGGATATTTCTGCTCAAACAAAAATAAACCAGGAGCAAATTTATATTCAATTAGTGGGACGTTTAGACAATCCTCAATTAGTACTAGAATCATCCAGCGGCTTTTCTAATAGTGATATTATTGAGTTGTTGACTATCAGGAGCCGTTTTGAAGACCAGGAAATTTCTGTAACGGGATTTGGAAATAGCGCTCAAAAATTTCTTGGGGCATATTTTGAACGGCAACTGGAAAAGAATATATTACAAGTCACCGGACTTGGCCAAGCTGGGTTGATTGACAATCTAAGCATTTCAGGAACTGCTGGGCTCATTGATCCAAATAGCTATCAGGAATTTACCATAAGCGCAGAGCGGCAGATTTCAGATAACCTTTCGTTGAATTATTCATATCATCGGTCCTTCTCCCTGTCAAATCCAACGATGAATAAAGTCGGTGTAGAACTCCGTTTAAATCGTTATGTTTCTCTTGTGGGAAATGTTGATGAGACAGGTAATATGCACGTAAAATACCGCCTGCGTTACTCGTACTAAACACACACTTAAATATGCGTAATTTCAAATACTGGGGAATTATTGCCCTCTTTGCGGGGATTGTATGTTCACAAAGTGATGAAACGTTGTTTGTGAATGAAATTTACTTTATAGGCAATGAGGTTATCCCCGATAGACAACTACTGAAAAATGTGAACCTTAAAGGTTCGGTTCTTTTTTCAAAAACAGAATTTGATCGGCGCATTTTGAAACTGGACGCGATAACAATTAAAAATCGATATAAATCAGATGGATATCTAAATACGACAGTCCGTGATTCATTCATAACAGAAAGTAATTTTGTAGATATTTACTTTATTATTAATGAAGGTAAGAGAAGTTATATAAATAGGATTGATATTAGAGGTAATAATCAGATCTCAAACCGGACAATCCAAAAATTGTTAGGCCTAAAAAATAATAGACCTTTTAATCCTTTAGCATTGAACACGAATATTACAAATGTAGAAGAAACATATCACAAAATAGGAAAATTATTCTCCATAATTAATATTAATACAGAGTTTGTCGATTCAGTAAATATAAATATCAATATAGCAGAAGGGCCGGATGTCTATATAAATAAAACATTTGTTGAAGGTGCTGATTCCAGCAAAAAATATGTAGTAACTAGAGATCTATATTTTAAAGAGGGTGACCTTTACAATTTAGATAAAATATTACTGTCAAAAAGAAGATTGTTGGAAACTGGCCAATTCTCTTTGGCTAATATTTATCCTGTTAAATACGCACAAAGTGATACGTTAGTAAATATGGTCGTTGAAGTACGCTATTTCCCCAAACGGGAAATAAGTTCTGAGGGTGGTTTTGTACCCATCGAGTTTGGTGGATTAACCTTATCTGGCCCTGGTGGTTATTTGCAGTGGAAAAACCGCAGCTTATTTGGGACCACAACTCGACTTTCAGCAAGAACTTCGATCAATATTCCGACTGAACAAGGCTTACAATATCCACGATTAAAAGTTGATTTCAATTTAGAAAATCAATGGCTATTGAACCTGCGTTTCCCAACGAGAGTGCAAACATTGTATGAATTGTATAAAAAATACGGTTCCAGCGAAAATCCATTTATTCAGCGTTATGGATTCAACTGGTCATCAATTAATCGTATCACAGAAACATCTTACATTGAATTTGGTGTGCGCTGGGAAAAATTCAGTCACCAGGAAGAGGGTGTTTCGGATGTGGAACAGCGTATGATCTCCCTCAAAACAAAATTGGATTTTTCAGACAATCCATTATCACCAACCAAAGGTGTAGTAATAACGGGAGATATATACAGTGTGGGCGGTCCATTGCGCGGGACTCGGGAATATCAAAAAATAGATACTGGTATACGATTTTACATTCCTTTACCGCGCAGGATTGTTTTTGCATCCCGCATAAAATATGGTGTGATTTTAGATTGGAAAGAAGATTATAACGAATACGAAGAAGTCTTATTTGAAAAATTTTATCTTGGAGGTACAAAATCGCTGCGGGGCTGGAATGCTCTTCAATATCCGCAAATAAGAAGTACTGATGAGATATATTTAAATGGAAAAGAAATCCGATTTTTAACCAGTTATGAATTGCGTTTTCCAATAATCGGTTCTTTAGGTGCAGAAGTATTTACCGATGGTGGTCAATTATGGGACAGAAATTCAAATATCAGTTTAAGTGATTTAAGTTGGAATGCAGGAGCAGGGTTAACGTATATATCTCCTCTAGGCCCGGTACGACTGGATTATGCTTATCAATTGGATAATCCGAAAAATTGGGAAGTGCTTTTAGATGTTTTATACGCCTTTTAGGGAACCCCTTTTTATATCGGCAGTATAAAGCATTCAGTTACATGTTGTTGAATATGATTGCTGATGTAAATTCGGCGTCCAAAAATTGAGGTTAACAAGAAAAATGAAATACATTATCATCTGGTTTTCCATAATCAGCTTAATGATCATCGGCTGCGAAGGAACAAAGACAGCCGAGGAATATTTTACAGTAGCTGAAGTGGAAAGGAATGCCAAGAATATTAAAGCATCCCTGGAAAACCTGGACAATTTAATTAAATATTATCCAGAGCACGTGTTAGCATCGCAGGCACAATATCTTATGGGAGATATTTATATGAATGACCTTAGGGATTTTCAAAATGCGATCACTTCGTACAATAAAGTGCTGGAAAACTTTGCTGGTTCGGCTCATGAAGCTCAAGCTCAATTTATGGTCGGTTATGTACAGGCAAATATTTTAAGCGACTTTGAACAAGCCAAAGCTACTTATGAAATATTTCTCGAAAAATTCCCAGATCACGAATTAGCCCCATCTGTACAATTCGAGATTGAAAATTTGGGTAAGGATATCAATGATATCCCTGTATTAAAACATATCGCATCTTAATTTTTCATCCACATGAGTGAATTCAGTCTTACCGAAATAAACGAACGTATTGCCCGGGAATCAACGTTTGTTGATGATTTAAAGAAGGCCCTTGGGCTGGTCATCGTTGGTCAAAATGATTTGATCAATCGTATCCTTATCGGCCTTTTGGCCAATGGCCACATTCTTTTGGAAGGTGTTCCTGGCCTCGCTAAAACATTGATCGTAAAAACACTGGCTCAATTGATTAGTACTCAATTTCAACGCATCCAGTTTACGCCGGACATGCTCCCGGCTGATTTATTAGGAACACTTATTTTTAATCAAAAGAATGGATCATTCGAAACTCGTAAAGGTCCCATTTTTGCAAATGTGATTCTTGCTGATGAAATCAACCGTGCACCTGCTAAAGTACAAAGCGCCTTGCTTGAGGCTATGCAGGAGAGGCAAGTAACGATTGGTGATGAAACGTTTAAACTTGATGCACCTTTTCTTGTCATGGCCACGCAAAATCCCATCGAACAGGAAGGGACTTATCCACTCCCCGAAGCACAAGTGGATCGCTTCATGCTAAAATTGCGTGTGGATTATCCCAGCAAGGAAGAAGAGCGTGCCATACTGAAACGAATGGCTACGACTCAAATATCTGATAGTGTAACAGCTGTAGTTGATGCTGAACATATCTTAAATGCGCAAAATGTGATTAATGATATTTATGTTGATGAAAAAGTGGAAGATTATGTACTTAATCTTGTATTTGCTACGCGTGATCCAGGGGAATACAACCTTGGAGACATGGATAATCTCATCGAATACGGCGCATCGCCACGGGCGACAATCAACCTAGTTCTGGCTGCGAAAGCACGGGCATTCTTGCAGCATCGTGGATATATAACGCCGGAAGATGTACGTTATGTCGGCAGAGATGTTTTACGGCATCGTGTAATTTTGACCTACGAAGCAGAAGCTGAAGAGTTGACTTCTGAAGATATCCTGCAGCGCTTGTTCGACAGCATTGAAATCCCTTAATAAAGAAGAAAGAAAAAGTAAAAACCTTTCTTCTATCTTACTTTTACCTCTTCCTTAAACCCAAGATGATTCCAAGAGAAATACTTAAGAAGGTTCGACAAATTGAGATTCGAACAAAGGGATTGGTCAACGATTTATTTGGTGGTGAATATCATTCTGTATTTAAGGGTCGGGGCATGACATTTGCAGAAGTACGTGAATATCAGCCCGGGGATGACATTCGACTGATTGATTGGAATGTTACAGCACGCACCGGTTCACCATTTGTAAAGATATTTGAAGAAGAACGTGAATTAACTGTTTACCTTTTGGTGGACGTTAGCCGTTCTGGCCATTTTGGTTCCATCTCCCAGTTCAAGAGTGAAATGGCGGCAGAGATTGCAGCCGTCCTTGGTTTTTCAGCTATTAAAAATAATGACAAGGTTGGACTGATTTTATTCAGCGATGAAGTTGAACAATACATCGCTCCCAAAAAAGGGCGTTCTCACGTATTACGGGTTGTACGGGAATTATTGTACCATCAGCCCCATGGAAAAGGCACATCTATTAGAACAGCATTAGAATTTCTTTTAAATGTAGCCAAGCGCCGGAGTGTTGTTTTTTTACTTTCAGATTTCCTGGATGAAAAATATTGGTCCAGTTTAAAAATGGCCAACCGAAAACATGATTTAATCGGTTTAAAAATTAGCGATCCTTTTGAATCAGCCATCCCTGATATAGGATTGGTTAAAGTTCATGACCCGGAAACAGATGAGACCAGTTGGATCGATACAGGATCTAGTATGGATCGCAAGCAGTATGAAGCAGCCATACTAGAGCAGAATGAAAAATTTGCTAAAGAATGTGACCGTATCGGTTTCGATGTAATTCCCATTTCAACTGAAAAGGATTTTGTTGAACCGCTGATGAATTATTTTAAAAAGCGTGAAAAGCGTATTTGAAATGAACCGATTTCTTCCAATTACCATTCTTTTCATGTTTAGCTGCACAACGGAAGATGTTCAGCAGAATCTTTCCATTACTTCAGAAATTGATACAACAATGGCAACGATTGGTGATATCATTCATTATTCTATTTATACTAGTGGCGCTGGTGATTTACCCGTTATAATTAATGATTTTGAAAAACCAGAGGCCATGGAAGTTCGTGATCAAACATTGGTCGAAGGAAAAACGTTTAAAATGGAAATCGTGTTTTGGGATACGGGCCATTTTTCGATACCGGCCATAGACGTGGTTTTTCTCAATGCTGATTCAACAGAAAAGATAGTCATGCAAACGGATGAACAGGAAATAATTATAGTATCATCGTCAGACCCAACAATGGCTGGCGCTATGAAACCGGTAAAAGATCCATTGCCTGTTTCACGTCCTGTTGAATTGAAAATAATAATGCTTATTTCCACCCTGTTTTTGACATTGGCAATCATGGCCTGGTTAAGTATAAAATACAGAAAAGAAAAATTATTAGCACTTCCTGATAATTTTCTACCCCAGCCGGATGAAATTGCAATAGAAAAGCTGAGCGACTTACGAAAAAAATCGAGAGAAAATATCGATCTAAAGGCATTTTATGTACAGATATCCTACATTTTAAGAGAATACGTTGAACATAGTTTATTTTTAAAAACATTGGAAATGACAACAGAGGATATAAAATCATTGGTTAATATGCTGCCATTCTCTGATGAGGAAATGAAATCGTGGCTGGCATTGCTGCAACGATCAGATTTAATCAAATACGCAAAAATGATGCCGGAAAATAATATATACACCCAAGATTTAATCACAGCAGAAGAATTCATTCAATCTACAATACCATATTGGAAACGGATTGGATCCCCCATTGCATAAAATATTTATGCACGTTTGAGAATTCTTCTACTAATCTGTAAATTAAATGCTCTATTAAAGTAAACGAATGGCAACGACTGCAAATATTAAAAATGGTGCGGTAATTCTACACAAGAATAAACGGATGAAGATCGTGGAATTTTTACATGTGAAACCAGGAAAAGGCCCTGCATTTGTCCGTACAAAATTAAAGGATATTCAATCCGGTAAAGTCATCGATGAAACATTCAATTCAGGTGCGAAATTGCAGTTTATTCGGATTGAGGCAAAAGCAATGCAGTACTTGTATGAAGACGGAAACCAGTATATTTTTATGGATAATCAGACCTATGAGCAAATCAATGTCAATGATGCAGTCATTGGCTCAAATACAGGATTTCTAAAAGCGGGCTTAAATGTTGATTTATTGTTTGATGGACAAGAAGTACTTAATGTTCGATTGCCGGCTCATGTGAATCTGGAAGTCACGCATACTGAACCGGGCATGAAAGGCAATACGGCTACCGGGGCGACGAAACCGGCCATATTGGAAACAGGCATTGAGGTAAATGTGCCTTTATTCATTGATATTGGTGACGTATTAAAGCTGAATACACGAACAGGCGGATATATTGAAAGAGAAAAGATTAAAAACCGATAGAGGTAACTATGTGGCAGGATAAACTAAAGGAAATTATATACATACTGGAACACAGCGACGTGAACGAAATTGACGTTACGTTTCTTGGGCGTCGATTTCATGTAGTGAAATCATCACCCGCAACATCTGTTACACCTAGTACAGCAGCAAATCCTGCTCCTACAGCTGCGACTGAGGTCACTGCGGCAGAAGAATCTGTTACGGGAGATGAAGTTTTTTCACCTATGCCCGGAACATTTTACAATTCTTCCAGCCCTGAAGAAGACCCCTTTGTGAAAGAGGGTGATAAAGTGAATAAGGGTGACACGCTCTGTATTATCGAAGCCATGAAGATTATGAATGAAATTGAAGCTGAAGGGGGTGGAGTTGTGCGAAAAATTCTCGTAGGCAATGGTGAGCCTGTGGAATATAATCAGCCTCTATTTATTATTGATCCGAACGGATAAAACATGTTCAAAAAGATCCTGATTGCCAATCGCGGTGAGATTGCTCTGCGCATCATCCGAGGGTGCCATGAATTGGGTATTAAGACAGTGGCTGTTTATTCAACGGCTGATGAATATTCCCTCCATGTGAGATTTGCGGATGAAGCTGTCTGTATTGGTCCACCGCCCGGAGCCGATAGCTATCTGAACATTCCGCGCATTCTGGCTGCGGCCGAAATCACGTCTTCTGACGGGATTCACCCTGGTTATGGTTTTTTAGCCGAAAATGCTGATTTTTCAAGAATTTGCTCTGAAAATGGCTTCACGTTCATCGGGCCGTCCCCAGAGATTATTGATGCTATGGGTGACAAGGCCCAGGCAAAAATAACTATGAAAGCAGCCGGTGTTTCTGTCATTCCCGGAAGTGAAGGGGTGTTAAACGGTGTAGATGAAGCGAAAAAATTAGCGTATGAAATGGGTTACCCCGTCATGGTGAAAGCGTCTGCAGGCGGAGGTGGAAAAGGGATGCGTCTTGTTCGTGAACCCAATGAGTTGGAAAAAATGTATAATACTGCCAGTAACGAGGCGAAAAAGGCCTTCAATAATGGCGATATGTACATAGAAAAATTCGTGGAAAATTCCCGGCATATTGAAGTGCAGATCCTTGCGGATGAACATGGCAATTGTGTCCATTTAGGTGAGCGGGAATGTTCGATCCAGCGCCGCCATCAAAAATTGGTGGAAGAATCACCTTCTCCTGCAGTTACTGAAGAAGTTAGGCAGCAGATGGGTAAAATGGCTATCCGGGGCGCCAAAGCTGTAGATTACGTGGGCGTCGGCACTATAGAATATTTGATGGATACGAATAAAAATTTCTATTTCATGGAGATGAATACACGCATTCAGGTAGAGCATACTATTACAGAAATGGTAACTGGAGTTGATCTAATAAAACAGCAGATCTGCATGCACGTCGGTGAACATTTTCCGGAGAATTTTCAAAATTTCAAATTGCGCGGTCATGCCATAGAATGCAGAATCAATGCTGAAGACCCGGCCAATAACTTCATTCCATTTCCCGGAACAATCACAAGCCTGCATTTTCCGGGCGGCAAAGGCGTCAGGGTTGATTCGCATGCCTATGCGGGTTATGAAATTCCTACACAATACGATTCCATGATTGGTAAATTGATCGTGTATGCCAGTAGCCGCGAGCGGGCTATCAACCGCATGCAGCGTGCCCTTGAGGAAACCATTATAGAGGGGCCTAAAACGACCATCCCCTTTCATCAGGCGATCATGAAAGATGAATCATTTCGATCAGGCGAATTTGATACTAGTTTTTTAGAAACATTTGAATATAATCCAAACAAGGATTGATTAATCAGAAACGAAGATGAATATTCCATCAAACTTACAATATACAAAAGACCATGAATGGGTTAAAATAGAAAATGGTGTAGCCACAATAGGAATTACCGATTTTGCCCAGGGAGAATTAGGTGATATCGTTTTTGTTGAACTCCCGGAAGTGGGTAAGAGTTTTAATGCCGGTGATACTTTTGGCACTATAGAAGCAGTAAAAACTGTGACAGACCTCTTTTCGCCTATCAGTGGTAATATTGTAGCAATCAACGAAGGTTTGGATAATGACACCGGGAAAGTAAATTCTGATCCCTATGGTGATGGCTGGCTGGTAAAAATAAGGTTGTCCGATCCTGATGAAAAGGATGGACTGTTGTCATCCATTGCTTACGAAGAAATTATTGGTTAATCATGAGTAAAGTTTTTAAACAACTGCTTGACGTAAAATCAGAAAAGGGAGCAGGATATATTGTCCTTATTGACCCTGACAGAAAAAATGAAGATACCCTGGCTAAGCAAGTGACTGTTGCAAATAAATCTAACGTGGATGCTCTATTTGTGGGCGGTAGTTTAATGATGGACAGTAAACACAATGAAAGAGTTGCTGTTATTAAAAAGGAAGCAGATATTCCCGTCATCTTCTTTCCAGGTGGGTTGAATCAGTTAAATCAATATTATGATGCAATACTGTTTATGTCTTTGCTATCGGGTCGTAACCCCCAATATCTCATTGGTGAACAGGTTGTAGCCGCGCCGATCATTAATGACCTGGGGATAGAAGTCATCCCCACCGGCTATCTGCTTTTTGATGGTGGAGCCAATTCAACAGTTGAATTCATGAGCGATACAAAACCGCTGCCCATGAATCGTCCTGACATTGCTGTTGCACACGCATTAGCTGCTGAATATCTGGGTAAAAAACTTATTTATCTGGAAGCAGGCAGCGGTGCAACACATGCCATTCCCCTGGAAATAATCCAACAGGTTGCTACTGAAACAAATGTGCCATTGATCGTTGGCGGAGGAATTCGCACACCTGAAGCAGCCCGGGAACGTGTAGCAGCTGGAGCTTCATTTATTGTAACAGGAACCATTTTGGAAGAAAATGGCAATAATGGTTTAATGAAAGAATTTGCGGATGCGATTCATGGTGGCCAATCATGATCGATCGCCAAATGATAATCAATCAGATTCGTGAAAGTGCTGATGTAAAGAATACTATGATCGTTACTAGTGTTGAGGACATTGAAAAAGCAGCAGAAATGATGGTTGCAGCTGTTCAAAATGGAAATAAGATTTTGTGGTGTGGTAATGGTGGCAGTGCTGCCGATGCCCAGCACATGGCTGCCGAACTCATGGGCGGACTCCGCAGTCATGACCGTCCAGCAATTCAATCCATAGCCCTGACAACGGACACCTCATTCATTACGGCCTGGTCGAATGATACGGATTACGAATCCATATTTTCCCGCCAGATCGAAGGACTTGGATCAGCAGGTGATATACTGATGGCTATTTCCACAAGCGGCAATTCCAGGAATGTGGTTAAAGCAGTTGAATCTTGTAAAGAAAAAGGGATTACTGTTATTGTTCTGACCGGTAAAACTGGTGGTGTGTTGAAAGATATGGGTGATGTTACCATTTCCATTCCCAGTGATGATACCCAGCGTATCCAGGAAGGTCATTTGCTGGCGGAACACATTCTCTGTGAAATGGTTGAAAAATCTGTCACAGGTTAGTTAACCTATGGAAGCACATCTCCACGATTATATCACCATGCTCCGCGTGGAAAGAAATTTATCATTGAATACTATCGATGCTTACAAGCGTGATCTTAAAAACTATGTATCCTATTTAGAAGCAAAGGGCTTGAGTAGCCTCAAGGCCATAAAGCAAAAGCATATACGCGGATTTATCCGCGAATTATCCGATGCTCATTTAGCCCCAGCCAGTATTTCCCGGGTTTTTTCATCCATTCGTTCCTACCATTCATTTTTAAACGCAGAACTTTGGGTGGATAACAATCCATCACAACTATTGGAAGCGCCAAAACTACCCCGGAAACTGCCGGAAGTGTTAACCGTGCAGGAAGTGGATGATATTTTGGACGCTGTGGATGAAGCAGCTCCCCTTGCCAGGCGTGATCTGGCGCTGCTTGAAATATTGTATTCCACTGGACTGCGTGTGTCAGAGGTATGTCATCTCAACTTGACTGGTATGCTTTTGGAAAATGAAATGGTCCGCGTGTCTGGAAAAGGAAATAAGGAACGTCTGGTACCCATCGGTAAAAGCGCCATGGAAAGGTTGAATGATTATCTTCGATTTGAACGATCAGGGTTGGCTCGCAAGCTCGAAACGAAAGGCATTGTTTTTCTGAGCCGGAACGGCAGACCGCTCACACGCATGACAGTTTACAATATTTTGAAAAAATGGAGCCAGACTGCTGGTATCACCAAAAAAGTCAGCCCGCACACCTTGCGTCATTCCTTTGCCACTCATTTATTGGAAGGCGGTGCAGATCTCCGGGCCGTTCAGGAAATGCTGGGTCATGCAGACATTTCCACCACCCAGATCTATACCCATTTAGACAAAGAACATTTAAAGGAGGTCCACCGGACATTTCATCCGCGGTGGTAGAATATGTTATTTAGAGTTCCAATTGAAGTATTAATTCTCCTGATTCCTGTGCTTATCTTTGCTCTGGTTTTTCATGAATTTTCCCATGCCTGGGTGGCCAATAAACTGGGCGACCCCACAGCCCGTTATTCCGGGAGGCTTACGCTAAATCCATTGGCGCATTTAGACCCCTTTGGATCGTTGATGATATTATTTGTGGGCTTTGGCTGGGCGAAACCTGTTCCGGTGGATTCACGCTATCTGGCTAATCCCCGGGTGGATATGATGAAGATCGCCTTTGCCGGCCCGGCAGCGAATTTGCTTTTGGCATTTGTGGGTGGAACGATTATTCGTACCGGTCTTGTTAGTGGCTCGATCACATTGATGCTTCTATTATTTACTCAAATTAATATTATGCTGGCGGTTTTTAATATGATTCCAATACCGCCTTTGGACGGCTCGCAAATATTTTCAAGTATTATGATGCGTAGATATCCAGAACTTGTGTATAAGCTGCAGATGTACGGACCGCAGATATTACTGGGCTTGATCATGATCGGTTATTTTACGAGAATTTCACCTATATGGATAGTCATGAGTCCTTTTGTGAATTTCTTTTTATTCCTTTTTGCCGGGTTATGATCAGGAATGATAACGGTCATTTTTTTAAAAGAATTATTGATCGGCGAAGATCATCCAGTTCTCTTGGAAGGATAATTGTATTACTGGTAGTTATAATATGGCTGATTTATTATTTAATGAAAATTGCAGGAATAGGTTAAGCACATGAAACAGTTTGTAGAGTGTGTACCGAATTTTTCCGAAGGCCGTGATCTTGCAAAGATCAAACAAATCACCATTGCCATCGAAGCAGTGGAGGGAATTACTCTTCTGGATGTCGATCCAGGAAAGGATACTAATCGTACCGTTGTCACATTCGTGGGTTCTGTTGAGAATGTAGAAGAAGCTGCATTTCAAGCAATTGCTACTGCTGCGGACGTGATCGATATGCGCAACCATAGCGGTGCTCATGCACGCATGGGAGCTACGGATGTGTGTCCCTTTGTTCCTGTCAGCAGTGTCACCGCGAAAGATTGTGTTGAACTTTCACATCGTGTAGCTGAACGGGTGGGCAGGGAATTATCCATCCCGGTTTATCTCTATGAAAATTCTGCCCAGAATGAAGAACGGAAAAGTTTGCCAAATATTCGCGCGGGAGAATATGAAGGGCTTTCTATAAAATTGAAAGATCCCCATTGGAAACCCGATTACGGACCGGCAAAATTCAATGCTAAAAGCGGAGCCACGGTTATGGGCTCGAGAGAGTTTTTAATTGCTTATAATATCAATTTGAATACACGAGACCAGCGCTTGGCCACAGACATAGCTTTTGAGCTTCGTGAAAAAGGTCGAAGCAAACGTATTCCAAATCCGGATTCACCTAACTTGTTGGATGGAAAAATTGTACGGGATGAAAAGGGAAAAGCAGTTATAATTCCGGGATTGTTCAAAGATGTGAAAGGTGTAGGTTGGTATATCGATGAATTTAAGCGGGCACAGATCTCTATCAATTTCAATAATTATAAAGTGTCCACTATACATGATGTATTTGATAAAGCCTGTGAGTTGGCTATTGAGAGAGGTATTCGTGTAACCGGTAGTGAATTGGTGGGATTGATCCCTAAAGAAGCTTTATTAATGGCCGGGCGTCATTATCTAAAGAAACAACGCCGCACCACCGCCGTACCGGCAACAGACATTATTGAGTGTGCTCTGCAATCTTTGGGTCTGAATGACCTTTATCCATTCAAACCGGAGGAAAAAATTGTTGAATTTGCTGTTGGACAAAGCACCGGTAAGTTGTCGGGGCTGACATCTGATGGATTTGTCGATGAACTATCCAGTAATTCTCCGGCTCCCGGCGGTGGCAGCGTAGCAGCCCTGGCTGGCAGTCTCGGTGCGGCTCTGGTGTCCATGGTGGCAGCGTTGACCCATGAGAAGAAAGGGTTTGAAGCATCGCAGGATGAAATGGATGCCATGGGTAATAAAGCTCAAGAAATAAAAGATAGATTATCATTTTTGATAGATGAGGATACGAATGCCTTTAATACGGTTATGGATGCTAATCGACTTCCTTCAAATTCTGATGAAGAAAAAATTGCTAAACGAAAAGCAGTCCTCGCTGCAAACAAGTACGCCATTGAAATTCCATTAGAAGCCGCAGAACTTTCATTATCAGTTTTAGAAATCGCTAATGAGTTGGTGAAAAAAGGTAATCCAAATTCTGTCAGTGATGTGGGAGTAGCCGGGGAGGTTGCTTTGGCAGCTGTTCGTGGAGCTTGCATGAATGTGTTGATCAATTTGTCCGGTGTTAAAGATAAACGCTATACAAACAGAAAAAAGAAACAGGTGGATGAACTTTTGAATGAAGCACCAAAGTTGGAAAGAAAGATTTTCCGTCAAACACTAAAGATCATCGAAGGCTAATGGCTAAAATCCACCTATTATCTACAGACTTGCGTAACAAGATCGCCGCCGGTGAAGTAGTGGAACGACCAGCGTCAGTGGTTAAAGAGCTTGTAGAGAACAGTCTGGATGCCAACGCCACAGAAATCACGATTGTCATTGAAAAAGGAGGGCACCAGCTTATTCAAGTATCAGATAATGGTGGTGGAATTTCTCCGGATGACATGAATTTGGCAGTCCAACGCTATACAACGAATAAGATCGAAACAATTGATGATTTATTCAATATCAATTCACTTGGTTTTCGGGGAGAAGCCCTGGCCAGTATAGCTTCTGTTTCGGAAATGGAAATGGCATCATGTATCAATGGTGATGGCGGCTTTGCTGTTTCAATACTCGATGGCGAAGCAGGTGAATTAATACCGGCTGAACCTGTTCAAGGAACACGCATTGAAGTCCGCAACCTTTTTTATAACACCCCTGCCAGAAAGAAATTTTTAAAGTCCCAGCGCGTTGAATTCCGTCAGATAGTTGCGATGGCCCGTAGATATGGACTTGCTTATCCTGAAGTGGCCTTTAAATTGTATCATGATGATAAAGAAATTCTGAATATCCAGAGTGAGAGCTTAAAAGAACGCATCAATAATTTATTAGATCCCACATACAGTGATCATTTACTGGAAGTAAACACCGTCAAAGGTGATTTTGCGATCAGTGGTTATGTTGGGAGTCTTAACCTTGTTCGTTCGCGTCCGGGTGAGCAATATATTTTCCTGAACCGCCGCTTTATAAAGCATCGTCTGCTGAATAACGCTGTCTATAGTGCTTATCAATCGTTGCTCAAAAGGGGTGAATATCCATTCTATGTGCTCAACCTGGTGCAGCCGGCAGACCAGGTGGATGTGAATGTCCATCCTATGAAGATCGAAGTGCGCTTCAAGGACGAATGGCGGTTATACCATGTACTGAAATCGGCTGTGGCAGATGCGTTGCGTTCCATATTAGACACCATTCCGGATTTTTCTAAAATGGAGACACAATTCCCAGAGTTCGGTAACTCATTACAACAGGCGACCCTATCATTGTCTGCAGTAGATACACCCATCCAACAAGGACTGCAGCGGGCGAAAACATATATGGATAGACTTTCTGAAAAGAAAAGCGAGGGAGAAGAGGTCAGCACCGGGAATATCTGGCAGATCCATGATAAATATATTGTTTCCCAGATCAATAGCGGTTTGGTGATCATCGATCAGCATGTGGCTCATGAGCGTGTTTTGTTTGAAGACGCCTTGAACGCATTTGAAAAAGCACCTTTGGGAGCACAAACGTTGTTATTCCCGGAAACACTAGAGTTTTCCGCTGATGAGTTTTCTGTTCTCCTGGATATTCTACCCAATCTGAATAAGCTTGGATTTCGCATGCAGGAATTCGGTAAAAATACGGTCATGGTGGAAGCCATTCCCTCTGAAATGGTGTGGGGGAATGAAAAGACCATTATTCGTGATATAATGGATTCATACCTGGAGAATAAGAAAAAATACAGTTCCTGGCAGGAAGGCCTTGCGGCCTCGTATTCATGTCATGCTGCTGTGAAAGCTGGTGATCCTTTGACAATCCAGGAAATGCAGGCACTGGTGAATCGTCTGTTCGCTACAAATCATCCCTACTATTGTCCCCACGGGCGACCGATCATTGTTCAGCTTTCAATTGAAGAACTGGACAAGCGCTTCGAACGAATATAATTTTTAATATTCTATTTTTTCTTAACCTTTTCATAGTGTGTTATATAATCTTCCACTGAAGTCATAGCGATGAGATTCCCGATTGTAACCAATGGGATCTTTTCCAGTTTCGTAAAGCGGATACATGATTTGCCCATATTTGGTTTTACCCCCATGTCTTTAAAGGCATCCGTTAAGATTTTTAATTGTTTTGGATCTGCATATACACCGTGCATATACACCGCCATGTGCTGTTTTTGTGATGCCAAAGCCACATAGGAAAGAGGTTTGCCGTTGTATGTGTCTGGGTAGGTTTCCAAGGGAATTTCGTAACTGATCATACCCCAATTCATGGTTTCAACATATCCACCAGGAATATTATCAAGAATTATTTCTCGTAATGCAGCAATAGCTGCCTGGCGGTCATCTGGTAGTTCATTTAAATAGTCTTCAACAGTTTTAGCTTTACTCTGGACCATGATATAAATTAATAAAAATCTGTTCGGATAACAGGTTGAAACAATTCTTTGCGGTGTGCACATACAGGATCTGCACTGCAAACGGAACATTCTGGGACAGTCATTTCAGGGCAGCGCTTCCTGGAAAAGAAAAAATATTCATCCACTGTAGCCATAGACCTACCCGATAGAATAGGCAACTGATCCACAGCACGATAAGCTGCATAACGAACTGCCCATTCATCATTTTCACTTACGAGTACTCTGTTTTCTAGATTATTTCGCAAATCATTGTCTACAACATCTATAAGACCCATGCGCAAATTGGAGCGCATGCAATGGTAATCAATGATAGGCGGTAGAAATTCATTTTCTCCAAATTTGAAATATTTCTCCGGGCGGTTATTAAGTATCATAGCCAGTAATGCACTTTTTTTTCTTAGGGGATCTTCCCTGTAACCACCAACATGATCCAGCATACCCAGGAATGATTTCAAAGGATGATCGGTCTCTGATGCTGTTTTTATGATGCTTTGTGGTGTCCATCCCAAATTCAACATGGTTTTGCCGTAACGATGAGCGGCTGCCAAATGCAGTTCCACGGCTGGCATAACATCTTTTCCATCATCAGCACGAAATAATTCCACCATTTCATCCAAAGTCTGATTGGCTTGTCTTTCCGGAGAAAAATATTCGGGATCATTATCCAACTTTTGTTGGTAAGCCATAAAAAGGTAAAAGGCTCCTTTGAGTTTTTCTCCACCAATGGTTTCTATCAATGGCAAATGATAAAATTCATCTCTTGTAGTCCAGAAACTGAATTGCTGCAGAGTAGTGGCGAAGAAATAATTCACTGTTAGTGGATGGTCAATATGTGGAAGGAAAGAGGCAATAAAATTATATGGTTTTTCTTCTTTTAGTCCGGATATGAGTTTTGCTGTACGTCGAACCTGATCTTGATTAACCTGAACACGTTCGTCTGCATGGATTTCCGGTGATTTTGATTTTCTTAAAAGCTTTTCCGGCCCGATGCCCGAGATCATTTCTGCAGCAAGCGCTGAAGCGGCCAGCGCTGCTTTTAGCGGATGTTCACCACATGCAATTCCTGTAATGGTAGCACCACAAAATGTATCACCGGCACCCGTGGGATCCAGCCCGTTTGTATCAACAGATTCAATGTCTATTTCATGATCGCCAATATAAACGGATGTACCTTTTGGACCTTTGGTTACAAAAAGAACTTTGCCAGTGGATGTTTTAATGTGTTTTGTATCGGGAAAAAGCAGGTGAGCTTCTTCTTCATTCATAAAAAAAAGATCAACACTGTGAATGACTGCACTTATTTTTTCAAGATTGTTTTTGATCAGGGGCATTCCAGTGCCGGCGGAAATGATTTTTGCATTTCGATCACGACAGGCGCTAATAAAATGACACTGTCTGGCCGTGTCACCCAACGGTGCTACATGGACAAGATCGAATTCAGAAAGATTGCTAGGTAAAACATCTGTCTTTAATGACTCTTCTGCGCCAAAAAATGCTTTCTTGTATATTGTTTTCCCTTGTTCCTGAATGATATGAAAAACTGGCAACTCTGAGGGTGTGATTGTTGGCCCGATCCAGTTTACAAGAGCTGCAGCTTGGGTGAGTTCTTCGGGCATAGGATTCGGTAAAGGTGCTAACAATGTTACGTCTGCACCGCATTTGACAGCAGCCAGGGCGGTGTACAATCCAGCTCCGCCTGGTGAAGTATAATCTGTACTGTAGATAGTAAGAATATCCAGCGAAGCACCGCCCACAATAAGGATCTTTGCTGAGGTCAGCATGGTTTGCATTTTGAATTATTGATCTTTAACTGGCAATGGATGTTCTGGTCTTTGACATCCAAACAATATAAAAAATTGAGAAAAAGAAAAAGGTGTTCTTTCATTATAATTTGACTTTCTTTAAATATCGTTAATTGCCTATTAACTATTCACTATACTGTACATTTGATTTATCACAATCTTGTTTGATATGTTATTCATGCGTTGCGCCACTGCATCCAAACATATACCGGTACTCCTGACATAATAAGCAAAAAGCCCCAATACACAATTTCTTGACCAGCACCGGCTATTGCCCACATCGTATAAAGAAACGCTAATACTGAAATCACGATGGTTTTTAATAGTCTGCCTTTGCTGAACTTCTCACGTTCTTTGATAGAGATCATTAACTCAGCCATGGTTGAAAAAGCATATAAAAGAAGAGCGGTTAAGGTAGAAAGCAGAAGGATGAAAGTGAATTGTTCTACCAGGTTCTTGGTGTAGTTCATCATCATGATCACAGTGACAAGTACACTCGAAACTACTAGGCCAAAAACAGGGGTTCCTCTTTTAGAAAGCCGACCGAATTTTGCAGGGAAAAGATTATCTCTAGCTATCGCCAAGGGGATTTGTCCTGATAAAAGAATCCAGCCATTGAGAGCGCCAAAACTTGATATGGCTGCCCCGGCAGCCACGGCATAGCCCGCCCAGGAGCCCCAGATCGAATTCGCAGCATCGGCAAATGGGGCTGTAGAATTGGCCAGCGCGGACGGCGGAATGATTCCCATAACAGCAACAGTCCCCAGGATATAAATGACAGCAGAAAACAGGGTTCCCAGAACTGTAGCCCGGGGGATTGTTCTTGTCGGGTCTTTTACATCCTCTGCCGGAATGGTAGCAGATTCTAGCCCAAGGAACGCCCACAAAGTCAATGCCCCCGTTGCGGTGATGGCAGAAAACGAAGATTCGCCGCTCGTGTTGAAAGGAGTAAAGTTATCGATATTAAAGTACAGTAATCCAAGTGTGGAAATGACGGCAAGTGGCACAATTTTGAGTATGGTTGTGACGAGCTGTACAAATCCTGCATTACGCACGCCCATCGTGTTGATCCATGTTAGGAGCCAGATACTTGCGAGAGCCACGATCCCGGCTAAAAATGAGTTGGATGCGAGCGCAGGCCAAAAGAATGCGAAATAACCAACAAACCCAACCGCAATTGCAGCGTTCCCAATAAAGATGGATATCCAATATCCCCAAGCCACGATAAAACCGGCAAAATTACCAAAGGCCATGCGGATATAGATATAAGGTCCACCTGTCTTCGGAATGAATCCACTCAAACGGGAATAAATCAGTGCGAGCAACATAGCTCCTGTGGCTGTGAATAGCCAGCCAATGATACTTATACCTCCGTACGCGGCAAGCGCTGCGGGCAGGAGAAAGATCCCGGACCCGATCATGTTTCCTACAACGAGGGCTGAGCTCATCCATAAACCTAATCCACGTTTTTTAGACATATTTGATTCCGATCGCATAGTTTAATCTTACATCATGGTTTCAGCGTAGCTAGTTGTGAATTTTCCAACAAGGTATTTGCCGAAATGAAATGGCTCATAGTGTGGCGGATTGTTGGTGTCGCAAAAGCGATCTAAGGGTGCGACAACGGTTTCAAAGTTTGGCTCAAAAAAGAAGGGAAAAGAATATCGACTTTTGTTTCCTGATGATATCACGCGATGAGGAGTGGCTTTATAGAAATCATTTGTCCATCTCTGCATCATATGGCCAATATTAATAATAAATGTTCCTGGAATATGAGGCGCTTTGATCCATTCATTGGCAGCATTCTTAACCTCGAGCCCACCGATATCATCCTGATACAGGATGGTGAGAAAGCCGTAGTCAATATGCGCCCCAATCCCATCTCCAACATTTTCTTCAAGCTCCTGCTCATAAGGAGGGTAGTATAATATTCTCATCGAATTATGAGATTTGCTGGTAAAGGACTGAAAGAATTTTTTTTCTAATCCCAAACTCAAGGCAAGCCCCTCAGTTATTATGGTGCCGAGGTTCAGCATAAGATCCCAATGCGTTGATATCATCTTTTTAAACTTCGGCAGACTCACCAGCCATTGATTATGACCCTGCAACGGCTTTCCCGCCAACACGTCGGGATGATCAGTCGCTAATTCAAGCCCAAAATCGACTGCCTCATGCCAGTCTTTTTTCTCGTTGGTAAGCTCTTTGCCTAAGGGGGTATAGCCACGGAAAATATTTGATTTGCCAATATGAATTTCCATTTTTTCTTCTATCGGTAAATCAAAAAACCGTCTGATTTCAGGAAAAACGGTTACGAGATGATTTTTTGGAATTCCATGGTTTTTCACATAAAAAAATCCCACATTTCTGCAGGCCTTTTCTATTTCCATGGCTGTTCTCTTTTTTTCTTCTAGGTTTGCAGCTGTTTGAATTAACGGAGAAATGTCAATAATTGGTATTTTCTGGAATGCTGAATTTTTTGGTTCGATTTGATTTTCTCTATTGGATTATTAGTAGCGTAATAAACCTACTGAAAATTCCCATTCATGGCAACAAGTATGCCTTTACTGACTAACCCGTTTCTATACTGCAAATTTCCATGATAACTCCGCAAAAGAGCGTGCTATACTGTATTTGTAAAATTTTATTCATAAGTTAAATTCTCTGCAGAATTTTAGTGATAAAGTCAATGACCTTCAATTTATAAAAAATTCACACTAATAAATGAAATTAAAACCTACCCTCGCCATTGTCGGTCCCACAGCCGTTGGCAAAACGGCCGTTGCTATTGCCGTTGCTAAAAAGATAAATGGTGAAATAATCGGCCTCGATTCCCGGCAGTTATACAGGGGCATGCCCATCGGTACAGCTCAACCAAGTGCAGGAGAATTAGAATTGATTCCCCATCATCTTATTGCAATTCGTGAGCCGCATGAGATTGTTTCTGCCGGTGAATATTCTACGTTAGTTGAAGAGTGTATTGCAGAAATAAGGATGCGTGGTAAAGAACCCATTATTTGTGGAGGAGCAGGTCTCTATCTGGAAGCGCTGACCAAAGGGATATTTGCAGACAGTGCTGCTGACTTGAAGATACGTGAAAGGTTGAACGAGGAATATGACCAAGACCCTGCAGCTTTGCTGAAAAAACTGCAGGACATCGATTCTGAATATGGACGCATTGTGCACATCAATAATAAAAAACGTCTTGTCCGGGCCTTGGAAATATTTGAGATTACAGGCAAGTCCCCAACAGAACATTTCAACAGTCAAACAATCAATCCACCAACCAATCATCATTTTTGCGTCATTTTATTATCCATGGATAAACAGGATTTGGAAATACGTATCTGTAACCGGACAAAAAAAATGCTGGCTAACAACTGGATAGAAGAAACGAAGGCATTGTGGAATAAATATTCTGTGGGTGAAGTCCACGCCCTGGATTCCATTGGCTACCGTCAAATCTGCCAGTATCTGGTTGGTGAATACACGCTTGAGGAAGTAGAAGAGGAGATTATCTTGCGCACACGGCAATACGCCAAACGCCAACTCACCTGGTTCAGGAATCGTTCTAATTCTATCGAGATCGATGTTAAACAATTTGAAAGTGTGCATAATATTGCAGATGAAATAATCACTATATGGAAAAAATATAAGTCATCCTGATCCCGACATGACGGGATCAGGATCTCAAACAATGGATAATTAATTTACCCTTGAGATTCTTCACCATTCCGATAAATCTGAATTGTTCAGAATGACAAGAATTATTTATTTGAAATCAAATTAGTATTAAATAGTAAATTCACTCTTGATTTGACCCTTTAAAACGTTCCTGTGAGGGCGAGAAGGGCAGCGAATGGACCTCCGTTCAGTGATTCCGCAAGTGCGGATATGCAGCTGCCCGGGGGTTTTTTGTTAACAGGAGGTTTTGTGGAAGCAAAACAAACATTAATTGAAGATGCTGTTGCCATTGCGCGGCAGGTTACGCGCCTTGCCCATGAAATTGTAGAAAAGAATGGCGGCGCAGGCGAAGTAGTGCTAATCGGCATTCGCACGCGCGGCGAACCATTGGCTGAAAGGTTACAATCATTAATCACCGGTCATACAGGTCATGAAATTCAACTTGGTGCGTTGGATATTACTTTCCATCGGGATGATTTTCGCGAGCGTCTGGTTGTTCCTCAAATTGAGGGGACGCATATTGATTTTTCGCTGGATGATAAAATCGTGGTTCTGGTCGATGATGTGCTCTATACCGGCCGCACCGTTCGTTCGGCCATGGAAGCGCTTATGGCCTTTGGGCGGCCGAAGAAAATTCAATTGGCTGTTTTGGTGGATCGGGGCCATCGTGAATTGCCGATTAAAGCAGATTATGTGGGGAAAAATATACCTACGAATGAAGGTGAGCACGTAAATGTGATGTTAAAGGAAGTAGACGGCAAAGACGCCATAGTGTTGATGTCCTATAAGGAGGAATCATGAGTCTGCAGCAAAAACATTTGCTGGGCTTAGAAGGGTATCCTGCTGAGGACATCCAAACGATCATTGATACTGCTTTCACATTTCGGGAAGTATTAGAGAGGCCGATCAAAAAAGTACCTTCACTGCAGGGAAAAACAATCGTGAATCTCTTTTTCGAAAATTCCACACGGACTCGCATCAGTTTTGAACTTGCACAGAAACGCTTGAGTGCAGACACAGTGAACTTTTCTGCATCTACTTCCAGTTTGAAAAAAGGGGAGAGCTTTAAGGATACTGTACAGAATATTGAAGCCATGAAAATTGATGCCTGTGTCATGCGTCACCCGGCTCCCGGAGCGCCGTTAAGACTAACAGAATATGTCGATGCAGTGGTCATCAATGCCGGCGATGGCACCCATGAACATCCAACACAGGCCATTTTGGATATGACTAGCCTCCAGGAAAAATTTGGTTATTTAAATGGGCTGAAGGTGGGTATCGTTGGTGATATATCCCACAGCCGCGTGGCCTTGAGCAATATGCATGGTTTAATTACCATGGGTGCTGAAGTGACACTTTGCGGCCCGGCCACGTTGATTCCGCCCCATATTAAAGAACTGGGCGTGCAAGTAAACTATAATATAGATGAAGTGATTGAATGGGCTGATGCGCTAAATGTGTTGCGTATCCAAATGGAACGCATGGGCGTGAGTTTATTTCCTTCGATTCGTGAATACCGTTCACTTTTTGGTATTACAACTGAACGGCTGACGAAGCACAAAAAAGAAATTGTAATCATGCACCCCGGCCCCATGAATAGAGGTGTGGAAATTGAGAGTGCTGTTGCTGATGGCGATCAAGCCATTATCCTTGATCAGGTACTGAATGGTGTCGCCTCGCGAATGGCCATCCTGTATTTACTCCTCGGTGGAAAGGCTGAATCTTGAAACACAAAAAATTAGCAAAGAAAACATTGTTTAAAGGCGGTACAATCCTTGATCCTGCAGCTGATAAGGAATTTAAAGGCGATGTGCTGGTGGAAAATGGAAAAATTGCTGCTGTGGGTAATATTGCTGTTGACAGCGCTGAAGTGATTGATTGCCAAGGATTGGTTGTGACACATGGTTTCTGTGACCTCCATGTTCATTTCCGTGAACCGGGACGGGAGGATAAAGAAACACTGCAAACGGGTTCCATAGCAGCATTAGCCGGCGGATTTACTAGAGTATTTGCCATGCCGAATACGGATCCGCCCATCGATTCACCGGAATCGGTTCGCTTTATAGCAGAAAAAGCTGAGGCTTGCCCGATTCACATCCATCCCATCGGTGCAGCCACAAAAGGGCAGCTGGGTAAAGAACTCACCGAAATAAGCGGCATGGTGCAGGAGGGTGCCATGGCTTTCAGCGATGATGGTCTACCTATCATGGATGGCGGTGTCATGCGCAGAGTCCTGGAATATGGCGGTATGCTGGATAAGCCTATTATTAACCATGCTGAAGATGTGTGTTTACGCGATGATGGTGTAATGAATGAAGGGCGGATGTCTACGCGCTTGGGCTTGCCCGGCAATCCTGTGGTAGCAGAAGGGGTGATGGTTCATCGCGATCTTGAATTAGCCAAGCTTACAGGAGCAAAACTCCATGTTCCGCATATCAGTACTGCATCAGCAACTGAACTTGTAGCTAAAATGAAAAAGCATTATGAACGGATTAGCGCAGAAGTTTCTCCGCACCATTTATATTTCACCGATAATGATCTACATGAATTCAATACTAATCTAAAAGTAGCCCCACCCATTCGTAGCAAAACAGACCGCATGGAACTGATCAAAGGTTTTAAGACTGGTGTTATTGATTGTATTGCTACAGACCATGCGCCCCATACCATTGAAGATAAGGAATCAACATTTGACCTGGCGGAATTTGGTATGATTGGTCTAGAAAGCTGCCTGGGAGTGGTGCTGAAGATCCTCGTGCACGAAGAGGGTATAGACCTTATGACAGTAATTAAAGCACTTACTGTGAATCCTCGAGATGTCATGGGTTTCAATTCAAACTTATTCACTGATAATGCACCAGTTGAATTAACCGTATTTGATCCCAGTGAAACCTGGGAATTCACAAAGGACGATATTTATTCAAAATCCAGCAATTCACCCTTCATCGGCAAAGTATTGGCCGGAAAAGTGAAGTATACTGTTGTTAAAGGTCAATTAACATCTGTATAACAAACTATTAGTTCAGTAAATAGTATTTGCGAGAATGTTATCAGGATTGCTAATTTTCGAGGCTGTATACCTAACGAAATTATTCATTATGATTACGAAGACAATAAAAGCATCAGAAATACAAAAAGATTGGTACGTGGCGGACGCCGAAGGCAAAATCCTGGGTCGTTTTGCCAGTGAAATTGCCCAGATTTTACGCGGCAAGCATAAGCCGAATTTCAGTCCCAATATGGATATGGGCGATTTTGTTATTGTGATTAATGCCGATAAAGTCAAAGTTTCAGGTAATAAGGAAAAGGATAAGACTTATTTCCGTCATTCCGGTTATCCGGGTGGAACCACATTTACGGACTTTAATCATATGCGCAGAACGTACCCCGAACGCATAATCGAAAATGCGGTTAAGGGCATGCTGCCCAAGAATAAATTGGGCCGTGCCATTATGAAACATTTAAAAATATATGCTGGAGCGAATCATCCACATTCAGCACAGGAACCGAAACAACTGGATATTTAATATGTCAAAAGTAGTTTATCAAGGAACAGGACGTAGAAAGGCTTCCGTAGCAAGAGTAAGTATTACTCCCGGTAAAGGTGTTATTCTGGTCAATGGTCAAGACTTTAAAGATTATCTGTGCCGTGCAACATTGGCCACTGTGGTTGTCCAGCCGCTGGAAACAGTGGATGCTATAAAAAACTATGACATTAAAGTTAATGTTAAAGGCGGCGGACTTTCTGGCCAGGCTGGAGCGATTCGTTTAGGTATCGCAAGAGCCTTAATTGGAGCAGACAGCGGACATCGTTCTGCCTTGAAATCTGCCGGTTTTTTAACAAGGGATGCCCGGAAAGTTGAACGTAAGAAATACGGTCAGCCCGGCGCACGTAAACGTTTTCAATTTTCTAAACGGTAAGGATATATGGCTGAAATTAATTTTGAGAATCTACTTAGTACGGGTGCCCATTTTGGACACGTGACCCGCAAGTGGCATCCTGAATATGCACCCTATATACTCATGGAAAAAAATGGGATTCACATTATTAACCTGGATGAAACGATACAAAAACTCGATAAAGCACTTGCCTTCGTAAGTGAAATTGCACAAAAGAATGGCGAATTCCTGTTTGTAGGGACCAAAAAACAAGCACGCGATATTATTCAACAGGAAGCTGACCGCTGCGGAATGTTTTATGTTGTTGAGCGCTGGCTCGGAGGAACGCTCACAAATTTTTCAACAATCAAGAAAAGTATTAAACGGTTACAACTGCTGGAAAAAGAAGGATTGAATATTTATGAAAATCTGACCAAAAAAGAAATTCAGATGCTCAACCGTGAGCGCATAAAGCTGGCTGACCAGCACCGTGGAATTAAGGATATGAAACGATTGCCGGAAGCGATTGTGGTCGTGGATGCCAATCATGAGATAACTGCTGTACGGGAAGCACGTTTGTTGGAAATACCTGTCATCGCTATTGTGGATACAAATACAAATCCCAATTCGGTGGATTATCCCATTCCTGCCAATGACGATTCCATTCGGACAATTCAACTGATTATTTCCGCTATATCTGACGAAATCCTAACAACCGCTTCCGGGAAAGAAAAAGCGCCTGAAGAAACATCCGCAAATGATAAACAAGAATTACCAAAAGAGCAGGTTGAAGTAGCAGAGGAAAACGTTGCAGCGGAGAAGGTGACTGAGACTTTTGAAGCAGCAAACGAGGATGTAACAGCTGATCAAGCAAAAGAAGAAGCAGCGGTTGCAGAAACTGATGCGGAAGAAGAAAGTGAAGAAGTAAAAGAAACAGTGGAGGATGCAGAAGTAACATGAGTATTAGTGCTCAAGTTGTAAAAGTATTACGTGAAAAAACCGGTGCCGGTATGATGGATTGTAAAAAAGCTCTGGTTGACTCAAAAGGTGATATGGATAAGGCAGTAGATTTTCTACGCAAAGCCGGAATCGCTAAAGCTGAAAACAAAGAGAAAAGAGAAGCGAAAGAGGGAATCGTTTACTCTTATATTCACCATGGCGGCAGATTGGGTGTACTTGTTGAGGTAAACTGCGAAACAGATTTTGTTGCCAAGACTGATGATTTTCAAGATCTGGCCCATAATGTGGCCATGCAGATTGCGGCTACGAACCCCGTCGCCGTTTCACCCGCTGATGTTCCTTCTGAATTGATAGAAAAAGAAAAAGAAATTTTCATTGCCCAGGCCAAGGAATCTGGAAAACCCGATAACATTATTGATAAAATTGTTGCCGGCCGTGTACAAAAATTTTACCAGGAAGTTTGCTTGGTTGAACAACCGTATATCAAGGATCCGGAAAAGCATGTAGGTGACCTCATCACCGAAGCGGTCAACACTCTTGGCGAAAATATTACCATCGGACGTTATATACGCTACGCCATCGGTGAATCCATCATCAGCAGCAACGGCCAAGTTTAAGTTCAACACATGACCAAACCGCTTTACCGGCGTGTTCTGCTGAAATTCAGCGGAGAAGCTCTTGCCGGGGATAGTGGTTTTGGTATAAATCCCGCCAAAGCACTCAACCTAGCAGATGAGATAAAATCCGTTCATGACCTGGGTGTTAGTGTAGTATTGGTTATTGGGGCTGGTAATATTTTTCGTGGAATGGAGGCTGCCGACAAAGGTATGGATCGTGTTACCGGTGATTATCTTGGCATGCTGGCAACTGTGATGAATGCCATCAGCCTTCAGGACGCCCTGGAGCACAGCGGTATAGAAACACGAACATTATCTGCAATTACCGTATCCCAAATAACAGAACCCTATATCCGTCGCCGGGCATTGCGCCACCTGGATAAAGGCCGTATTGTCATTGTTGCCGGGGGAACTGGAAATCCGTATTTTACCACTGATACAGCTGCTGTTCTGCGGGCTACAGAGCTAGGAGCAGAAGTTGTGATTAAAGCCACCAAGGTGGATGGCGTTTTTGACAAAGACCCTGTTTTACATGCTGATGCTGTTAAATATGATACAATAACGTTTAAGGAAGTATTGGACCAAAATTTACGGGTGATGGATCAGACAGCATTTACGCTTTGTAAGGAAAATAAATTACCAATTCGTGTCTTGAATATGTTCGATTCAGGTTCGCTGGTAAAAATGCTGCAGGGTGAAAAAATTGGTACATTGGTTACGGAGTAATTATGATAAAAGATATTCATGATGATGCAAAACACCGCATGGATCAAGCAGTTGAACATATACGCATGGAGTTGGCAAAAGTGCGAACGGGCCGGGCAAATCCTGAATTAGTGGAAAACTTGACCATCGATTATTATGGTACGAGAACACCATTAAAGCAGTTATCCAATATTTCCGTACCTGAAGCGCGCCTGATTACACTGCAGCCGTATGATAAATCAGTCATGCTCGATGTTGAAAAAGCTATTATGGGAAGTAATTTGGGTTTAACACCCAATAATAATGGTGAAGTGATATTAATTCCTATTCCGCCTTTATCTGAGGAACGCCGGAAAGACCTCATTAAGGTTGTTCATCAATTGGTGGAAGACGGCCGTGTATCAGTACGCAATGTGCGTAAAGATGCCAACCACCATATAAAAATGGTTCAGGATGAGGGCCATATTTCAGAAGATGAGATTAAACGTGCTGAACAGGACACCCAGGATTTAACAGACAAACATATCAAACATTTAAATGAAATGATGGAACACAAGGAAAAAGAATTGATGGAATTCTAATCGCGCCTCAAATATAAGTAATAAAAAAGCCCTCCCGCTTTTGGGAAGGCTTTTTTATTACTGGTTCAGAATATTATTAATCACATTTAGAAAAACCACAGCTGGGGCAGGTCACGCAACCGCTCTGGTGCTGGACAGAGCTGCCACAATCAGGGCAGGTGACAATATTTTTTGTTGTATAGTCAGCCACTTTTTTGTTTTCTGTTTCTATATGTGTTGCCATAGTAAACTGCACATGCTTTTCAGCACCGCCATTTGTTTCACGGTGCTTCAGATAATCATCTAATGCTTTGCCAATAGCATCAGGTGTCGAGAGGATAAGGCGTCCGTCTTCCCAAGTCGGGTTGGGGCCGCTGATGCCTTTCAGCTGTTTGACTATAGCATAAGGATCGATTCCGGACCGGAGGGCCAGGGAGATAAGTCGGCTTATTGCTTCGGATTGGGCCGCGGCATTACCCCCGGCTTTACCAATCGTCGTAAAAATTTCACAAAGACCATTTTCATCCTCATTAATGGTAATATACAGCGAACCTTCTCCGGTGCGGATACGACGCGTGGCGCCAGAGGTCAACACCGGACGTGCGCGTGGAGCTTTACTGACGGATACCTGTGGAGCTGCAGATGGTTCGGCTGCTGCTGTTGGTTTTGCATCCAAAGTTTCTGTCTGGGTTTTAGCTTCTACGGGCTGTTTTTCAGGTTTTTCTGTAAGCAAAATTCCTTCGCGGCTGCCTTCACGATAAACAGTGATGCCTTTCAGTCCCGCTTTGTAGGCCGTGATGTAAATATCAGCAATGGTATCCACGGTAATATCCTCAGCCAGGTTTACAGTGGAAGAAATGGAACTGTCAATGTAGTTTTGGATGACGCCCTGCATTTTCACGCGGAAATAGGGATCAATATTATGGGAAGAAACCACATAATCTGGCAAGTCTTCGTCTCCGCCGAACAATTGGCCAATCACCGGATGGAATACCTTATATTCATCAAACGTACGGCCATAACCGTCATTCTTTTTTACACGGCGTTTGTAAGAGGTAGCAAAAATGGGTTCAATTCCAGATGTTACCCGGGAGACAATGGCTCCGCTTCCTGTTGGGGCCACTGTGGTAATTGTCGAATTCCGAATTCCTTTTGTGCGGATTTTATCACGGATCGCTTTGGGCAGGTTTTTTACGAATTTACTCTTGCTGAAACCTTTCCAATCAAAATTAGGGAACGAACCTTTTTCCTGGGCGAGTTCAACACTGGTTTCATAGGCGGTATCACGGAAGATCTTCATGATTTGATCGATGGTTTGCAGGGCATCTTCACTGTCATATTTGATACCCATGCGCACGAGCATATCACCTAATCCGAGAATTCCAAGGCCCACACGACGATCATTTGTGGCATTCTGTTTCTGGTTCTCCAAGGCATGGCGGTTCATATTATAATCCACTACGTTATCTAGGAAGCGAGTCCCTATAGCCACAGTTTCCTTGAATTCATCAATCATAAAATTGCCGTTTTCATCAACAAAACGGTCTAGGTTTACTGCGCCAAGGTTACAGCAGCCGCCATCGGGCAGTGGCTGTTCAGCGCAGGGATTGGTGGAAACCAGAGGACTGCAGTATTCTGCATTATGATAATCTCTCATGGTATCCCAGAACAGCAAACCTGGCTCGGCACTGGCATGAGCGTGTTCAATAATCCTGTTCCAGAGGTCTTTGGCTTTAATTGTTTTGTAAACTCTATCTTCGTATTGAAGGTCGAAATCTTCATCATTTTCCACCGCGTCCATGAATTCATGGGTGAGGAGCACAGAAATATTGGAATACTTGACCATATTAACATCACCGGTTTTGATATTGATGAATTTCTCAATATCAGGATGGTCTATGCGCAGGGTCTGCATGTTGGCGCCACGGCGGCCATGCTGGGCGATGGTATTGGTATTTTCAGAAAAAAGGTTCATAAAGCCAGTAGGGCCGCAGGATTCTCCACCCGTGCCGTTGATGACATCGCCCGCAGGGCGCAGGGCTGAGAGGTCATGGCCACAGCCACCACCGTATTTATAGGTGAGCGCTTCGTTGATAATGGTGTCATAAATGGATTTGATGGAATCTTCCTTTACCGCTACAACATAGCAGTTATTGAGGGTAGTGGTAATATCTTCCCGTCCGGCGCCGTGCATGATGCGTCCCCCCGGTACGAATTTGAAATCTTCAAGGACAGTAAAGAATTTTTGCTCCCATTTGTCTTGGGAATTTTTTGTTTTTTCCACAGATGCCATGGCTTGGGCCTGGCGTTTCCAGATTTGC
>SCKQ01000060.1 GCA_004124535.1 Fidelibacterota bacterium
ATGGTAACAGCCATTGCCATACCGCGATCTTTAAATGAGCCGGTGGGGTTTACTGTTTCATCCTTGATAAAAATATGGTGCGCCATGGGAATCAAGGGAGACCAACCTTCGCCTAAACTGACAATCTCTTCTTTTTCCACATTGGGCAACACTCTTTTATATCGCCACAGGGAATGATCATCGGTTTTTACATCAATATCTCCTTCGATGCCTTCCCAATCATAATGAACAGACAGGGGGTTACCGCAGGGACAAAGCCCTAGGGGCTTGGTTGGGTTATCCAATCTCTTTTTACAGGCAGTACAAACGTAAATCAATCCTCGGGCTCCTTCTTCTTAATCTATATTACTGAATAAATCTTCTTTTTCCATTGCAAGATTTACAATTATACCGACAGATTACACTTTCAAAAACCACTAAATTGACACAATGATCCCTTCACAAAAACATTTATTTGATATTCCTGACGAGATTACTTACCTCAATTGTGCATACCTATCACCCCAGTTACAATCTGTTAAGGAAGCGGGAATACGTGGCGTTTCCGGTAAATCGTCTCCCTGGGAATTGATGCCACAGGATTTTTTTACGGAATCAGAACATTGCCGGTCATTGTTTGCCAAAACCCTTGGGGCAGATAGGGAGTGTGTGTCTTTTATCCCATCGGCCAGTTATGGCATTGCGGTGGCGGCGGAAAACCTGAATTTAAAATCCGGGGACGAAGTTGTGGTTCTCTCAGAACAGTTTCCTTCCAACTATTATATGTGGAAACATAAGGCTGACCTGGCGGGCGCATGCATCCGTACCGTTCCCAAAACAAATGGCGATGTCACAGCGGCTGTGCTGGATACCATCACAGAAAAGACAGCCATTGCCGCTATTCCCAATTGCCATTGGGCAGATGGTACCCTTGTTGATATCCAAGCTGTGAGTAAACGCTGTAGCGAGGTGGGTGCTGCCCTGGTACTTGATTTGTCCCAATCTGCCGGCGTGATGCCTGTTGATTTTAATTCAGTGAATCCTGACTTTGTCATTACCGTAGGATATAAATGGTTATTAGGCCCCTATTCATTTGGTTACATGATTGTTAATAAAAAGCATCGTGATGGACAGCCATTAGAATATAATTGGATAGCTCGGGAAAACAGTGAAGACTTTTCTGATTTGGTCTTATATCGGGATTCATTTCAACCCGGTGCACGAAAGTTTGATGTGGGTGAACGAAGTAATTTTGTTCTTATGCCCATGGCTATTGCAGCGTTAAAACAAATTTCGGAATGGGGCATTAACAATATTGGGAATTCTCTTTCTCATTTCACAGATGAAATCGCCAGCAGAGCATTAGAATTGGGGTTGATTGTTCCAAATAAAAAAGAGCGGGCACCTCATATATTGGGAATACAATTCCAGAACGGTGTTCCCGATCGTTTGGCTGAAAACCTCCAGCGGGAAAATATTTATGTAAGCATTCGGGGGAATTCAATCCGCATTGCACCTTATTTATATAATACAAATAAAGATATTGATCGGCTTTTTACCGTTATTAAACAATCATTATAAGGAGAGAGATCATGAAAAGGATTGCGTTTATATTAAGTTTTTTCATGTCATTGGTTCAAGCAGATGATTTAAAAGATGACATTTTATCTATGCATCAAAGGGCGGTGGTCCGGGATGGATTTCTTAAGGACCGCTTTGAAACCGTCCTGCCTGAAATCATGGCGAGGAACAAACTGGATATGTGGATCATCATTGCCCGGGAATACAATGAAGACCCGGTTATTCGCACCATGCTTCCGGCCACCTGGCTCAATGCTCGAAGAAGAACCATTTTGGTAATTCATAATCCAGGGAATGGATATCCTTTAGAATCGTATGCGGTGGCAAGGTATGATGTGGGAGACATTTTCAAAAAGGCCTGGGATCCGGAAGCGCAACCCAATCAGTATAAAGCCTTGGCGGATTTGATACAGTCAAAAAATCCCAAATCCATTGGAATAAACAAAAGTATATATTTTGCCCAAGCCGATGGCCTGACGGCAACTGAATATAATTTGTTTAAAAATGCGCTCCCTAAAAAATATGCCCCGAGAATCGTCAGTGCAGAAAAAGTTGCTATAGGCTGGTTAGAAACGCGCAGTGCAAAAGAGATGGAATTTTATCCTGATATCTGCCGCATTGCCCACGACATCATTAAAGAAGGGTTTTCTGCCAAGGTAATCACGCCGGGAATCACTACTACCGATGATGTGGTTTGGTGGTATCGAGAACGTATCCGCGACCTGAATCTGGTTACATGGTTTCATCCAACTGTTGATATTCAGCGGGCCGATAAACAAGACTTTAATTTTCTGGAAGCATTTTCTAAAGATAAGGCGGACAATGTGATTCGACCGGGTGATTTGCTCCATGTTGATTTTGGTATTACCTACTTGGGATTAAACACAGACACGCAACAGCACGCTTATGTCCTCATGCCCGGTGAAAGCAGAACACCGGATTTTTTGGTTAAAGCGTTAGGGGTTGGAAACAGGTTGCAGGATATTCTCACGGACCAATTCAAAACGGGGCGTACAGGCAACGAGATGCTCCTGTCGGCCTTAAAGCAGGCCAAGGAAGAGGGAATCAAACCCCAGATCTATACCCACCCCATCGGGTATTACGGTCATGGCTCCGGGCCAACTATCGGCATGTGGGATAAACAGGAAGGCGTACCCATAAATGGGGATTATCCCTTATTTCCAAATACAGCCTACTCCATTGAACTCAATGCAAAAGTTCACATTAAGGAATGGGATAAAGAGGTAGCCATCATGCTGGAAGAAGATGCTTTGTTTGATGGAAAAACATGTGATTACATCGATCCGAGACAAACCGAAATGATCATAATTGACTGGGAAACAGATAAATGAAAAATGTTTTAAAAGGGATCCAGTTTTATATCCACCTTATTGAATCCCTGAGACAAGATCAAAAACTATAAAGCTTCAAAAACACCCGTTTCTTTATTCTTCTTGACCTTGTCATAATCAAAGCATCGACCGTTCATCGCGATGTAAACCCCATGGGGTAAACTCTGAACGAATCCCAGTGCGTTTCCTAAATTAAATAAACCATCGGACGTTCCAAATTTAAATGGAATCATGGCGCCGGTAAGGACGATTGTTTTTTCTAAATTCCCCGTGGCCAGAAGTTTTGCTGTATCAGTCATGGTGTCCGTACCATGTGTAATGATAATTTGATCCCCCTCAGTGCTAATACAGTTTTCTAAAATCAAATTTCGGTCCGAGTCCGTCATATCCAGGCTGTCTATCATCATTAATGTTCGAATACTTACATCAAGTTTTGATCGACCAAGATCCAAGATTTCCCGCATGTGGGTGTCTTTAAAATATAACTTGCCCGTGATTTCATTGTACTCTTTGTCAAAGGTACCACCGGTGATAAATATTCTGATTGCCATTGTTTAAATCAAATCCAACACATTCTCAGGTGGACGGCCTATAACGGCTTTATTGCTTTTAACCACAATGGGTCGTTCCATTATTTTCGGAAATTGGTTCATAGCCTTAAATATTTTTTCATCATTATCTAAAATATCGGCAATACCATTTTCTTTAAAATCTGCTTCGCCTTTTCGCACAAATTCTGAAGGCCGCTTGCCCAACTTTTGAGCCAGAGATTGAAAGTCCGCCGCTGAGGGAACATCCTTCAAATATTCTATAATTTTTGGTTCGATACCGTTGTCACGCAACAGTTGCAGGGTCTGCCTACTCTTGCCTCATCTGGGGTTGTGATAGATTGTAAATCCGTCCATTTCTCGTCCATCCTTTCTCGGTGTGATGTAATTTGGATGGGTAAGTTACGGATGGCATACCTGTATCATCAAAGTGTCATATTGGCTCACTACGAGGCAGAGAAAAGGTCATATGGAACACACCTAATTGGAACACACCCCCGTATCCGTAATATATATTGACCCTTTACCCTAATAGTTGTGTACGGTGTTGTTATGGGATTAACGCATATATATATGTTATGCCTGTGATACAATATATAGGCACACTCTATCATCCATCAAACTTATCATAAAGAGAAATCTCAACGAGATAGACCCCCCAGGCACTGAAAATGGAGGGGGTAGGGGTTTGGAGTAAATCAGGTACACACATTGTTGGGTAATTATTGTGTAATTTCCAATATGAAACGCCTCTGGCTCAAATAAAGGAGAGTAAATGAATAAAAACGGAATACATACTGAGTTTCATAAGACCAATCGAATGTTTAACCGAGGTTTGGCTGAATTATATGGACAGAAGAATTTGAAACTATTTATAATTATAAGATTGATTGAGGATAAATGAAATGACGTACATTATAGCAGAACCTTGTGTTGGAGTTTGTGATACAGCATGTGTAGAAGTTTGTCCAGTGGATTGTATTCACTTCACAAAGGATAAAGATATTGGTGAAGAAGCCAAAGCAGAAGGATTTGACCCAGAGGGAAAACAACTATTCATAGACCCAGAGGAATGTATAGATTGTGGTGCTTGTGAACCAGAATGTCCAGTTGAGGCAATTTTTGAAGAAACAGAAGTACCTGAAGAATGGGATAAATATATTAAAATGAACTATGAATTTTTTGGACAAGAGGCATCATAATGCCACGAGACCATACAATGAAAACATTAGATGTACATGACAAAAATCCAAAGGAAATAAGTTCTTTGGTTGAACAGTTTATTGATACTGGTGAAAGACCAATTCAGATAATTACTGATTATGAATTTTACTCTAAGAGAAAGAAAGTTGTTAAAGAGATTTTAGGTAGAGAAAAAAGACAGGGGAAAATGAAATTTTATTGTCTGTTTAATACACCATATATTACTTGGAGGATTTATGACTAAGTTTAAACCAGGACAAATTATGTGTCACAAATTGTTTCATTATAGAGGTGTAATACTAAAAGTTGATGAAACATTCAAATTGACAAATGAATGGTATGATCTTATGGCAAAATCAAAACCACCCAAAGATAAGCCATGGTATCATATTATAGTAGACAATAAAACTCATATGACATATGTTGCCGAAAGAAATTTACAACCGGATCATTCAAGTAAAAGTATTACACATCCTTTAATGACAATTTATTTTACAGAAATTATAGATGGTATTTATCAAAGGAATCTGAATTGGGAAGGTGATGAACCGGTGCCGGTAGGAAATTTCGGGTCTGCATAGTATCTCGATGAATATATTAAGAGGAATTATGAATATTTTAAGTAAAAAGTCTAAGAGTAAGAGAACAACATTTACTGGAATAGAGATAACAGAAAAGAAAAAACATAAAAGCGATCACGAATTTACAACTGATGTAATTAAATTTAATAGGTCAGGTGGAGTACCAATTGGTCATCCATTTATTTATAGGGAATTTCCTGGAGCTCTTAGAGTAACAGAAGATTCAATTGAGAAACCAGAAGAACCAATTAAGAATATGACTGAAGAAGAACTAAAAGAATATTTCAACAAAGAATGGAATAGGGGAAAGTATCAAGCTGGTAACATTGGATGAATATTATTAATGAATATGGTGATGATGATTGGGTCGGGAAATACCCTGGTCCTTCACTCAATTAAATTAACATTGTATTTACACCGTAATGGCACAATAGGTTTTGAGGACTTGCTTGTAATGAATTTCTAATCTCAAGCGAAGGATGCACATGATAAGAATAGAAATCACCAGAGTTGAAGTGCTTGATAGAGGAGAGGTTTTTTTATGTCGCGTATGACCTTCAGAAATTATGGTGGCAGTTACCAGCTTAGGATTCAGGATGCCCAAGATTTGGAGAAGATTCAAGTTCTTGATGAAGTCCACTGGGCTGCTATTAGTATTCCTACCAACAGCCTTAATTGCGATAAGGCGTTCACCGCCTACGTGGATACAGATAAGAATGGCCGCATCAGGCCTTCTGAACTCAAGGCTGCATGGTCTTGGTTGGTTCAGGTGCTTGCCGATCGACAGCGCATGTCTGAGGGCTCCGATATCCTCAGGCTTCAAGATATTGATACGCATAATCCCGAAGGCCAAAAGTTGCATGCGGCTGCTGAGCTTATCTTAACCAATCTGAACATGCAGGCGAAAAATGAAATTAGTCTCGCGCAAGTCCGAGACGTGCAGAGCATTATGGCGAATGCGGAAAATAATGGTGATGGTATTATTCCTCCGGAAGTTGCAGCCAACGCCGACTTAGCACAATTTATCACTTCTATTATGGATACTGTAGGTTCGCAAATGGACGCTTGCGGTAAACCAGGGATTGGCGAGGATGAGCTAAAGAAATTTTTCAACGAGGCAGAAACCTATCTTGCGTGGAAGGCCCAGGGTGAGATTCCTAAGGGCCAAGAGAGCACAGAAATTATGCCGTGGGGGATTGATACACAAAAAGCATATGATTTAATAAAAAATGTGGAAGAGAAGATAGAACAGTTTTTTGCGCAATGCGCTCTGGTTAAGTTTGATAAGAGGGCCGCAGCTCAGATGCAGTTTCGTGAGCAGGAGCTTGCAGAAATTGATTTTACGGATACAGCCCAGATGTTAAGCCGATTGAAGGACAGCCCCCTCATTTCACCTAACTCGGAAGGGCTGTTAAATTTTGAGGGTGAAATTAATCCGCTCTATGCGGCGACCCTGCTTGAACTTAGGGAGAAGGTTTTGAAGCGCGTTCTTGGAAATTCCGTTGAGCGACTTAACGAAAAAGATTGGCGCAAAGTAAAAAATATTTTTGGTTCTTATCAGACATGGTTTGAAAACAAACAAGGCGCCAAGGTTGAAAAACTAGGACAAGATCAACTGCGCTCTTATCTTGAGGGATCCTATCAGGAGCAGGCCAGCGAGCTGATCAAAAAAGATTTAGCGGTTGCGAACGACTTAAATCAGATAAAAAATTTGGAAAAGGTCATTCTTTATCAAAGATGGTTGATGGTATTAGCAAACAATTTTGTGAGTTTTGCAGATCTTTATAATCCGAATACTCGAGCGCTATTTGAAATGGGTACGCTCATTATTGATGAGAGACAAATTGGTTTTACCATGGGCGTTCGGGATCGCCAAGCCCACAAGAAAGTAAGCCAGCGCAGTTCGATGCACTTGCTGTATGTTGAGGTAACGGGTCGTCAAGACACGGACGCTAAGTTTGAGATTGTAGCGCCCGTAACTTCGGGCAGTGCAGAGGGATTGCATGTTGGAAAGCGCGGCATTTTCTTTACCGTAGATGGGCGTGAATGGGATGCCGAGGTCGTGGATATCGTGGTAAATCCCATTAGTGTGTCGGAGTCTGTGAAGGTGCCCTTCCAAAAATTTGCTGCTTTTATAAGAAAGCAAATCGAAAAAATGACTAAGTCAAGCGAAGAAAAGTTGGTATCAAAGTCTTCTTCTGCCAGTTCATCCGGGGCGGCAAGAGACCTTATGTTGGGTGGGGGTCTGGCAATTGCGGCTCTTGGATCATCTTTTGCTTACATTACCAAAGCTCTTTCGCAGGTGAAACCCACTCAAGTCCTGAGTGCTTTGTTGGGTTTGGCGATGGTTGTATTATTACCCGGTATATTGGCTGGTTTTGTGAAGATACGCAAAAGGGATATGAGCGGCCTTTTAGAAGCGTCGGGTTGGGCAGTCAATGTCCACATGCGCATTAATACGAAGATGGGACGGCTGTTTACCCACACACCGTATCTTCCTAAAAAAGCACACAAAGAACGAAGAGATGCAGTTGGAAAATTTGTAAAAGAACTTGGGTATAAGACTTCTCAATCTATGAGGCCAACCACTTATGTTTTCCTGTTTATTCTTTTGGTGCTTTGTGCGATATTTCTTTATGTTAAATATTGAACTTTTTTGGATGACAGCGAAGGGTATTTTTGAGGGCGGTGCTAGTTCGCGGAGGCTTCCTGTACGGCCTCTTTCAGCAAACGTGTTAATAACGCGTTTTTATAGGTCATGTTTTCAACGATTCCTTTCATTGGCATGGAGAGCCGTCGGTAACCCCAGATACATCGTCGCTTAGTTTCCTCCCAACCCTCGCGTTGATAGTACAAGGGCATGTTTACCTCGAAATAGAAAGTGCTGTAGCGGAGGCTGGAAGTACAACTGACGGTAAAACTTTAAGGCGATTATATTTTGTTAGATCCTATAAGCTAAATACCTCATTTAAAGGAATATAGATCGCATTAAAATCAAATAGCCTCCTCACGGGGGCTTTTTTGTTTACACCAAGGACAGGCTCACACCTTTTTACATATCGGCTCTTAAAATTTCTGTGTAATTTCCTGTATGAAACACTGCTGGCTCAAATCTATGAAACATTTTTATTTACAAAGAAACAATGGGAGGGAATCTATGTCCAGAATAATGGCCATTTTGCTTAGCTGTTTCCTTGCCGTGGGGTCTCTCTCCGCAGGTAAGCTGAATTTTGTTATAACCTATCCACAGGAAAGTGACGGAAAATTATTGGAAGGGCGACTCCTGCTTCTGCTGGCAAAGAAGGATGATCCTGAACCCCGATTTCAGATCACGTACCGGAATCATACCGGTCTGATATATGGTGTAGACGTTCTAGGTCCAAGGCCTAACAAGGGTGTAGTAATTGATGGCGCCGCACTGGGCTACCCCATTGAATCGCTCAATGATATTCCCGTTGGAGAATATTGGGTACAAGGATTGTTACATACATACGAAACGTTTAATCTGAATACGGGACAGACCGTTAAACTTCCTATGGATAATGGAGAGGGGCAAAAATGGAACCGTTCACCTGGGAATCTTTATTCCAAACCTCAGAAAATGTTTTTAGATCCAAGCAAAAGAAAAACGGTGAAAATTACCTTAGATCAGGTAATTCCAGTCATCGAGCCACCGAAGGACAGCAAGTATGTTAAGCATGTACGTTTCCAAAGTAAACTGCTGACAGAATTCTGGGGTCGCCCCACCTATCTAGGTGCGCACATTTTATTACCGAAAGATTTTGATAAACATCCTGAGGCAAAATACCCAGTGATGGTTTTTCATGGACATTATAATCATGATTTCAGGGGATTCAGGCCTGAACCGCCCGATCCTGATCTGGAGCCTGAATTCAGTTCTCGATTCAACTGGGAGGGGTATAATCGGACGGTTCAGGAATATGAACATCAATTCTATAAGGATTGGACAAGTGATGATTTTCCTCGCGTCCTGGTAATTGATATTCAGCACCAGAACCCATACTATGATGATTCCTATGCCGTTAATTCCGCCAATATTGGCCCCTATGGCGATGCTATTACCTATGAACTGATTCCTTATATCGAGGAGAAATTCCGTGGCATTGGTGAGGGTTGGGCTAGATTCCTTTATGGCGGTTCTACCGGAGGCTGGGAGGCGCTGGCGGCACAGGTTTTCTATCCCGAGGAATATAATGGATGTTTTGCGGCCTGCCCTGATCCCATCGATTTTCGAGCATATTGCCAAGTGAACATCTATGAGGATGAAAATGCTTACTACAAAAAGGGTCCATTTAAGCAGGTTGAAACACCGGCACACAGAAATTACCTGGGCGAAGTAAATGCCACCATGAAAGATATGAACCATTTGGAGCTGGCACTTGGAACGAATAGTCGGTCGGGCGACCAGTGGGATATCTGGCAAGCCGTTTACAGCACCATGGGTCCGGATGGTTATCCCCAGCCGATCTGGGATAAATACACAGGAAAAATTGATAAGGATGTGGCCAATTATTGGCGTGAGAACTACGATCTCCAATACATATTGAAGCGTGACTGGTCAAAGATAGGCTCCAATTTAGAAGGTAAAATCCACATCTACTGTGGTGATATGGATAACTATTACCTTAACAACGCCGTATATTTAATGGAGGAGTTTTTGAAAGAAACCACTAAACCCTATTACAATGGAGAAGTGGATTATGGCGATCGTGCCGAACACTGTTGGAATGGTGATCACACCCGTCCCAATGCCCTTTCCCGGTTGCGATATAATCAAATGTTTATACCCAAAGCAGTTGTGCGGATGGAAAATACAGCACCACCCGGAGCAGACCTAAAAAGTTGGAGGTATTAAACTGATAAAATATTCAGTGGTGTTTATTCAGTAAAAAGGAGCTTATTGTTGTTAGGCGGAAACTTTTTTGTTTACGTTTTTTTCAGGCATTAATCATAATTTGTTACACTAACGAACCCATAAGGAGATAATCATGAGGAAACTATTTTTTACATTATTGATGATATCAATATTCGCGGTTTCATGCACTCAATCAGATACTGCCAGTCAAGTTCCTGAAGGGAAATATATCGAATGGGGAAGCGATAATGAAATCGCTAATACTATGGTACAAATGGGCCTTAGTCATTATTTAAATGTCGAAAACGAAAAAGCACTCACCTATTTGCACGGAGCATTGGAGATTGATTCTACCCTATTTGGCCCCCACGTTTTGCTGGCGTGGATGACACCTGAAGGTGAAGTAAGAGAAATGCATCAGAAAAAAGCGAGGGAACTGGTAAAAGGAAAAAATGAAAATTCGAATTTACTGGTATCATTTTTTGATGTACTTCCCGGGGACGATTTAAGAGAAAGAAGGCATAAAGTATGGTCTAAAATGCATGAAATTGAACCGGATGGTGGTTTTATTCATTATTATTATGCACTTACAAAACCAACAGTAGAAGAAAGAATCGCTGAGCTGGAAGTTCTGTTAGAAAACCGAAAAAAATCGGATCGCAGGTACATACATATAATAAATAATTTAGGCTATTTATATTATGCTGCCGATAATAAATCTAAAGCTAAATCATATTTTGACCAGTATGTGGAAGAATACCCCAATGGCTATAATCCACAAGATTCAATGGGTGAATATTATTTTATGGAAGAAGATTATGAAACATCCTTGGCTCATTACCAAAAATCTGTTGATTTATTTCCGGGTTCAACCTCAGGTATTGGTAAAATAAAAGAGATTAGTGAACTCAAAGCTGAAAATGAAGCAGCAGCGGCAAAACAGAAAAATCAAGATACCTTTGATCGGAATGTGGCCACCATTAAGACGTGGATCAAGGGTTTTGCGGATAAGGACCTGGAAGGACAGATGGCTCTATATGCGGATACGGCCAAGTGGAGTCCACCTGATTACAATGGGAATGTTATGGTTGGGCTAAAAGGCATAGTAGATGTCTTAACGTTTTATCATAATAATTTCGATGATATTACTTTTCAGGAAGGCGTTGGTTTACCAGGTGATGATGGTGCAGGGTTTTATGCTGGTTCCTATTACCCGGATTTGGATAATCCCAATGCCGTCAGGGTCTATGGTACATGGACACCCACGCATAAGGAAACTGGTAAGAAGGTCTCGAACAAATGGTATGGACTTATAATATTTAACGAAGATGGTAAAATTTCCTTTTTTTCAGACTGGTTTGATGTAAACGGTATCCAA
>SCKQ01000086.1 GCA_004124535.1 Fidelibacterota bacterium
AATTCGGTAGGGGAAGATGAGAACTACCAGGACGGCTATAATGGCCTGGGTTGGACCTTTGGTAAGCTGGTGGAACTGGATAGTGCTGTTCAGGCGTTTGACGTAGGTTTAACCAAGCAGCAGAACCCGCGGATGCTGGATATTGTGGCCCATGATATACTGGCGGGACTGACCTTTGCCCATAGCGCCTTAAAGCAAGATTCCAGCGTGGTAGCCTATGGGGATTCACTGATCTGGTTGTTAGAACAGCAGATCGGGGACAAGACCTGGACTTTTCCTCATGATTCCACGACCAATTACCTGGATGTCCATGTTACGCTGGCCTTGTCCTATTTTGCTTTATCGGACTTTACCGAGAGCCTGGAACACGTCCAGGCGATCAAGACGGCCCTCGACCCGGCCTCACTGCCCTATGTGGTTGACACCAATACGGTACGGGGGCGGAGGCAGCTCGCTGCCGAGATAGAATACCTGCAGAATTACCTGCAAGGCAGGTAATCGCCAATTTTAGGCGAGGAGTGTATTGAATAATTAATTTTAATGATATTAGAATATTTTGTTATATTAGTCCGCTTTAAGTTAAAAAGTAGGAATTCCCTGAAGAATAATAATGATTAATTGGTCAAATATCTAACAGGAAGAATTATGAAAAATAGTAATAATTTACTTCAAGTAATTACGGTAACACTTTTAATAACAAGTTTTGCTGTATCACAAAGTAAGATTAATGTGAACCATTTACTGGATTATGGTGGCTTAAAATTTATGCCCAATTCAGACAAGCCATTTAATGGTAAGGTTTTTGAATTGTATGACAATGGCCGTAAACATTGGGAAAAACGTTACATCAAAGGTGTCGCGGTCGGCTATTATAGAAGCTGGTACAAAAACCGTCAGATGGAGTTTAAGGGACGACTTAAACAGGGTCTTAAGGATGGATTGTTCACATTTTTTAACGAAGATGGCAAGAAAATCAAAGAGGCTCACTATACTGAGGATGTCTTACATGGGCCATTTGTGCTGTGGTTTACCAATGGGAAAAAAAATATAGAGTGTAGTTACCAAAACGGCAATCTCAATAAGCAATATGCCAGCTGGTATGAAAATGGACACATGCAGGAAAGTACTACTTATGCTAATGGGAAATTGATTGGCAGTTTTACATATTGGTATGAGAATGGTAATATTAAAGCCGAGGGGACGTATGTACATGGATTACTAGATGGAAAATATAGTGCCTGGATCGCTGATGGTAATAAGCTGGAGGAAAAGTCTTACGAATCTGGGCTGCTCCATGGAATCAGCATTACGTGGTATGAAAATGGTAATAAAAAAGAAGAGATCAATTACAGTTCTGGTTTAATGAATGGATTAACCTCAACATGGTCAGAAAATGGGCTGTTGTTAAAGCAAATTCAATACAATAATGATATTCTCGATGGTGCCAGTATCATTTGGTATGCAAATGGATCCAAAAAGAATGAAATAAATTACCAGGATGGCAGACTGAATGGACCATTTGTGCATTGGTATGAAAATGGTCAAAAACAAAAACAAGGTTATAATATTGACAGCGAGAAATTTGGTATCTACACCTATTGGTATGAAAATGGTCAGAAGCAGGAGGAGCGGACCTATAGTTATGGTATGTGGGATGGCCCCAGCTCCGTATGGTTTGAGAATGGTCAGAAAATGGAATTTGGTGACTATAAAGATGGACTGCCCCACGGTATGTTTGTGCATTGGGATGAACAGGGCCAAAAGATAGAAGAAGGAAAGTATAAAAGTGGTCAGCGTGATGGAATGTATACTTTCTGGTACGGTAATGGGCAGAAACATCAGGAACGTAATTATGTAGATGGTGTATGGGTAGGCCCAACCACAGTCTGGTACGAAAATGGACAGAAAAAGAAAGCAGGAGTGAATAAGGCGGGCAAGGAACATGGTAAATGGACCTACTGGTATAGAAATGGTGTCAAGAGCAAGGTTGTAGATTTTAAATATGGTAAAATTGATGGTGATATAGTTGCGTTTACCAAGACGGGAGAAGAGGATGATCGCCAGACGTATAGTAACGACCGACTGCAGGATGAATGGTCGTACGAATATGACTACCATGATAACGGTGAATTAAAAACAAAAAGATCTTTTAATAACGGTGTTGAGGGTGGTCTCTGGACTACCTGGTTTGATAATGGCCAGAAAAAGGAAGAGGGTCAGTGGGAAAATAACCAGTATATGCTACTCAATCGCTGGAATAAGAACGGTAAATTTTTAGTGAAAGATGGCAATGGCGGCTGGGTCAGCAACAATGAAGACGGCTCGAAAAAACGTAAACAAATGTATGAGGCTGGATTATTGACCGTTGATTTATCCTTTGTGCGAGAGCATTATGAAGATGGGCAGTTGAAATCGGAAAAAAGTTATGAGGACAATAATCCAGATGGTGATTGGTTCACCTGGCACCCGAATGGCCAGATGCAGGAACAAGGTTTATGGCGGAATGATGAGTATTTCTTAATCAATCGTTGGAGTAGTCCGGGAAAATTCCTAGTTGAAAATGGTGACGGTGGCTGGGTATCTAAAACGGCAGATGGCAGGAAAAAATGGAAAAAAATATACAAAGACGGTCAGCTGGCCGGTAAATGGACTTATATGTACACCGAATATGAAAGCGGCCAGATTAAATCTGAAGTCAGTTATAAGAATGGAATTCGCGATGGCGCCTGGATGGTTTGGCACGAGAATGGCC
>SCKQ01000014.1 GCA_004124535.1 Fidelibacterota bacterium
CCACTTCCACCACGGTTGTGGATACAAGAATATTGATCTCATTTTTGGAAAATTTCTCCATCATATCGTCTTTTTCATCCGCTTTCATCCTGCCATGAACCAAGCCAACACACAGATCTGGAAAGAATTTTTCATCCAATTCCTGGTGAGCATCCACCGCTGCAGCCAGATCCGATTTTTCGGATTCTTCCACCAAAGGATAGATCACCATGCACTGCCGTCCGGCTGCTACTTCTTCTTTGATGAATTTATAAACCTTGCCCAACCGTGCAGGCTCCACCACTTTGGTCACCACCGGGATACGATTCGCTGGCATTTCATCGATGATGGATAGATCCATATCTCCGTGATAGGTGATGGATAATGTTCTTGGAATTGGCGTTGCTGTCATGGCCAAAAAGTGCGGATTAATTCCTTTCTCTATAAGTTTAGCTCTTTGGTTCACACCAAATCGATGCTGCTCATCTACGATTACCAACCCCAGATTTTTGAAAATCACATCATCCTGGATCAATGCGTGGGTTCCAATCACCACTGGAATTTTGCCATTTTCCAAGCCATCCAAAATGGGTATGCGTTCCGACTTTTTCATATTACCCAACAGGAGCGTACAGGGAATATTGGCTCTTTCTAATTCGGTTTTGAAAGAGTGATAATGTTGCGTGGCTAATATTTCTGTCGGTGCCATGATGGCAACCTGAGCACTATTTCCCACTGCCAAGGCAGAGACCAAAATGGATACAATCGTTTTTCCCGAGCCCACATCACCTTGTAAAAGTCGATTCATGGAAATGGAATTTTTCAGGTCCGAATGGATCTCCTTGATCACTTTTTTCTGGGCCTCCGTCAATTCAAATTCAAGAGATTCGGAGATCAGTTTAAAATAAGGCCCAATATTCGAAAGGGGTGATGTCCCCGAGTGTTGAAGACTCTGTTTCCGTAATGCCATGAGGAGTTGAAGAAAAAAGTGTTCATCAAATTTGAGTCGCTTTATGGCTTGATTCAATTCGCCAATCCCAACAGAAAAATGAATATCATGGAGCGCTTTTTTGAGTGGAATCAGACCATTGGTTTTTAAAATGTCGTTTGAGAATAATTCCGAAATTTCAATATTTAATGAAAGTGCTTCACTGACCATATTCCGAAGGATCCGTTGGTCCAACCCGGAAGATTTCAATTCCTGTGTCAGTGGATAAAGCGGTATCACTTTGCCTGTACTTACGGGATCATCATCCTTTTCCAGTTTGTCAAATTCCGGATGGGTAATGGTAAATCCACCGTAATAATCCACTTTGCCATGGATGGCTAATTTATCTCCGATCTTGAAAAGATTTTTTATATAGCGAACACCATTGAACCAGGTCAGGGTTAAAAGTCCGGTTTCATCACTGACAATCACCTGAAAGATTTTGCCGCGGCGTGTGAATTTTTCGCCAAATGTTTCCACTTTTCCAATGAGAGTAACCACATCACCCTTTGTGAAATTCCGGATAGGCGAGATGGTGGTGCGGTCTAAATGTCTTCTGGGGAAATAATATAAAAGATCGTGAATTGTGGAAATACCATGATCATTCAGGACAGTTTCACGGCGGGAGCCAACCCCCTTTAAATTTGAGATGGGAGTGGCAAGATCCAATGAGATTCCCCTTCAAGTGTCATGTCAAGTTTGTAGTGTGTAATAAATCGCAGGAATTTTTGTGAGTGACAAGGCGAATGTTTTTGGCATAGCAATAGCTATGGTAATGATATTCAACGAAGTTAATGACAAAAATAACCATACTTGGTTGCGTCAGTACAGGCTTGACACGACACTATGGTTATTTCCATTCCTTCCGGTAGGTATAGGTCACAGTCTTGGTCTCGCCAGACCCCAGGGAGAATGGGAATTGAATCGTGGAAGCATCTTTCTTTTGGTAATTGATGGATTCGTGCTTAATGATCCAATCACCGTTAATGTGTTCTATCAGTTGAATATTTACGGATTCTGTACGTGCATTGGTCACCTGAACTTCGATGACTGCTTCTTCGCTTTTCCGTTGGCGATCGTAATTCAAAACCCGGCGCTTCCCGATCACATCAAAAGCCCGGCCGGATATGAGTGTGGTAGATTGCCCTTTAGGCACCTGTCCTATATTATCTGCGCCAATGTATTCGAGTCCGCCTGATCGGGTATAAGAATACATCTCCACTTTTCCGCCCGGTAGCGAAATGCCCAATCCATTGGTCTCTGTATTTTCCATCTCGAGCCGGACTTTCAACGGCTCTTCTTTTTGGCGGCGTTCAGAATTTTCAAACACATAAGTTTTGGTATAGCCAACATCCAAAGGACCATACATCCGAATTGTGATGTTTTCCTTGGCTTCCAGGTCATGGTTATCATTCAACGTATAAATATAATAATCACCCAGTTCATCTTTTCCCATCATTGGCATGGCATTTAAATCAGCAGCCATGGCAACACGACTCATTCTTTCTGGCCTTGGAGGTCTTCCGCCCGGCTTATTTAAATGCCCCTCAACAAGTTGAAGTTTGGCACCCTCAAAGTCCATATCAGAATTATTGGAAATGACAGCCTCCGCAATTAGTTCTCCCTTTTCTTCATTCAGCATTTTCAGTCGATACACCGTAGACCAGGAAAAATTATTGGATTTATAAACCAGCTCTCCTTTTACAATCTTTTCTGAATCGGAATAAAGATCCCAGGAAAGAAATGGATTAAATGTCGGGGTGTCCAATTCTTCATTTTCACTTTTAAAGTATTCTAATTCATTTCGATTAAACGAAATAATCCCAGATGGATTAGAAATAGTTATTGATCCGCTACTGATTTCCAGGAGAATCCCTTTTGCCACTTTTCCATCTTTGGGTTTTACCTGGATTTCTTCCCCCCGGAGTTTTTTGAAATAATCGGTTCCGGTAAAAATATTGTCATTGAATCTTTGGGATATGATCGTGACACCTTCCAGATTTAAAAAAGGTGTATCTCGGTGAATGCCAATGGGCAAACTGTTCCAGGTCACATAGCTGTTTCCTGATGGGATGGCCCAGCCAACGGGCTGTTTTATCAGGGCAGTGCCATCTTTATAAATGGTCAAAGTAGCATCTTCAGATTGGCCAATCAACAGGGCTGTTATACAGAAAATTAAACTTCGATTCATTGTAACATCTCCAGGTTTGCAGTCACTTTTTCAAGCTCTTCAGTTAATCTATCCAAATTGGTTCGTTCCTTTGCCACCACGTGTTCTGGTGCTCGATTGATGAAATTTTCATTGGATAATTTACCATTGATTCCGGTGATCAACCGGTTGATCTCGCCAATCCGCTTTCCCATTCGTGATTTTTCCTGATTCAAATCTACTAATCCTTCCAGTAAAATGTACATCTCCATCCCACCCACAACTGCTGTGGCTGATTGTCCTGGTTTTTCAATGGATTCTCCCAATGTCATTTCGCCAATTCGCGCCAGGGATTTCAGTAACTCTCTATGATTTTCAAGAAATGATGCCTGATCGTCATCACACCGAACCACAAGATCTGGAAATTTCGATGGCGGCACATTCATCCGGCTACGGATACTTCGAATTGCTGTTACCACTTTCTGTAGAAGCACCATCTCTTTTTCTGCATTATCATTTAATGATTTAAAATCTCGTTCAGGCCATTGATCAACAATTAGATCCAATGCATTCGCTGCTTTAAAATGTGACCATAAATCTTCTGTAATAAAAGGTGAGTAAGGATGAAGCAGGGCTAACACGGTACGGATACATTTCAGCGAAACAGTTCTGGCAATGTCTGCTTTCCCTTCATCATTACCATAGAATCTTGTCTTAGCGATCTCCACATACCAGTCACAGAAATCATTCCAGGTGAATTCGTATAATACTTTTGCCGCTTCGTTAAAATGAAATCGGTCTAATTGCCGATTATAATCATCGATAGTTTTTGAAAGTCGGCTCAAGATCCATTTATCGGATAGATCCAATTCTGCAGAATCAATATCCAGTTCATTATTCCAGTTTTCTGGGATATTCATCTGAATGAATCGACAAGCATTCCAGAGTTTGTTCATAAAATTTCGGCCGATCTCCAAACGATCTTTTGAAAACAATACATCCAATCCCTGGGGCGCCATAAGCATGATGCCGAAGCGAACCGCATCGGTACCGTATTCATCAAAGAGATCAAATGGATCTGGGGAGTTCCCCAATGATTTACTCAATTTCCGTCCCGTCTCATCCCGCAGGATCGAGGTGAAATACACATCCTTGAACGGAAGATCATCCATGAATTCATATCCGGTCATAATCATTCGGGCCACCCAAAAAAATATAATATCGGGGCCCGTTACCACCACATCGGTAGGATAAAATTTCTTTAGGTCATTTCCACCTTCCGGCCAGGAATGAACCCCCATGGGCCACAACCATGAACTTGCCCAAGTATCCAACACATCCGGATCACGATCCCAATTTTCCGGATCATTCGGCCCATCAACTGACACATGAATTTGGGTTGAATCTTCTTTGTGAATCCAAACCGGAATCTGGTGTCCCCACCACAATTGGCGACTGATACACCAATCCTTGATATTCTCCATCCAGTGGTTGTAAGTCTTTGTCCAATGGTCGGGATGAAACTTTATTTCTCCATTATTCACTGCATCCAAAGCTGGTTTTGCCAAGTCACTCATTTTCATGAACCATTGTTCTGACATGTAAGATTCAATGGGAACATGGCCTCGTTCGGAATAGCCAACCTTGTTTGTATAATCTTCTGTTTTTTCCAGTAATCCTTTAGATTTAAGATCATTGACCACGGCTTTCCGTGCATCTTCCCGCGATAAGCCAACATATTTGTTCGGTACATTGGAATTCAGCGATGCATCATCATTCATAATATTAATGAATTCCAAATCGTGGCGTTCACCCATGGCAAAATCGTTGGGATCGTGAGCCGGCGTAACCTTTACGCATCCTGTTCCAAATTCCGGGTCCACATAATCATCAGAAATAATGGGAATCTCACGTCCCACCAATGGAAGGGTCACCGTTTTTCCAATTAAATGCTGGAATCGTTCATCGTTGGGATGGATGGCAACTGCTGTATCACCCAGCATAGTTTCCGGTCGAGTTGTGGCCACAACCAAGTACTCATCAGATCCAATAATGGGATATCGGAAATGCCATAAATTTCCATTCACCTCCTGATGGATCACTTCTTCATCACTGATGGCAGATTTAGACACGGGACACCAATTCACAAGGCGATAGCCTTTATAAATAAATCCTTTTTCATAGAGTTGAACAAAAGCGGAAAGGACAGCCTTGGTGTAACCCTCATCCATGGTAAAGCGCTCCCTCTCCCAATCACAGGAGCAGCCCAGTTTTTTCAACTGCCGAATAATGATGCCGCCGTATTTTTCCTTCCATTCCCAGGCGTATTCTAAAAATTCTTCACGGGACAAGTCACTCTTCTTGATCCCTTTTTCCTGAAGCATTGCTACCACCTTAGCTTCAGTGGCAATGGATGCATGATCTGTACCTGGGACCCAACATGCCTCTTTCCCCTCCATGCGGGCTTTTCGAATCAATAAATCCTGGATGGTGTTATTGAGGACATGCCCAACAGTAAGCATACCTGTTACATTTGGCGGAGGGATAACAATTGAATAGGGCTCTTTATTCGAATTGGCATTCGCATGGAAATAATTTTTCTCAAGCCAGTGGTCATACCATTTATCTTCTACCCTGGCTGGAACATAGGTTTTCTCTAAAGTGGGATGTGACATAAAATAATCTTAAATAACGAATAAATTTTGGTCAAAATAAAGTTCGCAATTTTACGACAATTCCAACCCTCTTTCATTGGAAACATGAGAGTTTATTCAGGGAATAATATTATTAATTCATAAAATGAATTGTGTAAAATCGAGCAAAATAATACATGATATTCAATGATCCTCCTCATAGATAATTATGATTCCTTTACTTGGAATTTGGTTCAAGGTCTTGAAACATTGGGCGCAGATGTTACGGTAAAACAGAGCGATGATTCACCCGATTTAACCAAACTCAATCCTGACAGAATTATCATTTCTCCTGGTCCGGGAACACCGTCAGATTCAGGTAATTCAAATCAGATCATTCAACAATTTATGAATCAAAAACCAATTCTGGGTGTTTGCTTGGGTCACCAGTGTATCGGCTCCGTATTTGGCGTGGATATCCGACAATCCAAGCGAATCCTTCATGGGAAAACATCCCTGATCCACCATGATCAATCCGGATTATTTGAGGCAATTCCATCCCCCTTTCAGGCAGCTCGATATCACTCACTATCATTGGAATCTGTACCGCCGGGTTTTCACAAGACATCCTGGACAAATGATGATGAGATCATGGGAATCCAACATGAGTCCCTTCCAATTTTTGGTGTTCAATTTCACCCGGAATCTTTTCTAACACCTATGGGGTCGAAGATATTGGAAAATTTTCTTCATGTCTGAACACTTATTTCATTTTCTGACCCCCTTGTTTTCCCCCTATTACAGGGGGAAACAAAAGTTGTCATTAATGATGTTCTCCCCTGTCAAAGGGGAGAATTACCTGCCTGCTCCCGTCCAGGGGGAGGGCTGGCAGGAAGATGGGTCAATAAAATGATTTCAAAAGTCATTATTTCAGGAAATGAAGAATCGGATTGGGGAAATATTTCTGCACAAAATCCAATAGATCAAATTTCTCTTTCGTTAGATGATTCACCAGATCTCATTGTGGATTTTGTGAAAAAATATGATGGGAATTTCATGGCCGGATTCATTTCCTATGAATATGGCGCAAAACAATTGGGTGTTCCGTTCCATGAAATAGATGGTTTGCCGGCGATTCATTTTCGCGCTTACGATTCTTATGAAGATTTTAGTGTTCCGCCGAATTATCCCACCGTGGAATGGGCACCCTTCGAACCAATTATTCCCAGGCAAGAATATGAGTCCAATTTCAAGAAAATAAAAGATCTTATCCGAGCAGGTGATTTTTACCAGATCAATTATACCCATCCACTCAAATCAAAAACGGAGGCAACACCCGAAAATCTGTTCCATGCGCTTCGTCTAAAAAACCGGGTCGGTCATTCTGCATATTTTGAGAGTGATGATTGGGCGATTCAATCCCTTTCACCGGAACAATTTATAAAGATTGAGAATGGGATCATTTCCACAAAGCCTGTCAAAGGAACTATGCCCCGCGGCGCATCATCATTAGAAGATAATCAAAATTTAAATCTGCTTTTAAGCAGTGAAAAAGAACAAGCTGAACTTTACATGATCATTGATCTATTACGGAATGATTTGGGGAAAGTTTGCGAAACTGGATCTGTTCAAGTCCTGGAATCAAAATCGATCCAAAAATTGGAAAAGGTATTTCACACTTACGGTGTAATCCAAGGAGGGTTGAAAAAGGATTTGCTTCCTATCGAAGCACTCCTTTCCATGTCTCCTGGTGGTTCTATTTCCGGTTGCCCGAAAAAGCGTGCCTGTGAATTCATCCATGAAATAGAGTCCCATCCACGCGGTATATATACAGGAACAATGGGTTACATTCTGCCCGGTGGGGCACTTAATTTTAATATTGCCATTCGCACCATTATCCAAAAAGGAAATGATTTAATTCTCGGGGTGGGTGGTGGAATTACCATTGATTCCAATAATGATGATGAATATAAAGAAACATTAGCGAAAGCGGCATCATTCCAGCCATGATAAAAGCATTGATCAACAATCAATGGGAATCCATTCCCAAAGAGATTCTTCAACTCGGTGCAGAAACCTTTGCCTATGAGACTGGATTGTACGAAACATTTCGAACCTTGGATCATCGACCTGTTTTTTTGGAACCCCATCTGGATCGACTTTTTAAATCAGCACAAATTACAGGACTTAAGATTCAGTACACCCGATTTGAAATATTGGAAATGATCGAACTAGTTATTTCTGAATTTCCTGATCCCAACCAGCGAGTCCGAATCTTGGCGGTGCCAGAAAAACTCATTGTTTATACAACTTCCCTGGATTTGGATAATTCCATTTATGAGGGTGTTTCGACAATCACTGTAAAAGGAATTCGGGAAACACCCGATATGAAAACCACGAATTATAATGTTTGTCTGGATGCTTGGACAAAGGCTGAAAAAATGGGGTGTTTTGAAGCAATTCTTACGGATGAAGACGGACATGTTTTTGAAGGAAGCAGAAGTAATATATTTTGGGTAAAAAATGGTGAAATTTTTACACGTAAGGGTGATGTCCTTCCTGGAATCACCAGGCAAACTGTAATTACAAATTCACCGGTTACTGTCTCTTTTGATAAACTGAACCAAAACGAATTTGAATCGTTGGATGAATTGTTTTTAACCAATAGTGGATCCGGTGTGGTACCCATTATTAAAGTAAATTCAGCCCCAATTGGCGATGGGAATCCGGGACCCATCACACAACAATTAAAAACCATTTACAAGGAATGGTTAAAAAATGAAATCTGAATACTCTATATCAGGCATGACTTGTAATGGATGTGTCACAACCGTGGCAGAAAAACTTAAAAACGTAATGAATGTCGAAAAAGCGGATGTTTCTTTGGAATCAAATTCGGTAATAATCACATCATCTGACCCCTTGTCAATCGGGACCCTGCAAGAAGCACTCCCGGAAAAATACACATTGAGTGAATCGATCCAAATTCAACCGGTTGAACCCGCCATTGAAATTGAATCAGACCTGAAACAGCTTTTCCCTCTCTTTCTTATTTTCTTTTATATCACTGCAGCGACAATTTTAATTAATTGGAATGATCTCAATGTAGCAGATTTTATGTATGACTTTATGGGGCTCTTTTACATCGTATTCAGCTTTTTTAAATTCTTGGACTATAAAAACTTTCCCGATTCGTTTGCCATGTATGATCCGTTAGCAAAAATAATTCCTGCTTATGGATGGATCTACCCATTTATCGAAACAGTACTGGGATTATTGTTCCTCTTAAGGATGGAACTTCAGGTTGCACTTTATGCTACAGTTGTCGTTCTAGGAATCACAACAGTTGGCGTTACAAAAACATTGCTCAATAAAAATGAAATTCAATGCGCTTGCCTAGGTACAGCCCTAAAACTACCTATGACCAAAACAACCTTTATTGAAAACAGCATTATGCTTTTCATGGCAATCTGGATGCTGTTGGCTTAACTCAACCATCCTTTTTGCTTTTTAATAAACAATACTTTTTCTTGTTATTATTTTTGAGTTTGGCGTTATCCCAATCCTATTCTTTAAAGGGTCAATTCTGGACCAGTGCTCTAACCAGCAACGATGTTCCTGGAGGAAGATCATCCATCGAATCCACCATGGGATACATTCCTACACTTTCACTGTTTAAAGAATTATCTAATAACCAATTGGTGGATATGGAATGGGCCTATCGATTTAACAGAACTTATTCCGGTGATTCCTTATTTAATAACAATGAATCTCACCACCGCTACTGGGTACGGTACTCCAGTGAAAAGCTGGAAGCCCGACTGGGTTTGCAGAAAATAGTATTTGGTCCTTCTTTTGTTTTACGTTCCCTTTCCTGGTTTGATACCATTGATTTAAAGGACCCCACCGGACAGACGGACGGTGTAGAAGCATTCCGGCTGCGGTGGTTTCCTTCCAACTCCTTATCAATCTGGTCCTGGTCAATACTCAATGATCAGGATAGTCTTTCTTTTGGTGGACGAGCAGAAGTTTCAATAAATATGGGTGACTTGGGATTTACCTATCATCAAGATCCTTCAAAATCTCTGCAGACTAATGGTCAAATTGGCATTCCAATTTTAGGTTCTCACAATCGCGTAGCTATTGATTATCGGTATGATGGATTCATCGGCTTTTGGAATGAAACTGCCGTGATTCTTTCTGACGATATTGAAATCAGTATGATAACCATTGGGGCAGATTATACCCTGCCCATCGCTAACGGAATTTTGATTATGACGGAATCCATGTTTATCAATCATCCCGAAATTAACAACCAATCAATTACCGCATTTATGGCTAGTGTCCCGCTGGGGATGGTTCATCAACTGATGTTTATTTCCCAATTGGATTGGAAAGAAGATCGAAGTTATAATTATCTACGGTGGAGCAGTACCTACGATCATTATAGTTTAAATTTCATCTTGTCTATTAGCCCAAAACGTGCTGATTACAATCTACCTGAAGAAGATCTGCCTAGATCGCTGGCAGGTTTTGGAACTGGTTTACAATTTATGTTTATTTACAATCATTAAAATAAAAAATGTCGAAAACTTCTGTTGTCCAAATCCAAAACCTGTTAAAACAATTTCCTGTTGGCGGTGATTATTTCACTGCATTGAGCGACATTAATCTCAACTTGGAAAATGCAGAATTCATGGGCTTGGTGGGTCCATCCGGCTCCGGGAAAACAACGCTTTTAAATATTATTGGCGGTCTTGATTCTCCCACTAAAGGCAATGTAAATGTGCTTGGAATGGAACTCGGTTCTTCATCACACAACGAACGGGCTAATTTAAGAAAAACGAAAATGGGATTCATTTTTCAGAGTTACAATTTGCTTCCTGTTTATACCGTATTTGAAAATGTGGAATTGCCTCTGATTTTGAATAAAGTTGAAATACAGGAACGGAACCGACTCGTAACACAGGCCGTTGACTGGGTTGGGCTTTCCGACAAAATTGATTCTCGTCCTGCACAGTTGAGCGGCGGTGAATGTCAGCGAACAGCTATCGCCCGAGCCATTGTCCATAAACCAACATTGATTTTAGCAGACGAACCGACAGCCAATTTAGATGCTGAAAATTCTCATCATATAATGAATATTATGGTTAGGCTTAATAAAGAATTGGACACATCATTCATTTTCGCAACTCATGATGAAAAAATCATGGCCTATCTGCGGCGCATAATTCATCTGGAAGATGGAGAGATTGTAAAAGATGAGCATTTTGATAATCCAAAATCCGGTAAAAATTAGTCTATGCTTTTTAATCTCGCTATTAAAAACTTGATTGGAGCCGGGATGCGGACCTGGCTGAATGTATTCGTAACAGCCGTTTCATTTTTTATGATTATTTTCATATCTGGGATGTATGATGGCATGCGGTCCCACGCCAAGCAAGTCACCATTGACACTGAAGTGGCCGGCGGTGCTTATTGGCATCCCAAATATGATCCATTGGATCCGTTTTCTTACGAAGATTCTCATGGAATTCCGCCGGAAGAAATCAGGGATTTAATCAAAAATGAAAAGGCATTTTCCATCTTGGTGAGTCAGGCGTCCATTTATCCCAGGGGACGCATGATGCCCGTCATGATGAAAGGGATTGAACCGGAACAATCCATCATCAATCTGCCTACCAGATCGCTCTTGAAAGAGACCGACGGTTTGATCCCGGTGCTCATGGGAAACAGTATGGCAAATTACACAAAATTAAAAGTGGGCGATAGCTTTGCCATTCGCTGGTTAGATGCAAATCGCACGTATGATGCGGATGAAGGCTTGATCGTTTATATCATGGAAACGGAAAATTTTAAGGTGGACATGGGCACCATTTGGATTCCCCTTGAACGCGCACAAACCATGTTGGATATGAAAAATGAAGCTACTTATATCACATTTGCAAAAAACATTTCCACAGTTCAAGAAAAGGAAAATTGGATTTATCGTGATGTGGATTATTTGATGCGAGATATGGAAGCCATGATTGCGGCCGACGAACCCAATGCAAGGATCATGTATGCCATCCTTTTGGCATTGGCGGGTATGGGAATTTTCAATTCACAAATACTCTCCATTTTCCGACGACGGAAAGAAATCGGTACGCTTATGGCCATAGGCATGACGCGATCCCGTGTCGTGGGGTTATTCACTTTGGAAGGAGGAATGAATGCATTTTTTGCTTTGATCATGACTTTGGTTTTGGGCGGCCCCGTATTCATTTATTTTTCCATGTATGGGATTCCCTTGCCCATTGATTATACAGAAATGGGGCTCATTATGGCGAAGAGACTCATCCCGGTTTACACCATGGGGCTTTTCGTCTCCACAACATTATTTATTTCATTTGTTGTTTTAGTTTTGAGTTATTTGCCATCACGACGGATTGCAAAAATGAAACCCACAGATGCGCTTCGGGGGAAAGTCGTCTAATGTTAAAATTCGTTCTAAAAGGCATTCTTCGAGATCGATCCCGAAGTTTATTCCCAATTATAGTGGTGTCTCTCATTGTGGCACTTGTGATTTTTAACCGGGGATTTCTTGTGGGAACCATGAATGGCATGTTTCGGGATACGGCTGTGATTTCATCGGGACATGTAAAAATTATGACCCACGCCTATCAGGAAGAGAGTCAACTGCTCCCCAACGATCTCGCACTTATGAATGTGGATGAAATAGTCGAAATATTGCACGTGGTATATCCAGACTATTTTTGGTCACCCAAAATATCATTTGCAGGATTATTGGACCTTCCAGATGAACAGGGCGAAACAAAATTGCAAGGCCCCGTCATGGTTTACGGTATTGATTTTTTATCATCGGAATCTCGGCAATTTGAATTGTGGGAATTGGAAAAACGGATCGTTTCAGGACAAATGATTCAAAACCCTAATGATGCTTTGGTGGGCGCGAAATTAGCCGAAAAACTTGGGTTATCACTGGGGGATCGGGTGACCTATATCGGCACCACCATGAATAATGCATTTACCACATTTAATTTTACGGTGGTGGGCACATTCAATCTTGGCATGGGACCATTAGATAAACAAATGATGCTGGTGGATATTGAAGGTGCACGCGTAGCGTTGGATATGGAGGACGCAGCATCAGAAATTCTCGGTTTTAAACATGATTTATATTATGACGATGATGCGTCTGTCATGATGCGAAATCAATTCAATGCCACCCATTTGGATACAACTGATATTTTCCGCTCAAGTATGATCGCACTTCGAGATGCGAATCAAATGGGCACTATGATAGACTTGGTGGATTGGTCCGTTTTTATAATCCTCGGAATTTTTCTTCTCATCGCCATGATTGTTTTGTGGAATATGGGTATCATGAGCGGACTGCGGCGATACGGTGAAATGGGAATTCGTCTTGCCATGGGCGAAACAAAAGGACAAGTGTATCGGTCGCTCATTTTGGAATCTGTGATTATTGGAACGATTGGAACCATCATTGGAACGCTCATCGGCTTACCCTTAACCTACTATGTGCAGGAAGTAGGTATTGATTATTCTGCAGCCTTTGAAAATTTGAATACTACGACAATGATTATGTCAACCGTATTCTATACGCAAGTAACACCGGACTTATATTATATAGGCATTATTCCAGGCGTTTTGGCAACGGTTTTTGGAACCATGTTGGCGGGACGAGCGATTTACAAACGGGAAATGGCACAGCTTTTTAAGGAATTAGAAACGTGATCGCTAGCCACAGAGCACACAGAGTTTTAAAAATTTAATTAATGATTTTCTCTGTGTTCTCCTTTGGCAGATAAAAAGGAATAAAATATGAGACACATTATATTGCTATTATTATTTTCATTTGTCTTTGGGCAAAATGAAATGACCGTTGAAGAAATTATTCAAGCCATGGATAATAATTTGAATGCAAAAAGCCGAGTACTTACCAGCAAAATGATTGTTCATGGACGACGTTCCAGCCGCACCATTGAATCCCGGAACTGGGTTGTGGGCACAGATCAAGCCTTCACTGAATATCTTTCTCCGCCCCGGGAAGCAGGCACCAAAATGCTGAAACTGGATGATAAGCTCTGGGTCTATTCGCCCCAGACTGACCGGGTGATCCAGATTTCCGGGCACATGCTGCGCCAATCCGTTATGGGTTCAGACATGTCCTATAATGATATGATGGAAGATCGCCCGCTCGTTGAACTATACGAAGCCACATTGGAGGGATCAATAGAGATCGATGGACGGGATCATTGGATCATGCTTCTTGAAGCAAAAGTGAAAGGGTTGTCCTATCCAAAACGACGGGCCTGGATCGATAAGGAATATTTACTCCCCATGAAAGAGGAACTCTATGCCAAAAGTGGAAAACTCTTAAAAACATCCACAATGGATGGGATCAGAAAAATACAAGGCCGTTGGTTTCCTTCGCGATTTATTTTTAAGGATGCACTAAAGCGCAACAGCAAGGGCACGGAATGGGTAATCGATGATATCCAGTTTGATGTTGAAATACCGGAACATATTTTTTTAAAGGCGGCACTCAGAAAATAGCTCTGGAAACATGGGCTATTCAGGCGATTATGGGCTGGGTGGAAAGACGGAAAGAGAAATGGGTACACTCTTTTCATAAATCCGTTAACTTCTCGCCTGTTTTTACACCCCCTTATGCAAAAATTTCTAATTATTCAATTATCCATTCTGTGCCTGTTAGGCGCTCAGAGGAAAGATATAAGTGGCCGCACGATTGATGCCAGTGATGGTAATCCCATTCCTGGTGTAAATATTATAATTAAAGGAACCACAGAAGGCACTGCCTCTGATCTGGAAGGGAAATTCACTTTTTCCACTACACAGGATTACCCTATTACATTGGAAGCCACCCATATCGCCTATGATTTGAACATAGTTGTTGTAGCAAAAGATACATTGATCCATATTGAACTGAAACCTACTGTTATAGAAACCCAGGAGATCTATGTAATGGGTGTGCGCAGAAAGGTGGAGTTGGATGTTGCTTCAGCAGTGGACCGGATTGATATTGAAGCCATAGAGCTGCAGGGAGCGCGCGATATTGGTAGTGCCCTGCGACGCGTTTCCAGTTTGCAGTTGAACTATACCAACAGTGGTAAACAGACTATCAGCATCCGCGGCAGCAATGCCACCGATGTGGCTGTATTTTTGGATGGGGTGCGTATCAATGATGCCAATACCGGCGTGGCCGATCTGTCTTTCATTGATTTGAATTCCATTGAGCAAATTCAAGTCATTAAGGGTGGGGGTTCATCATTATTTGGCAGTGATGCCATTGGCGGAGTTGTAAATATCGAAAGCCGTAAAGCAGTGCATAATTCAGTTTATTTTACTGAGGGCATTGGTCAAACATATAATGATGATCTGGATCTATCATACGGTGCAACGGGTATTTATGGTCCTGTAGGCGTAGGTGGCCGCTACACGGGAAAGAAGCGCGCTTTCGGCGGCCGAACCATTACCACGTCTATTTTTAACAATATGTTTGGAGGCGTAGATGTTCTTTCCGGACGGGTTGATATTAGCTGGTATAATTTGGGTAAAACACTGGAATTTGAATCAGGAAGTGTAACAGCTGATGATGGCTTGGAAGTGGTCAGTGCAAAATATGAAGGCCCGATTTTAAAAACACAAGATTGGTCATTCATGGCGGGACAACGCTCCTGGTATTTAAACCAAAACTATTTCACCAGTGTCAATGAAAAACTAAAGGATGGCTCTAACATACTTCAAGTCTCCAAGGGATTTTCGATCCGAGATATAAAAAACACAATTCAAATTGAATCCGAAGAACAATTTTTTAATGGTGACCGCTCTTATTTTGATGTGGATGGTTTCCAGACAGAGGATCATGTGGCGGATATGTCCAGAACCACCCGAGCTCTGGCTCTGGTTTCCCGCTGGGCTATAGTGAGCGACAGCCCTATTTTGGATCATATAAATTGGGAACTCGGTCTTAGATATAACAAAATTAAAACTGTCCTTGATGAAACCTATAATTATTATGCTGGAGGACTACCAACAGGAGAGCTGGATGAAGATTACAATGAATTAAACACAGTTGTTACCAGCAAAAGACTCGGGGTTCATGTTGATGGTCAAACCAATAAACTGCGTTATTCATTGTTTGTGAATCAGGGCAACAATTCCCGTTTACCAACATTGAGTGACCGCTTCCGTTTTGCCCATGCCGTGTTCGATAGTTCAATGGACACAGTGCTTACCCGTGAGCATTTATCTGCTACAGAAGTCAATTTGAACATGACCTTTATGGATGTCCAGACAGAATTACCCATTTCTGAAATAAATTTGATTCTTGGTGTTTTTATCAATGACTACACAAACAAGATCGCGTATCGACCTGTTGAGGTAGGACCCCCGGTTCCATTTAACGATCTGACAGCCGATATCCGCGGGTTTGAAGCAGCACTGAAAATGGTTATGTTTGATGGCAAATTTTCTGTTAGCAGTGCTGGAACCTGGTTAGGCATAAGCAATATTTTGGTGTTCCCCAACAAACCTGAATATCGCTATGTTTCCACAGCTGAATTGAATTTGGGCTGGCTTACGATGAGCTATGATCATTTGAACGAAGGCGAGCAGTATTATTATATTGCCGGTTATGGCGATGGAGTACGCAAAGCACGGGAGAATGCTAATCTGAACATTACAGTGCAAAAAAAATTCTGGAAATTGAACTGCAGTTTATCTTATACAATCAGAAATATGATGTCCAAAGAAGAATTAGATCTAACGTTGGAAGAAAGTATCCGACAAGGATTTAATTATTTTGAGCGCTACAGGGAAATTGTCACATTCAAGATTAGCTTATAAGATATGAAACGTATTTTATTATTACTTTTTGTTTACCTTGGATGTGAATCACCTTTTTCCACAGAACCCACAGATGATGATATATTTGCAGTGAGTCACAATTATAAAAGTGAAAAGATATACCATCCTGCCCCGGTTACTTTGGAATGGTCCAACATCACCATAAAAAAATTCAAAGAATTTTTAGTTGAACGCTCTGCTACTTACGGCGATAGTGTTGTATGGCTAGAACTTGCCCATATTCAGGATTCCTTACAAACTTCATATACAGACACCATAGATGATGACGTCACTTTTCAATACCGTGTACGAATTGTTGATCAGGACGATCAGTTCATCCATGCTCTATCCGCTCCGTTTGTAGTGCCCAATGTGTCATCATTAAAAGTTCCCAGCCATTACGATGATCCCCAAACAGCATTTGATTCAAATTTTATAGATAATGGCGACACGATAAAAGTGTATCCAGGCCTTTATCGTGGACATTTTCAATTTTTAGATAAAGATGTAACCATCAGAGGTATTACCATACCGGAAATAACCCTATTCGGCGGTCTGAATGAGATGGGTTCTGTTGTGGAAATAAATGGCGGGAAATTAAATGGACTGACTATCATCGGTGGAGAAGCTCTTTATGGTGCCGGTATTTGGGCGAAAGGAAATACAGTTATTCAAGATTGTATCATTCGCAACAATCGCGCAAAAGAAGATGTCAATGCCAATATTCAGATCTATCCAAACGGTATGGGCGGCGGCGTTTATTTGCAGGATGAAGCACAAATGATTGAAAGTAGAGTTACTAGAAATTTCTCTAACCGGGAAGGCGGCGGCGTGATAACTGATGGCAACAACAAAATTATTCGCTGCAAAATTGATAAAAATAATATCTATGCTCGTTTTCCTGGCGGTGCATATGATTGTGCAGGTGTATATCAATATCAAGGGAATCTGATCATGCGGAATACAATCCTGCGCAACAATAAGACCCAGGGGCATGGCGGCGGCTTGGGGGTTGACGGCACCGCAGAAATATATAATTGTCTATTTATGAAAAATGGTGGTTATGCTGGCGGCGGCGGTTTTGTCGTGGGCACAAACGGTGTTGCAACAGTGATCAATTGTGTGCTGTATAAAAACAGATCTTCAACCTCTAGTTCAGGCTGGTGGGGCGGGTCTAATGCATCTGGATCAGCAGTGAACAATGGAATTTTGTCCATTGTCAATACAATAGCCTGGTCGAATATCGGTGGGGTGGATAGCCGCTTTTTTCCTCAGTTAGCTATCTACACAAACAGCGATGAATTTCAGTTCGTATCTGGAGAGGGAAACTTGAAAGAGGACCCGATGTTCGTTGATTCGAATCGCGGCAATTTTGCACTGGAATTGAATTCTCCCTGCAAAAACGCCGGTAATCCTGATGATATATACAATGACACCAACAGTTCACGCAATGATATGGGTATTTATGGCGGCCCTTATGGTGATGATTGGTAGGAAAGTAATAAAGCATTAATTTCTTGATCATGGCTAGGAAAAAGAAAAAGCCATTCAAGAAAACACTCACGTCAAGTTCTCATCCCATTCCTCCAAAAAAGTTAATGGTAAAATGAATAAACAACATTTATTCATTTTACTGACTTTTACCGTAATGATTGTTGGTTTGTTGTTTACTCAGCCCAATAGATCAACAATACCCTCTTACAAAAATCTGGATTCTTCTGTTCAATATGTAGGAGATGAAGAGTGTGCCGCCTGCCATGCAGATATTTATAATAGTTTTATACGCACCGGCATGGGCCGTTCATTTTATCCGGCGGGAAATGCGGAAGCAATCGAGGATTTTAAAAACAATGCACCTATTTATGATGCCAATAATAACTTTTATTACAAAACATCATTACAGGAGGGGAATATTGTCCAGACGGAATATCGAATCAATGCTGCTGGTGAAAAAATCCACGAATTAAACCGCAGAGCCGATTATGTCATGGGCTCCGGAAATCATAATCGTACTTATGTAACAGTACAGAATGGTTTTGTGAAAGAATTGCCCCTTACGTGGTATGTAGATAAAAAAAAGTGGGATTTAAGTCCCGGTTATCATACTACAAATATGCGTTTTTTTCGACCAATTGTTGAAGAATGTATGCATTGTCACAATAGTTTTACCGACTTTGAGCCCAACTCGCAAAACAAGTATAATACACCCCTGCCGCATGGTATTGGCTGTGAACGCTGTCATGGGCCGGGCCGGCTGCATGTACAATCGAGAATAGATAACAAAAACGAACTAAAAGGCAATATAGATTATACAATCGTAAACCCCAAACACCTGCCTTTCCAGGAACAACTTGATGTATGCCAGCAATGTCACTTGCAGGGTGAAATCAGTGTATTTCAGCCAGATAAACGAAGTACAGATTTTCGCCCCGGAATACAATTGAGCTCAGTAAAAAGCATATTTATGGAAAAAAACCAAAAACCGAATGAATTTCGTATTGCCAGCCATGCAGAGCGTTTGGCCAAGAGCGCGTGTTTCCAACAAAGCGGATCTTTAACATGTATCACCTGTCATAATCCCCACGTACCGGTGCAGGAACACAATCGCAGATCTTTTAATGATAATTGTTTAGCCTGCCATGACCCAAAAACATTAATAGTAAAGAACATTGAAAACCATAAACAAGATTCAGACTGTGTTAAATGTCATATGACACAAAGTGGCACAGCAGATATTCCTCATGTAAATTTTACAGACCATAAGATTCAGATTCCAAAAAGAATCCAGCCCACCACCACACCGATCTCTGGGAGGATATACAATGCACCCATTGAGTTAGTGAACTTTTTTACTATAGAAAAAAGCCCTAACGCAATCCAAACAGGAATTGCTTACGTCCGCTATTTTGAATCAAGACATCAGCACAAAGATTATTTAATTAAAGCAATTGCAATGTTAAAAAAATCTCTTCAGGAAAATGATCATCAAATTGCAGGATGGTATCATTTGGGCAGGGCATATCATTTGACGGGAGATTTGAAAAATGCAGAATCGGCTTATTATCAAACCATAGCGCAAGACCCAAATCATACTCTGGCCTTCGCACAACTAGGTGTTCTAGCTTTCGCAGATGAAAGATTAACACAAGCACTGTCATACTTTCGGCGTTCTATTAATAGCTATCCTTATAATCCTGTTGTGTGGAATAATTATGGTCATGCGCTGCTATTTTCTGATTCTACTAATGCAGCCCTTGCGGCTTATACAATGGCCATATCGTTAGATCCAGACTATGCCAATGCGTTTAATAATCGAGGAGAATTGCTATTATACAAACAAACTGAGCTTAGTAAAGGCAAAAATGATTTTTTATCCTGCTTAGCGCTTGATCCAGACCATATTTTTGCCCTGCATAATATGAGCAATATTGCTTTATTAGAGGAGGACCTGGAAAATGCGGAAAGATTTGCTTTGCAAGCCCTAACAATAAACAGTGATTTTGTACCGGCATACGGTACTTTGGCTACTGTATTTCAGCGTCAGGGGCGTCTCGACGAAGCTAAAAGAGCCTTGTCGAGGATAATCAAGCTTGACAAAAATAACGCAGATGCAAGAAAAATCCTTGATTCTTTACGTGATTAACCTAAATTCATCCGAAGACAGGAATAATTGTATATTGTCGTGTATGATATTTTGTTGATAGTAGCGCTATATACAGTTAAACTCCGAGTCCTTTTTACAGCATGCGGAGTTTATTTTAAATCCTTAACGGTCCGAGAATAAAAGATAAAAGATTTAATTAACATGGAGAATGGTTATGTCAAACCAATCAACTAAGCTATTTAAAGCTCTTCTTATCATTGTATTTCCAATGATGATTTTTGCCGGTGAAACAGGAAAGGTCATGGGTACAGTAACGGATAAGGCGAATGGAAATTTGTTACCAGGTGTTAACGTAGTCCTGGAAGGAACCAGCATGGGTGCTGCCACAGATGAAGATGGTGATTTTTACATCCTGAATATCCCCCCCGGGTTGTACAATGTAAAATTGTCTTATATTGGTTATGCGGTGATAACGATCGAAAATATACGCGTCACTAAAGACCTTACAACCAACTTATATACAGTAGAACTTTCCTCAGAAGCAATTGCTGGGCAAGAAATTACAGTTATAGCTGATAAACCCCTTATTGAGATCAACGCCACTAACGAGGTACGCGTAATACGGTCGGAAGATATTAAGAACCTTCCTATTAGAGGGGTTGCCAATATTGTGGCCTTACAAACAAGCGTTGTCCAGGATGGCGGCAACCTGCACGTCCGTGGCGGTCGTGCCGAAGAAGTAGGTTTTTATGTGGACGGTGTAAATGTAAGTGATCCTTTTAGCCTGACCCGCACAGGCAGCATTCCCAATATTAGTATTGAGGAAGTATCCTTCCAGGCCGGTGGTTTTGGTGCAGAATACGGTTCAGCGAATGCAGGTATTGTAAATACTTCTACAAAAACAGGAAGAGATAGACTGCAATTTACTGGGGAATCCCTTTCTGATATTGGTGCCACAGCGCCAAGTACAGATAGAAATAAATTATATTCTTATGGAAATAAACTTGTTTCCGGTTCACTGGGCGGCCCCATTCCCGTTTTGAATTTTATTCGCTATTATGGGGCGTTAGAATATACACAACAGGATGATAGTCCTACGGCGGGCTTATTCCCATTATACGATACGGACAAACTGAATCCATTGAATGGACTTCCTAATAATGGCGAAGATTTCACAGATCAGAACGGCAACACTATTTGGGATACAGGTGAACCTTGGACGGACATGACAGGAGAAGGTTATACGGATGGTGAGTATGATGCCCCCAGTTATCTTAAAATTGACACAGATGATATTTCATACGTTTATGGACCGCGGGCCAATAACTGGTATAATCGGCTCTCAGCTAACTGGAACCTGCTTTTTGACTTAAATAAATTCTTGCCGTTTGCCTGGCAGTTTAAACTGGGCGGCACTTATTTTGATAGCCAGAGCTCCAATTATTCCCATACCCGCACACTGTTTAATTATTACAATGACGGCGATGGGTTAACAAACCGTTTTAATCAATCATTTAATACAATATCCACTTTGTACGGCCGGCTGACAGGTGAAGTACCTGGTGTTGACAAAATGTTTTTCTCCCTGCAGTTTGATAATTTCAGCAGTGAGGCCAGTTCTTATGATCCAGTCTATGGAAAGGGTTTTGATAACTTTGTTTACGAGGACGGCAGCGTTTCCACAACTGAATTACCATATATGATGAATGGTAAAGTAGAAGATTATTCCAATCCAACCTGGATGTATTTGGATGCAGCGGGAAACACTGTGACGCGGAGCGCGGTGGATTGGGACTCTACCCTGACGTTTGTAGGTATGGATTATGATACAACATTTGTGAATCCGCTGTGGAAAGGTGTCAATTCACAACCGAGCTCCATGGAGCAAATAGCCAATTATGGTGTAGCCGGTCAGTCTTCAACATGGTATTCAAAGTCTGAAAAAGAGCGCAACACAATGAAAGGATCGATCCTGTGGCAAGTTGGAGACCACGAACTCAAGTTTGGCGGTCACTATGAAAAAGCAAATATTCGCAGCTATTCTGTGTCAGGCGGCCGCATTGCCAGGTATTTTGACAGCAATGCACCTTACTCAGAAACTCAAGACATATGGGCCTGGGATGCGGCTTGGAATGACAGCGCCGGTGCCCTGGTTGTAGGGCCTGATGGAATTGCCGATTTTAGACAAGACCCAGGTGATACCTATAAAGCAGAAGGCAATGATGCCAATTATGATGATTATTTTGATGATCAGATATTCCAGGCCTATAAAGGTGCTTATGCCAATAATATTGGCTATGATATCACAGGCCGTTATGATATGGATTCGGGAATAAATAAAGCACGGACACCCATCATCATGGCTTATTATATTCAGGATAAATTTGAACTTGATGATTTGATAATGAACCTGGGGCTGCGTTATGATCATGTAGACCCGGCAAACAAAGTATTTAATCCCCTAACGGGCGGGAATCAGAATATTGTCATCACTGATGCCGGTACTTTAGCGGAAACAGTTTACTATACTGATTTAAATAAGAATGGGGTTGGCGATCCTATGGAATACCTGTACAGTGAACCCACAGATGATGACGCCGCAGGATTAATTCATCAGGTTGATGTAACACCTTCGACGCAAATTAGTCCGCGTATTGGTCTGGCGTTCCCGGTTACGGATAAAACAGTGTTTCATGCAACGTATGGTAAATACTTAATGCCGGTGAAATTTGATTATCTATACATTAGCTATGCACGGTTTTTATCCAACATTGAACAGGGGAATTATACACGCTCACCCAACCCGGAACTGATGCCCACCAAAACCACAGATTACGAAATTGGTTTTAAGCAATTAGTTACCAATGATATCAGTATTGACATTACTATGTTTTACAATGAAAAATCGGATTATTTACAGATTCGTAATGTTGCTGCACGTCCTACCGGATATGCCCTATACGTTAATGGTGATTATGCCACTAATAAAGGACTGAACTTTTCATTAAATACCAGACGGATCGCAAATACGCGGGTTTCAGCCAATTATACTTTGTCTTGGGCCGGCGGTACGGGATCGAATGCCAATACAGGATATCGGATTTCATGGCTGGGCGGCAATGATCCTACCTTTACATCACCCATGACATTTGACCAGCGCCATACCGGTAGCCTGTCCATTGATTACCGGACCGGGGCCAGAAGCATGCTGCCGCTGTTTGGTGCCAATATTCTTATGCGTTTTGGCAGTGGTCTGCGGTATACACCTTCAAAACCACGGACAGCAGTATTTGGCGGACAGCTTTCAGACCAGCCTGTTGCCGGTTTGAATTCAGGTGTAATGCCGGCCACGTTCAATATTGACCTTCGCCTGGATAAAGCCTTTGTAATCAGCGGAGTAAACCTGGGTCTATTTTGTGTTGTGAAGAATGTTTTGAACAGTCAAAACGTTTCAGCGGTGTATAATTATTCTGGCTTACCAGATAATGATGGTTATCTGACCACACAGGCAGGTCAAAACTGGTTGAATGATTGGGCTATTGGCGGACCAGAGGCTGGTCAAGATCTATATACATCACGGATTACATCACCCAGCCGCTGGGGAACCCCACGGCAAGTCCAAATCGGCTTACGGGTAGATTTATAAACACTGATTAAATAATATTTGGATAAAATTAAGGAGTAGATTTCTATGGTGAATTATAAACGGTTATTCATCTTCATATTTAGCCTGAGTTATGTATGGGCTGCAGAGCCGGTAAATAGGCAAAATATGTATCACGGGCCAACATATAAATCCATGGCTTCCCCAGTTGAACATGTTATTTGGGATGGCAATAAGATTAGTTCAGTACATGGTAACCATGGCGATGATGCCAGTTATCATGTGACCGGAAACTCTGGTCTGGAATGGCCCAAAGGCAGCGGTAAGCTGGCTGTTTTTCAATCTGGTATCTGGCTGGCTAGTGGACGCTCCAGAGCGCCAGGAGGAAATTGGGTTGATGAAATCCGCACCGCAGCTGCTGAATATACGGTTGAGTTTGTGCCCGGTTCCATTGGCTCGGATGATTCTAATTCTGGTAAAATTTATCAAATACAAAAGAAAGAAGTAGAAGCTTTCCTGCAAAACGACTGGGCTACCTTTAGCTCTATGACGTTGGATTTACCCGTTAGTACATTGGAAGGCTCCAGCTTGTTTACAGAGATGGTAGCAACGGATTTACCATCAAATGATTTTGAAAATTGGCCGGTTCACGATGGCGCGCCCTGGGTGGATATAAATGGTGATGGTAATTATGACCCTGAGCTGGGTGATTATCCTGAAATTTTAGGTGATATGTTCCACTGGCACGTTATGAATGACGGTGATGCAGCAACCCATACTCCACTGTGGGGCACACCGCCCATGAATGTAGATGTTCAGACCTCTATTTTTGGTTTTGACCAGGCTGGTGCCATGGGCAATATTATGTTCCTGCGCTGGGTGATTATAAACAAAGGATCCGATGAATTGGATAGTGTATTTGTATCCATGTGGCACGATGATGATGTCGGTGACGCTACTGATGACCTGGTAGCCTGTAATACAGGGCTTAGTGTGGGCTATACATATAATGATGCAGATGGGGATCAAACATACGGTGTAGAAGTCCCTGCAGTCGGTGGTGACTTTTTTCAGGGCCCGATTGTTGACTCTCCCGGTGATACAGCGACAATATTGACCTGGGGCCAAGGTAAAGGTTATTATTTACGCGATTTTCCAGATAAGAAAAAACTCAGCTTAACCTCCTTCGCCAAATACATCAATGGCAACCCCAACTTTTCAGATCCTGAAACGGCAGAAGAAACGTACCGTTATATGAATGGTTTGGTTGGCAACACAGGGGACCCATACATTGATCCTACAACGAATGAACCATCAGTATTCGTACATAACGGTGATCCAGTAACAGGTGTGGGTTGGATCGATGATGTTCCGGGTGACCGCCGTTATTTGATGACGTCCGGCCCGTTTTATTTTGCTCCCGGTGATACCCAGGAAGTGGTAGGCGCCATGATTATTGCTGCGGGGTCCAACTGGGCCAAATCCATTACAAAAATGTTATATTTTGATAATTTTGCGCAAGGTGCATTCGATGCAAATTTTAATGTGTGTTCGCCATCATCACCCACTGTTGAATTTGCACAACTGGATAAGAAAGTGCTGTTGACTTTTGAGGAAAACAGTGATGTTATTGAAAACTATGCTTGCGGTAATTATACCTTCCAAGGGTACAATATATACCAGGGCGCTTCTCTAAATGGTCCCTGGACACGGATTCAAACATATGATATTGTCGATGATATAAAAACAATTCTGGATCTAACCCTGGATGAAGATACAGGTGAACTCCTTGAACTGCCTGCACAGTTTGGGACGGACTCTGGTATTAATCACTTTGTTGAGATAACATATGATGTAATCAATAGCCGTGATATTATTAATCACAGGAAATACTATTTTGCTGTTACAGCTTTTGCTTATGACCCGGATGCAGCACAGCGAGTGATCGAAAGCCCCAAAAATGCAATTGAAGTCGTTCCTGGAGGACCAGGCTTGGGCAGTGCATTAGCCAGCGGTTTTAATGATACTCTGGCTGTTACACACACGGGCCTTTCTGATGCAACATTCTTGCCTCACGTTGTGGACCCCTATCAACTGACAAATAATAGTTATAATATTTCATTTGATATGGTGGATTCGGTTTACTATTGGTCTTTAACAAATACGGATAATAATCAAGTGGTTTTGACAGATGCTCTTTTCCCTGCTACGCCAGATTATTATGATTATGAAAACTCTGATCTGGAATTTGTAGATCTACCCAATTATGCTACAAACGTAGAAATCACAGATGGGTTTATTCTAGGTGCAAGAAACGCGACTTATGCTGCGCCATCCGGTTATTCAACAGCTACTACGACTGTTGATGCGGATACATCTACCCAGCTTGTGTTTGGCGGTTTATCTGCTTCAGGCTCGGGTACATGGGCAGAGTTCTTGGCGCCGTTGCCTGTGACCCAACCGGAAGATGCACCAGGGCCTGAACTTCTGCAATTGGATCTGAAAGTTGTTTTTTCGGATGCCGGATCTATCGCCACCTTCTTCAATGTAAGCGGTTTGATCGGCGGAACCCCGGACACAGCGTGGGTTCCCTTTGAATTGTATACTGTTGAGGATGACCGCCGTGTTGATATCGCTGTTTACCTGGCTGCCGGTAGCAAACCTCTTTATGAAGCCGATGAAGAAAACCCCGGCAGCAATATGTTTGCCAAAAACATGTATTTCATGCCAGTATACAGAGATTATACCGGAGCCATGCTTAATGATCACTATTCTGATTCAGGAATCATGGGCTGGATGTTTACTTTTAACAAAAGCAGCACATCCTATGAAAGCGGTAATGAGTTTGTAGTTACATTCAAAAATCCCATAATACCGGGAACAGATACCTATACATTTACTGGCCAAGGATTGCAGTCAGCCGATGCTGAGCTTGATAATGTTAATGTATTCCCAAATCCATATTTTGGACGAAACCCAGAAGAGCGTAATCAGCTGAACCGATTTGTATTCTTCACGAATCTGGGAGTAGGCACGACAACAATTCGTATCTTCACGATTGCGGGTGACATGATTGCCAAAATAGATAAAGTAATTACGTCAGAAAATGATCCTGATCGTCGCGCGCAGTGGGATTTACGCAATACGGCTGGTATTCCAGTTGCAAGCGGTATGTATATCGCCCATATCGATGTTGAAGATGTAGGTGAGAAGATTTTGAAACTGGCGGTCTTCATGCCTGAAGAACGTTTGGACGTCTATTAAACTTCCATTGGAGCATAAAAAATATGAATAGAAAACATGTAAATAGAATGATCATCATTACTTTGCTGGTACCTATGTTTATCAGCAGTATCGTCGAAGCGGGCAGTAAACGCCGCCGCGGGACCGCTGGTGCACAAGAACTCTTGATACCTGTTGGTTCCAGAGGGACGGCCATGTCGGGAGCTTTCGTTGCTGGCATCAGTGGCATTGAAGCTGCAGAATGGAATGTTGCTGGTATTGCCGGAATGTCCGGCACCGGAGAAGCTATGTTTACCCATTTATCCTGGATAGCGGATATTGGTATTACCTATGCGGCAGTGGCATCAAATTTTGGCGGAAAGAATATGTTTGGTATTTCACTGAAATCTTTAAACTTTGGTGATATTGATGTAACAACAGCTGACCTGCCTGACGGGACAGGAGAAACATATTCACCAAGTTTTATTACATTAGGATTCCTGTATTCCCGCCAAATGACCGACCGGATACTTTTTGGCGCAGATATTAAAATTATTAATGAATCAATTATGCGTGAATCTGCTACTGGTTTTGCTTTGGACGCAGGTGTACAGTATAAAACAAGTCCAAATGGTATAAAAATTGGTGCATCTATTAGAAATCTGGGTTTGAGCATGATTTTTAATGGAGCTGATTTAGAGGAATTCCACCAGCCTCAAGGCACTGAACCTGGTACTAACACTGAACCGCGGCGTATTAGCTTATCGGAATTTGAATTACCCACTACGCTGGAACTGGGAGTGGCGTACGGGCCTTTGGACCTTGGTGCTGCTAAAGCAGTTTTTTGCGCCTCTTTTTTGAACAACAATTTTTCTTTTGATGAATATCGCTTTGGCGCTGAAATAAATGTTATGGATATGTTCTACACACGGGCAGGACTTGCTTTGGCGTTTGATCCAGAACCCTTTGGCGCTGATTTTATAGAAGGCACAGATGATGATTCAGGAGATGATCAGTGGGAAAGCAGCAGTGAAGAATTTATCTGGGGTCCAACCTTCGGGTTTGGCCTAGATCTTTCCCGTTTGACGGGAATTGGGCTGACTGTAGATTATGCATACAGGACAGCAGAATATTTCGATGGTGTAAGTTGGTTAACTTTAAAGGTAACCTTTTAACAGATCGAAAAGAATAAAGACGAAAAGCAGCAGGTATTAATTTGTCTGCTGGCGTCTTTCTTGCAAGAAAGAAAAAAAAGGAGTTAATAATGAGTAAGAAGCTAATATCCGTAGGCCTTCTGCTCGCCCTTGTGTGGCCCATAAGTGCTCGCGATCTTGGTAATACCACTGGTATTCCTGGGAAAGACTTGAGTCAGTATGGTATCATAGGGAATCCCGAGCAGGATATTGTAGTTATGCCTGGTTATGAACAGCGCTATAATTACAACCACAACGGTGTTGGACGCGATACTCCTGATACTTTGGCTTATGACTATGCCTGGGGAGCCTATTTTTATGGCACCCCTGGTGATGTTTTTATGACAACGTTTCAGGCTCCAGCAGACCTGACAATTAAAGCTGTCAGTGTACCAGTGTATCGTTGGGGAACCGGAGAACAACTCACGGTTTCTATTCATAAGGTATCTTATCCTTATGGTTCAGATGGAGCCATGTATGACCAAGGTCTCGTAAACGGCAGCGGTTGGCTGGCCGGATACGATGACGCTGGAACGGTGACATTAGATTAGAGGGAACTACATGGAATAGTGCTGCTGGTGTATGCGGTGGCGGAGCCATGATCGGCAATGCAACAGATCCTTTGGGAACTGTAGCAGCGGCCGCTGGTCCTCCCGGAACAATGACCATGGGTCTTTCTTGGCCTGATGGTTTCACAGCAGCTACATTGGATCCTACCAATAATCCTGGGATCGAAAATGGCGGCGGTGACAACTGGATGAACTTGGCAGACTTAGGTTCAGAAGTTGACGTATTATCTGGCGAGTATGTTGGTGTTGCTGTACATTACACCGGAACAGGCGGAGACGGATCTGACCCCGGCATTGGTTTTCTATATGCAGCCCATACTGGAAGCCCCTGGGCATCCATGAAGTACTATGCAAGTGCTGCAGATGGCGGTACAGATTGTAGTGGAACCGGCGGAGAAAGCGGCTGGTACATTCGTGGCTGGTGCTTCAACTTCCAACTGGCAGTTGACTTAACCGGTGACCGTGGCCCCGTGTTTGAAAGCATTAGTGCTTTGCCAACTACTTTATCAACAGATGGCCGTGCAGTGTCATGTGTAGTATCTGATGATAATCCCAGTGGCGGCGCTGCCGGTGTTGCAGCAGTTGTTTTGTCTTACCAACTGGATTCATTGACAGCAGCTGTTAATACTGTCTCTTTGACAGATGGTGGCGATGGCAGCTGGTCGGCTGACATTCCAGGTCAAAGTGCAGGTACATTCGTGTACTGGTCTTTGACAGCTACTGACGTTGGTGGTTTATCCACATCTTCAAATACAATGTCGTACTTCATTTTTTCAGCAACAGCAGGCAACGACCTGATTTTCAATAATCAGGCTGCACTGTATGGAACTATAGCGTATTCATCTTACCTCTATTTCTACTGGGGTGGCGTCCCGTTTGATATCTGGGATGCTTCCTATGGTGGCATGGTAGATGAATTAGTGTCCGAATACTCAACTATTGTTGAGCTGGCCGGTACAGGTCCATACTACAACAATGATGCTGAAGTAGGAGCCTGGTGGGATGGTGACAAAACATACATTGTCTCCAGTGATGAATGGCTTGGCGCCCGCACTGGTTGGACAAACATGACCTATGGTCCCGGTGATTTTACGCACGATATCCTTGGTATTGCTGCAGATTACAATGATGTCAACTATATGACATCAGGCGATCAGGGCGGTGTTTCCCGTCTCGTGGCCGGATCCGATGGTTTTGCAAGTTCACTGGCAGGATTCCTTGCGGATTCACTGAATGTGAACTATGATCCAGCATATGAAACCGGCGGCAGTAACTGGCTTGACGGTATAGATCCAGCTACTGGTTATACAGTAGATATGACTGCTTATGGCGGCGTGCTTGACAGTGCCGGTAATCCTGACATGACCGATACATACAACGTCATGATCCATGGACAAGCCGGTAATGGCGGTAAGAGCGCCTTTTTGGCCTTTGACGCTATTGCACTGAACACAGTACCCAGCTATTACTGGGTGGGTGCATCTTATTACTGGAACCAACTTGCAGGAGCTGTTGCGTGTCCCACGGATGCCAGTCCTCTGATTCAAGCCTACGAAGGCCTTACAGCCATTACAGGCATTGAAGATGATGTTGTTGGTACACCGAATGCCTTCTCATTGAAAGGCAACTATCCGAACCCCTTCAACCCCAACACGAACATTGCGTTTAATCTTGATGTTCGCAGTGATGTAACGGTTACCGTTTATTCACTACTGGGTGAAGAAGTGACCAAGATCCATAACGGTCTCATGCAGCCTGGTCTGCAAACCGTTGCATGGAATGGCATGGATAGTCATGGTACACAAGTTGCCTCAGGCGTTTACATTTACCGTGTAGAAGCACAAGATCGTGCCTTAACCGGTAAGATGATGCTCTTGAAGTAATCTATCACTATAGATTATTGTGATAAAAAAGGGCGGCTCAACAGCCGCCCTTTTTTTTAACTTCTCGTTCCCCAAAATGAAATATTTCCAATTCATACTTGTTATCATATTAGGTCTGTTTATTTCCTGTATGGGACTTGATAAAACTGTGGCGACTATCCAGGGTGAAAAAATTCATTTGTCTGATATATATCAGGTCTTTGATGAAACCACATTTAACACCTTAGCGCCGGCCAAGAAAACCGCATTTGTGAGGAAATACGCTGTAGTTAAATATATTTCGTCTTATGAGCAACAGGATCTGACCGGTATTGACTTTAATATTGCTGAAGAAAAAAATAAATTAAAGCATGATCTGATCATTCAAGAAATAGAAAAATATTTGATTGATAATCTTCATTTTTCAGACAGCACACTGAAATTTGTTGGCGATGCTTTGAATGTAGATGTGTTTGTAAAGACACTGACCGTTGCTCACAAATTCTCATTTGGACAAGGTAATGAACGGACAAAAGAAGAAGCCTATAATAGAGCTAAAATAATTTATAATCGAATTTTCTCGGGTGAGTTAACCTATGAAGAAGCTTTATCTATCTATGGTGAATCTCCGGTCTCGAAAATAAAAGGCAACGAAATGGGCCAGATTTATTTTGGGCTAATGCCAAAAAATTTCAATGATGCGGTTTGGTCTTCTCCCGAAGGCAAATTGCATGAACCATTGGAATCCCCAATGGGTTTTCATGTTGTTATTGTAGACCGTAAAATACCGAAATATGGAAAAGACAAAAAAGAGTTTGATCGAGATAAATTAAAGAAAGAATTGGAAAAAGGAAAATACGGTTACCAGGAAGAAAGTTTTTCGATATTTGTAGATACTCTTTATCAAAAATATATTGTGTTATTAAATCAAGTTGAATTATATAACATGTGGGATTCTGTGCAGGAGATTGAAGATGTCCATTCAATGTCAGGCATGCCGGTTAATAGGTTAAGGGAAGTTGATTATAATAATGTTATTGGCAGAATTGGCGGAAAGGAAATAACATCAGATTGGATAGTAAATGAAGCAAACAATTTCTCATTATATAAAAATGTGTCTATAAATAGCGGATTCTCATTCAATAAATTTATTTCTGATGTTATAGCTAAACATTTACTGGTGCAGTGGTATGAAGATAACAAAAAGTTGTTCCCTGGCGTTGATACAACCATAAAACGGAAGATCATCAATCGCATTTATACTCGCTATCTTGACAAAATGCAGGAATTGAACCCAGATCTTACCAGAGATATTATTTTAAACAGGTTTATGTTAAAGCACGGGATCGTGGTCAACAGTGCCTTATTTGCTGAAAACGCGAACTAATTCTTGATACAGTTTTTCTGTATCCCAGCCCTGCCCAAAATAGTATTCACCGCCCGCATCCTGTAAGATCAATTCCCAGTGGAGATGAGCGCCTTTTCGTGTACCCAGGGTGCTCTCTTTTGTGCCGCTGTTTCCTGAAAGGCCAATAATTTGAGCGGCGGATACAGTTACTCCCGGTTTTATTTCTCCATTGATATGGGATAAATGGGCGTAAATGGACACCGCCCTGTAACCGGGGATCAGATCGAATCCATGATCAATATACACTGACTGCCCAACCAATACGTGTTCAAATATATCGGAAGGTGTATGTCCCAACTGCTTTGCTTGCGCCAGGAGTCGTTTCCTGAACTCGGGCTGAACTTCTTCAAAATGATGATCCGCCCGAATGACAGTTCCGCCAGACACCGCCCGGACAGGTGTGCCCCAATTCACATAAAAATCAATTCCCCGGTGTGTGCCGTTTCTATAATGCCTTGGTGCGTTAGGTAAGAGCAAGGCTTGTGTGGGGACTGAACTATCTTCGCACGGCAGTAAAAGTGTCAGTTCTGAAACAGATTCAATGGCTGGTGGATTATGATGTGCTGTAAATAAAGGTGCAATTGGTTTTTGTGCAGGGTGAGCGTATGTATCCAGGTATGGTTTGATTATATGATCTATAAACGTCTTATTTAGTCTATAATTTATAAAGAGTGAATCACCGGAAGCGGTTGCAGATAAAAACTCATAGTTAGGGATATTAGCTAAAAGATCATTTAAAATCGTTTGCGCTATCAAAACAGATAATGAATCATCCTGAACAGAATCAGCCAGTATATGTTTTACGGATTTGTCAGACATTTCTCGCAGGGACTCATCTATGAACCGCAAATGTTGAGCATTGATTTCAGCTGGTAAAACAAAAGTGATTTGAGATCTGTCAACTGATGTATTTACTACAGGTACAATTTCTACAGAAATTTCCGGTTGGGGTGGCGGTGGGGCACAGCTGCTCAACCAAATAAGGGCCGTAAGTCCTGCGGGATAAATTGATTGAACTCTAAAAAACAAAAAATTAATATTAAGAAATATGTTTTAATAATGTGTCAAAAGCATTATTGAACGCTTCAAAGGGATGTCCCGTAACGGTCGCATTACATACGGATGTATAAATAGAATCTGATTCATTCAGAGAGCCATAGTTTTCATTGAGCAACACTTGAACACTGGGCAAATTGGATAATTGCAATGCGTCTAAAATTGAATATTCATAGCGTCCCCAGGAAACAGGAGCAAAAATAATTCCTTGGACTTTTTTGCGATTGCGCTGGATGAATGAAACAGCTTTTTCTGCTTTGTGGGTTTGCAAAAAACGCAGTTGAATTGCCAAATTGATGCTATGAACATGCGACCGTAAGCCTTTATTAATTTTGTCTAAGGTTACGCGTTCACCGACTTTCGCTGATTGAACACCAATAAGATTAATGTTAGGGCCTTGTAATACCAGGATTTTCATTGATTACCTTAAAGGTATAATATGTCCAATAATATAACCCACAACAATGCCAACTAATAACGCCAGCGTCAAGACCCGGGATTTCATGAATTCGCCGGAATAACCCCGCTTAATAGCTAACATGCCTACAAAATAACCCAAGCCATTCAAAATCCAGAAAAAAGGAATCGCCAGTAATTTAACAATCAATGGGCCAATAAATGGGATTAGAGCAATTAAAGCACCCAGGCCAGCAAATAGTTGTGTGAAAAGTCCCAATACCAACGTCACAAATACAATAATTTTTTCGTCTATACCTAATTTGAGTGCCACCACTATACCAATGGCAATCAACAACCAGATAACGATGTGTTTTTTATAAAGCTGGTAAAACGATGGTCTAGACATTCTTAATTTTTGCCACAATGTTAATTCCATAGATCTTTACCGAGGCCTGTATAATGCGGCGCCGGCCTGATTTTTCTACCCATAATTGGCGAACAGCTTCTGGTGCAACAATGTTATTCATAAAATAGTCTGATTGCTCATGTAGAGATGTTACATCTTCTTCCGCTTTGATGTCCAGCCGGTAATGATTACAAATAATTGAACTGTCTTCAATAGTAATAGTGCTTGTATCCGCCCAAAGTAATCGTGCAGAAAACAATTGCCCATCGTGGTCCATGGGAAACCATTTTGTGTCGATAGCATCAATGGGTTCTTTTTGGACTTGTGCCAGCAGAGTAAAAATTGTTTGTATTTCAGGCACTCGCTTGAGAGTTGTTTGCTCATAATGAAGTGTACTGTCTTCCGGATAATAAGCTGCAGTCAATTTGTACTTATTTGTGCCCTGCTTTATTTTTTTTTCATAATTAAGCAAGCCAAAATGGGAGGAATTATACGTAACGGCATATTGATTTTCTGTTGGCCAAATTAAATTAATTAAACCAACTGTTTGGACGCTAAAATTGATTTTATTTTCATCCACAGCCATGTTTACATCCACAGCTGGCAGTCCAAAAAAGGTAATTTTGTAGTCTTGCGCATGGATAAACCAAAAACATAAAAAAAGGATATACAGCAATCGTTTCATTATGGTTTCCATTTAAACCTGCCAACTAAACCGGCCAAGCCAATAAAGGGTATATAAAAGGGTTGTAAAATACTCCAGAGAATGAAAATGATTGATGGGAATGTAAGATGTAGTTTAGCGGCGCCGGAAAATATCACCAATGCGTCACCTACAAACTTGAGTCCAAAAACCATAGGCAGGATTGAATATAGCTGAGGAGTAAAAATTCCAACCAGTATTGTTGAATTCATTAAAAATGCATTAAATAAGAATAATAGGAAAAAAAGATCAGTTTTTGCTGCAAACCTGGAGTTTGATGACCAGCGGATACGTTGACTTATAAATTGCCTTATCGATGAGGAAGGACTGGATTTTATGAAACTTCCTGGATCTGGATTAAATGTACAACCATATTTTTTTCCTATAGATTGCACCAGGTAAATATCATCTCCTGAAATTCGATCACGTACCGGATTAAAACCATCAATTTCTGCAAACAGTTTCCGTTTATAAGCAAGATTCTGACCGGACCCTGTCCAATAAAAGTCCCAGCCCATCGCACCAGCATTTGCTGTGACTAAAGCCAGAAAATCCACAAGTTGATAATGAATAAAGGATGAATGTTTACTGCTTTCAATAGTGGACGAACCAACAGTAATGCCAACACCGTCTTCCAGCAACTTAACCATACTTTTAACCCAGCTCTGTGGTATACGGCAATCAGCATCTGTTGACAAAATATACTCTCCCCTTGATTGCTCAATTGCTGTTGTGAGAGCATATTTTTTGGGTGTCATAGCTGGTGATTTTTCCTTTATCAGAACGCCATGAATATGTGCGTGCTGATCAGAAAAATGCTTTATGAGCGACCAGGTATTGTCTGTAGAACGGTCATCAACTATAACAATATCCAACAATTCTTTTGGGTAATCCAGCTGGGCTAAATCCTGAAAAATATTAGGTAAGTTTGTTTCTTCATTCCGGGCAGCAATAACAATGGCGACAGTAGGCCAACTGGTTATATTTTTTTCATTTACTTTTATGCGACGCAGTCCGGTTAGAAAAAAGAGCACGAACAGGATGTAGATACCCAGACTGGTCGTCAGGGCAAAGAATAAAAGGTTCATGCCAGAGGCAAGAAAAGTGATGCAATCAGGAAATAAAGTGTAACACCCAAAATATCAATACTGGTGGTGACGAAGGGTCCAGTGGCCACAGCGGGGTCTATTTCAAGCTTAGAGAGGAATAGGGGTACGAAAGCACCTATTGTTGTCGCAATTAGCATGGATGTTGTAATACTCAACCCAACAATAATACCTAGGTTCGGCGATAAATCCGTAAATCTTGTTAATGTAAAAAGTCCCAGCAAAATTCCATAAAACACACCCAAAATAAGGCCAACGCGAATTTCCTTGAATAAGATTTTCATATTGTTGCCAACATTTACCCTCCCAGTCGCTAATCCGCGAACAATGATTGTGGACGTTTGCGTACCGATGTTACCACCCATACCAATAATAACAGGAATGAAGGCTGCCAAGACAAGTGTGGTTTCCAGGATATTTTCATATAACCCGATTATAGTTGCTGCTCCGATACCACCGATCCAACTGGCGAACAGCCAAGGCAGTCGGCTTTTGGCATTTTCCCATGAGGATTTAAGTAAAATTTCACGGTCTTTACCCACACCTGCCATTTTTAAGAAATCTTCAGTAGCTTCTTCTCGAATAACATCAACCACATCATCAACCATTACAATACCCAATAGATTTTCATCCTGATCTGTAACGGGTACAGCTAAATAATTATACTGAGAAACAACTTGGGCAACTTCTTCCTGGTCTGTATCAGGGCGAACGGTATGTACTTTCCTTACCATCAAATCTTTTAACAAAGAATCCGGAGAAGTGGTCACAAGATCACGGAGAGAAATAACGCCCATTAATTGATTAACGTCATTTGTTACATAAAGGTAAAAAACTGTTTCAGCTTGTTCTTCATGCTGAAGAGCAGCAATGGCAGCTCTGGCTGTCGTTTCTTCGTGGAGAGTAAACACATCTGTATACATCAAAGAACCGGCACTGTCCTCAGGATAAGCCAGTATTTCTTCCAGTTCTTCTACTTCTTCCTTTTTTAATAAATCAATAATACCCCGGGACTGTTCATCTGGGAGGAGGCTTAGGATTTCAGCACGATCACTGGCACTGATAGGATCGATTAATTTTGCAATGCGGTCTGCAGAAACTTCAGCTACAAGATTCTGGAGGATGGATTCATCCAGTTCTGTCAGGAATTCACCCGTATGATCATTGGGCTGCATAAGATCAAAAAGTTGTTCTTGTTCAGATTCATCGAAGTAACGGAAAAGCACAGACATATCAGCCGGATGTGTTTTGTTGATAAGTTTAATTAGGTTGGTATGGGCATGACGGCGCATAAGCCGGCGAAACGTATCGCCCAAAACTTGGATTTCCCGTTCAAACATCAGTTGTTTCATGAGTACACCTTTGTGGTTTTATTCAGCCAGTTAAAACCAACATATATACACCCCACACCAATGAGTAATATCCAGGGAGCGACATGACCTTGCCACGTATAAATGTCATCCAGAACCTGATTATAATTGGTAAAGAGTAAAGCCACTAAATTATTCGCCGCATGAAGGATAAAACCGGCCCAGATAGACCCCGTCCGCCAGGCCAGAAACCCCAGTATAACGCCAAGCATATAAATTTGAATTAACCAAAATGGGTTTAAGTGAATAATGGCAAAAAAAAGACTTGTTACCAAAACAGCCCGGGTGACATCCTGCCAATGTTCTTCAAGGAATTTCTGGAGAAAACCCCGGAATAATATTTCTTCACCCAGTGGTGCCAATACAACAATTCCAAATATCAGAAATACAGCCATATTGAAAGAATCAAACTTGAGCATATAACCCAATTGATCCAGGTATTCTGGCGGTGTGAAGAGTAAACTGGCTATCCGGTCAAATTCATCGACCAGTATAATGATACCCAGCGAAAGCACCAATGTTGACAAAATAACAGGAAAGGGAAGTTTGCGAATGCGCAAGCGGTCAACAAATGATTCTTTCCGGGCAGTCAAAAATAAAAGCAGTGGGATAACCATAAACCCTTGCCCGATAAATAAAGCCAGAAAATTAGTTATATTGTTATCATTCTCGGGGAGATAAACGATTCCAACGGAGGCAATAATAGTGCCCACCACCAGCGCTGATAACACTGAAAGAATTACAATTCCAAAGACATTTTTTATGGTTAGAGTACTGCTCATCACATGTTTTTCTCGGTAAAGGGTCAGTTTCCGTTGTATTCATAAGCTAAAAAATTACTGCTAGACTTCCGAAATGCAAAGTCTCCTTGTATTTTATATTGTAATCGATAGTAAAGCATATATATGTTTTGAGACTGTTTTTGTACTAAAAATTTCAAACCAGCACCTTAAAAAGCCCTGGACTTGTCCAGGGCTTTTTAATTGATTTCTTTCAGCTTTTCCATCAATATACCTCCTGCCATGGCAACGTTTAAAGATTCGCCTGTACCAATCCGGGGGATAGCTATAAGGTGATTAATATTCTCTCGAGTCCTTTCGGAAATTCCATGCGCCTCATTACCTAGCACCAGCACCCATGGAGCTTCTATTTTATGGTTTGCCAAGTTAGTACCTTTATGGTCAGCACCAATGATCGCATGTGTAGCGTCAAATTGTTTTATATTTGCATCTAAAATACAGGTGACGTTGAAATGAGCACCCATTCCACTACGTACCACTTTTGGATTATAAATATCTACACAATCCCCCGATAAAGATATATTGTTAATTCCAAACCAGGCAGCTGTGCGTAAAAGTGTACCCATATTTCCTGGCTCTGAAATGCTATCGAGAAAAAGCCAGTTGCAGTTTAACTTATCATCAAGTACCTGATTATCAGGGATGAAACAAACACCTAAAATACCCGATGGTGTTTCCGTTGCAGACATTGTTTTCATTTCGGCTGGCGACACATTTTGGGCCCCTGGGCATTCTTTTATAACATCTTTAACCAACCCTGGAAAGTTGCTTTGGAATGTATCTGTAAAATACGCTAGATGGAGATGTTCATTGGTTAGCAATGCTTCCTGAAACAATCGCCGACCCTCAATAATATATTGATTGTGGGTAGCACGACCCTTACTTCTATGTAAGGAACGAATATGTTTTAAATTAGCTTTTACAACCATATAACTCACGAACAAACAGTTTGATTGCCCAGACGAACCCCGGTAATTTCAGCCTCAATTTTATTTAGAGCAATCGTTATGTCTAAGGGAGTTACACCACAAAGCAAAGATTATTCAGCCTGGTATACTGACGTTGTTATTAAGGCAGGCTTGGCTGATTACGGCCCGGTAAAAGGGACCATGGTTATAAAACCGTATGGTTTTTCCTTATGGGATAATATTAAAGAATCCCTTGATCATATGCTAAAGGAAACGGGTCACGTAAATGCCTATTTCCCCATGTTTATTCCAAAATCTTATCTGGCTAAAGAAGCAGAACATGTGGAAGGATTTGCTAAGGAATGTGCTGTTGTAACTCATACTCGCCTAAAAGCAGACGGTGACGGTGGTATTATCGTTGATCCCGCATCACGTTTGGAAGAAGAAGTTATCGTGCGGCCCACTTCAGAGACCATTATTTGGTCTATGTATAAAAAATGGATTCAATCATACCGGGATCTACCGCTATTGATTAACCAATGGGTAAATGTTGTTCGTTGGGAAATGCGTACAAGGTTGTTTCTGCGAACAACAGAATTTCTTTGGCAGGAGGGCCATACGGCTCACGCTACTGCTGAAGAAGCTGAAGAAGAAACGCTGCAAATTCTAGAATTGTATCGCCAACTTGCAGAAGACTTTTTGGCTATTCCGGTTTTAACAGGTCTCAAAACAGATGCAGAAAAATTTGCCGGTGCAGAAAAAACATATTGTATTGAAGCAATGATGGGTGATAAACGTTCACTGCAAGCGGGAACATCCCATAATCTGGGACAGAATTTTGCTAAAGCTTTTGAGGTAACATTTCAAACAAAAGATAATAAAGAAGATTATGTATATGCCACGAGCTGGGGAGTAAGTACTAGGTTAGTGGGTGCTGTTGTTATGGCTCACGGTGATGATAAAGGGTTACGCCTGCCACCAAAAATAGCACCCCATCAAGTTGTTATTGTGCCTATTGCGAGAAACGAAAGCCATGTACAATTAATTAAAGATTTCATTGAACCGATTACTATTGGTTTAAAAGAAAACAATGTTCGCGTGTATGAAGATTGGTCAGAAAATTCACCAGGCTTCAAATTTAATGAGTGGGAAATGAAGGGCGCCCCCTTGCGGATGGAAGTTGGTCCACGAGATGTAGAAAATAATGAAGTTGTTCTTGTTCGACGAGACAATGGGGTAAAATTGTCACTTGGCAAAGATGAGCTAATAAACAAGATATCTAATTTATTAGATGAAATTCAGTCAAGTTTATTTGATCAAGCCAAATCGTTTAGAGAAGACAATACTCATTCTGCAAACAGTTATAATGAGTTTAAAGATATTATTTCTTCTGGGGGGTTCATCCGTTGTGGATGGGATGGAGAGGCAAAAACAGAAGCTGCGATAAAAAATGAAACCAAAGCTACCATCCGCTGCATACCTTTTGATGAACAAACGGATGGATTAAGCTGTATTTACTCCGGTAAGCCCGCCAAACACGAAGTCATTTACGCAAAAGCGTATTGATCAGTAACGGTCATCATGATCGTTAAAACTACAGCTATAGTACTAAAACGATTTCCCTATGGTGACACAAGTCTCATCGCCCGCTGTTTTACACGGGACTATGGCAAAGTCAGCATTATGGTACGCGGCGCACAGCGTAAAAAATCCCCGCGCAGCGCTTACTTTCAACCGGCTAATTACCTGGAAACACTTTTGTATTATAAACAGAATCGTGATATGCACATGTTGTCTAAAGTCAGTTTTATAAAGAACTGGATTCGGTTCCAGGATGACCTGAAACGCCTGTCATACGCCCTTACAACTGTAGAACTTGTTGATAAAACAGTTGTCGATCAGGACCCTCATGAAGACTTGTTTGATGAACTAGCGGCCACTTTATCATTTTTCCACAATGAGGAAAAGTATTTCAATTTGTGTTTCTGGTATTTTGAATTACGTTTGTTGCGATTGCTGGGCTTTCAACCTCATTTACCGGAAAGGGAATTCCCGGGCCTGGTTCTTCCAGATCCCAATGGCGGTCCCAGTAGCTACAATATTCTTGAATATCTAATCCAGGCAAATATCTATGATTCTTCTTTCCGTGGGGATTTATCAAAGCAACGTGTTACAGCTAAAGACAGGAATGTCATCGGCAATTATATTTCAGCTAATCTGGAATATCATTTTGATACATACCGAAACTTGAAATCATTAAAAATACTGAAACAGCTTCTCACATGATATGAATCAGAATGTTATCAACGGTCAATTATGTCAAGAAAACGGCCAATCCTTCATTGCCAGCGCCGACAACAATTATTTTGAAGACAGGCTGATTTGGCAAGGCTATTTGACACATTGGTTGGGTCAAAAAGTTGTTGCGCGGGAATTGCCCCAATTGGACTATGACTCCGGCCAGCCCATTATTATTTTGTGGCCAGAGGAACCGCCACCAGAAGAACCATGTGTTGATTTTTATTATAATGAACGATTGGTAAAATATCCCGCTTCTTTATTTGGCCATAACGCTATCAATATTAATGGCAACATTTACAATTTTTCACACTTACTGAATGAAAACGAGATCATGACACCTGAAGAATATTTTTATCGTCCGGCCCTTGGTGAATTTGCGCCATCACCGGTCAATGGTAAATTTGAGATCCTTGCAGATGGCACGGCTTATTATGATAAATTCGGCCGTAACTTTATGCGCACGGTCCATGTATTACGTATCAGAGGTATGGATACAAAACGCTTAAGCAATATACTTGATGAAGAACTGGAAATTATTCACAATACACCCATCAATCCCAAAAAACCGGAGAAATACGCAGATTTCAGTATTTTTTCGAGAAGTTGTTCTACAATAATAAGGGATGGATTTAGGAAATACGGGTTGAAAAATATCACTGGTATTCTACCGAGAGATTTGTTTGTAAGTACAATATTCAATGTATATAAACAACGCCAGGATATGGGTATTAATCTGGAACTTTATTCTATGCCACAATTAAAAGTGCCCGAATCTCCCTATTCAGTCATGACACCAGTAATAAATATTAAACATAGAAAACAGCATAAAGCATTAATTGCAGCAGGCCTGATTTGAGATATCAGTTTCAATCCGAGCAGGGCAATCTTTCATTCAAGCCCAAGTTTTTCACAGAAGCGATCAAGATTCTTATTTGGATCAACGTTGGGCTGTTTTTATTAAAACTTATTTCCCAGAGCCAGATTGACCTGGCCAGAATATTTGGATTATCTCCAAATACTGTTTGGCCCATGATCTGGCAGCCGCTGACATATATGTTTATTCATGGGGATTTTTTCCATGTTTTGATCAATATGTTTGTATTGTGGATGTTTGGTTCTGAAATGGAATCCATTTGGGGACGCAAACAGTTTTTACGTTATTATTTTCTAACGGGTATTGGTTCGGGACTCGTATGGTTATTATTCAATTTGGGCCAGTCTTATGCGGTCCTTATCGGGGCAAGTGGAGCAATATACGGCATACTGTTAGCTTATGGGATGATGTTTCCGAACCGCACTGTATACCTCTATTTTATGATTCCCATCAAGGTAAAGTGGTTTGTGATATTTTTGGGTACTATTGCATTTTTATCTTCATTTAATAATCATTCCAATATCAGCCACTTAACGCACTTGTCCGGGATGGCTATCGGTTTTGTATATTTACGTTATTATTGGCACTGGAAGGATTTTCGGTTCTCAATTTACAAGCAGTTGGAAGAGTTTCGTTCTTCAATGAGCAGTCGTAGTGATCAGAAAAAGATGGAAATGCAGTACAAGATTAACCAGCTTCTGGATAAAATCAATGAAACGGGTTATGAAAGCCTTACTGATGAAGAAAAAGATTCGCTTTATAGAGCGAGCAAAGACTTTTCCAGAAATCGCGAAAAAGATTAATCTTTAAGTAGCTCATCTGCTTCCCGAACCGCTAAAACACCCAAGATCAAAAATAATGCTTTATACACTTTTTCGTGTATATTTATCAGAGGAGCTAACCAAGTGAAGCCATAAATAATTCCCAAAGCAGCAATGGGAATTATCAAGAATAATAAACTATTATAGATCCAAATAACCCGGGCGAAGCGTTTGTTTTTTGTGGGCCAGACCATGGCCATAGCCAGCCAGAAATAGCCATTAAAAGGCACTTCAATTTTTACCTTTGGGAAAGAATCTGATAGCGATGATAGAAAAAATTCATCCCTTCCTGGTGTGGTAAGAATATCACTGTCAGGCTTGATGAAAGAATCAAAGGCAGGCAGGATGAATTCTCGAACAGCAAAGGATTGTATTGGACGAATAAATAATATATAAACCAGCCCGATGGCAATCAGGCTGATGATAAGCTGGCGCCAGAAAAGATATCGTTCCGATCGCTCACGGTAGTCCATAGATACCACAATGTTAATACAATAGGATAGAAAAATACAAAAGAACTCCAGTTATGTAAAGGATCCCAGTATTGAGGATAATACAAATTAGATAGTGCAAAAAAAGCAATACGAAATACGTTGGCAATAAATAACATTCCGATTCCGCCAGCTATAAACATTAATCTTTTTTTTGCATCACCGGAATATGCGATGATAAAGCCGGCGTAAAGACCAAGCAATTCCATGCCATTGCAGCCGTTTTGGATTTCCACTCCTCTGTTACCAGCACAGGCGATAAAACGTCCGGCTGTCTCGATTTCCCAACCCACAAACGATAATCCTGCAGCAGCGAGTTTTACACCTGTTATGCTCAGCCATGTGTCTATCCTGCCATCTGGAAGGACAACCAAATCATAAACCAACTGCCAGGCAGCATATACACCGCCTGCTTTCAATAGGAATAATGTAAGCGGGGAAAATCTACTTTTTATGTTTATCATACAGTTTTTTTAATGCCATTGCTCCGCCGGCCGCAGCCAGAAGTCCAAGTCCGCCGATGGGTGCCTGGTTTGGAGCCCCGGGAAAATTCGGCTGGGCAGAGATGATAGAAATCAGAGGAAGTGTTATGGCGATTATTATACTTATGTGTTTTTGCATATTATTTTCTTATGAATCTATTCTGTCATAGCGAGGAAGGATGACGAAGCTATCCCCTGGGTAAATTGAAAACCGTACATCATTGATTCCTCGACAATTAATTAAAGTAAGGAGATTGCTTCGTCGCTCGTTCCTCACTTCTCGCAATGACATTAATTTCATTATTATTTAATGAACGTTATTTTCTGATTAAAGACTGTCTCTCCCGCTTTTAACTGCACAATATACACCCCGGACGACAGATTAACCGGATTCCATTGCATACTGTGACTGCCCGCAGGAAACACTTCATTGACCAGTGTTTCTACTAATTGTCCCTTGATATCATACAATTGCAGAGATACAGCATGCCGTGACTCTATCGGAACATCAAAGGTAATGGTGGTGCTGGGATTAAAGGGGTTGGGAAACGCTTTATGTAAAGCATATTTTGTTGGAAAGGTTGATTCACCCCCAGATGATAATGCACTATAAGCTACAGCCAGTGTAAACTGACTTTCTCCCACTTCCGGGTAAATGTTCACTCCATTGGAACCATAAGCAGGGAAACTCCCTTTTGCTGCCGTTATAAATGTCAGTTCATCTGTTTGGAGTAAGTCTGTTGTTTCTCCAGTTGTGTTATTTGTCAGAGTCAGCCCAATGATAGTTTCAGGTAAACTGGACAAATCCCAGTTCATGGTTACTTCATTTTCGTTGGTGACAAAATTGTAATCAGCATCTACTGTTAAATACATTATGTCTAATGGTATGTCTATTGCTCCATCATGGATATACGGCAGGTTGTTGATATCCAACCCGTTGCCTTCAGCATATGATACCCACCACTCGTTCACTGGGGGACATGGGCAGCAGTTTATATGCATCAGAATTATCAATTCCTTCTTGTCCATTATTCATAAAGGATACATATGTTTGATCGCTGTAATCACCGGAAGAAATGGCAAAGCTCATGCTGCCGGTGCTGTCATTCATTGTTTTGTAGAATGTGCCTGCGGTGCTGGATTTATCCGCCTCTGCAATGGTAATCGAGCCCGACCCACCGGAACCCTGAACAAAAAATCCCTGATACGGAGCAATGAGACCATCTGTTAAACTCCCTGATGAACCATTCCATCTTATGTATGCTGGCGTGCTTGCCTGGCTGTCCCAGACATAAGCAGAAGAAGCAACATTTGTTTGGGTAACCAAGTCCCAGTCAATAGTTGACGCATAAGGATTACCGGCAAAAGTCCATGCATTATCAGGAATTTCACCATCCCCATGATCTACATTGCCGCTGTTCTCTGTTCCGGAAACACTCAAGGTCACCGGTAAGTCATCGTCTCCGTCAAAATCCGTATCCGTAAAAACATAAACCAAGAATCCTTCTCCAGCTACCTGAGATGCTGTATTCAGATTAGTCAAGGCATCCCACTCGGTGTTGGCGTAATCATAGGTCCACACATTTGCGGTGCCGCTGGTAACGTCGCCATTGGTCATGCCCTGTATCCACAGGGGACCAAGAATATCATCATACACGGTACCGTCTACAGGACTCGACATCATACGGAAATGATTAGAAGAACCAGAGATGGTTACATGTGGTGACAAATAGGCATCACTATCTGTGGCCTGGCCAATGGCCAGATATTCATCCGATAATGTTACACTGCTAAAGGTGACCGCATCACCAGATTTACTGGATCCTGATGCCAGGATACTAAAGTCACCGCTGGTCCCGGCACGATTCAGCAGTTTATAATCTGATGCTGTACCCGCAGTAACCGTATAACCAGTCGCATCACTGATATCAATCGTAACATCCGCAGCTACGGTATTTGATTCATCTACATACCAGATCCGTTGCGAACGGACCTCAACACCGGAAGGCAGATCAGACGTGGATGTACCCGCAGTATTATTATTGCCAAAAACAGCAAAGTTTGCATCGGTAAGCGCAGTGCCCACGACCATAGTTA
>SCKQ01000087.1 GCA_004124535.1 Fidelibacterota bacterium
CCTCATATAAAGTTGCCAGCTCTAAACGCAATGTTATATCATTAGGATGCAACCGAATTTTTTTATTTAAACTTTCAGTATTTCTCTCGAATTCTTCGATCTCTTTAAATTTATACAAGTATTCAAGGGATCGGTCCAGTTTACCTACCTGCTTATACACCTGGCCTAGGCTGTATAATGTTTCTGCATTATAGGAATCTAAATCATAGGATTTCAATAGGGATTTTTCAGCATTTTTCCATTGCTCTGCCCGCATTTGCACCTCGCCCAGATGGAACCAAATGTCTGTACTGGTACCTTCTAACTCTGCCGCTTTTAGCAACCAATTCTCTGCTGCTTTGTTATTCTCCTTGGCCAGGGATACCATTCCAAGGAAATGATAAGTAGGACCACTTTCAGGATGCAGTTCTTCTGCTTTTAGAAATGCAGTCTCCGCTTCATCAAGGCGGGTCAAATAATATAATGCTACCCCTGATTTATAATGGCTAAGCCATAGTTCTGGTTTTATTAAAGCCGCAAGGTTGTATTCTTTCAGTGCATCTTCAAACCGACCGGCATTTTTGTGGATGTTACCCCGCTCAATATAAATTTCAGCTACGCTGCGATCGATAGTTAATGCATCCTGCAACGCTGCAAAAGCTTTTTTTTCCTGCTGCATGTGATCATAGATATGGCTCAAGGTGATATAATATGGAATCATTGAGGAATTTCGATTCAATGCAAATTGGACATGTTCTAGCGCCTTTTTATAATTACGGTTCGCAAAATATGCTTTCCCTAAATCGTGATTAACTTGTGGTAGGTCTGGTTTCTGGGCTAAGACCTCTAAAAAATACTGTATCCCCTGTTGAATATTATTATTTTGCACATGTGCTCGGCCTAGCCAATACAAGCCATAAAGACTCTGGGGATCAGCGCTAGTTGCCTTTTCCAACCATAGTATTGCCTGTTCAGTCTTATGCTGTTTTAGATATATATCGCCAAGATTCCGCATTGCTAAACTATAAGTAGGATCGAAATTAATGGCTTTTAAAAAATGGGTTTCAGCTTCATCATAGTTGCCCTGGTCTTTATGCACCATAGCCAGGTTGTTAAGCCCGCTGACATGAGTAGAATCATATTCTATTGCCTGCCGATAACCATTGGCAGCCTTCTTACTATTTCCCTGGTTATAATACAAATTGCCATAGGCCACCCATATATCGGATTGTGATGGATCTTTATCCAAACTCAATTCATAGATCTGGATAGCACGCGGTAAATCCCCCGCACCATTGCAGGCCTGAGCCAGTCCGTTTAAGGCTTTAAGATTACTGGAATCCTTTAGAACAATTGCGGTAAATAGTGTAATGGCCTCATTATACCTCCGGGCTTCAATTAAACTAAATCCTTCTTCGACAGAAAGTTGAGGGTACCCAAATGATGACAGAAAGATGGTAAAAATTAATAGGTGATTATTGATAATGATCCCCCCTGCACGATCCTGTAGTAAGAATTACAGGTTAAGTTTTCAAACAAATCCTTTCCGAATCCTGGCCACTGAACTTCCAATGAGGTGACCATTTCATCCGGACCGAGACCAAATAAAACTCTGAGATCATTGGATGAAAGATAACTAGCTGCAGGGTTAACCCAGGCTACCTGAACTCCAGAATCAGTTGTGATTTTCAGCTTACTACCAATGGCTTCTCTATTACAGGTTTTCCCTTCTAGTTTAAACCCAATCCAATGTCCTTTAGGTTTTCCTTCGTTCAATAATAAATTGGCTTTCCCATTGTTATTTGAAATAGCTATATCAATATCACCATCATTATCAATATCACCGAAAGCTGCTCCGCGACCAACCGTTGGCTCAAGAAGATCACCACCGATGTTTTTTGTTTGGTCTAAAAATGTTTCATTACCTCGATTAATAAATATCTGTTTCTGCTGTGCATGCTGATAGTCCCGGTTGAACAATTTTATATTATCAATCACATGACCATTGACAACGAAGATATCAAGCCAGCCATCTAGATCTAAATCAACAAACTTCGTCCCAAAGCCGAGGAGATGGATACTTGGATATCCAAGACCTGTTCGAAATGTAGCATCTATCAAAAACCCATTTTTCTCGTTCAGATATAATGTGTTGGTTTCACCGCTAAAGTTGGTGACAAATAGATCCAGCCAACCATCACGGTTAACATCACCAAAATCTACGCCCATACCAGCCTCAGCGCGCCCATTTTCATTAAACCCCACACCAGTAAACAAAGCCTTTTCCGTAAAGTGGCCCAAGCCATCATTAATAAATAATAGATTCATCACCTTATCATTGGCTATATAAATATCCATATCGCCATCATTATCAATATCACCTGGTACGACCCCCAGTCCTTTCCCACGGGCCTTATTTATACCTGAACGGACCGACCAATCACTGAAATTCCCCTGGCCATCATTATGGTAAAATTTATCTTCGACTCCCTCAAAATAGTCCGGATCACAATATGCTCTTTCTCCTTGAACTGGTTCACCGCACCAAGGATTATTTTCAGTGGAAAATTCCACATAGTTTGTTACATAAAGATCAAGCCAGCCATCGTTATCACTATCAAAAAATGCAGCACTGGAAGCCCAATGAGGATTATCAATACCTACATCAAGAGTAAC
>SCKQ01000015.1 GCA_004124535.1 Fidelibacterota bacterium
CGGTGACGTTTTTCCAAAGTCATGTGACTTTCTTTAATTTGTACTATTGTACACCGAAATATGTACACCGAACTATATTCTTACGTACTAATAAGTTTTTACACATATTATATATAGTAGTATTTTCAGGTGTTATTTTAAAACGTAATTACTGACTATCGCCTCTCAGTATCCTTGGTGTACCGAGAGGCTTAATCAGACTACGGAAAGACTACTGGCCCCGTAGCTCAATTTGGTAGAGCAGTTGACTCTTAATCAATTGGTTGAAGGTTCAAGTCCTTCCGGGGTCACAAGTATTTAAAAATATAGTATGGCAAAAGCTGAAGGCCACAAATTTGAGTATGGCAGCGAAGAACTCATCGACCCGAGTTATCTGGAAACCTTTCCTTTTGATAGTCCAGACCAATACATTGTGACCGAAACAGATGAATTTTCCGCTGTCTGTCCCTTTAGCGGTCTACCTGACTATGCCTACCTGAAAATTGAGTATTATCCGGAAGGCGGCAAGTGCGTAGAGTTGAAATCCCTGAAATATTATATAGTCAGTTTTCGAAACGTTGGTATTTACCAGGAAGCAGTAACGAAACGGATTCATGGGGATTTGAAAACGCTGCTGGATACCAATAAACTACAGGTGACCACCATTTATAATACCAGGGGTGGTTTTGATACTACTTGCACGGAAGGATCAATAAATTGATTGAACAGATATCAGCACCATGAACATTCCAGATAATTTTCAGGTAATAGATCACGCCCTGATCCACCACAAGCTGGGCCTCATCCGCGATAAAAATACAGGGTTGAAGGAATTCCGGGAACTGGTCACCGAGGCAACCATGCTGCTTGGTTATGAAGCAACAAAATATCTATCCCTCAAAGACGCGGAAGTACAGACCCCCATCACTACGGCCCAGGTGAAAACTGTTGAGGTTGCTGATATTGTTCTGGTCCCTATTATGCGGGCCGGGCTCAGTATGGCGGAGGGCATGCTGAAACTTATCCCCAATGCCCGGGTAGGTTGCGTAGGTATGGAACGAGACCATGAAACCCACCAGCCGGTGGATTATTATTTCAAGATTCCTAACCAGGCACAGAAAAGGACTTTTATCGTACTGGACCCCATGCTGGCTACTGGCGGCACAATTATTGCTACAGTGGACAGACTCAAGGACCTTGGTGCTGATAAAATCCTGTGTGTGTGTATCATTAGTGCTCCAGAGGGTATGGAAGCGTTCTGTGAGCAGCATCAGGATGTGAAAGTATATACGGGAGCACTGGATGATCACCTGAATTCCAGTAAGTATATAGTACCTGGTCTGGGAGATGCTGGGGATCGCCTTTACGGTACGGATTAACCCTATTTAACAGAACAATTTCCGATTCTATTCCAGATTACAAAGCGGTAACTTTGCCACCGCATTTTGGCATTGCATTGATCCCGTAGCTCAGTTGGTAGAGCAGTGGCCTTTTAAGCCATTGGCCGTGCGTTCGAGTCGCACCGGGATCACAATACAAGCGCCACTTAATTCCCACAGTGGCGCTCTTTAATTCTCTACTCTTTAACCTCAGCCAGATAACGCTTATATGGTGTTATATAGCGCTTGATAAATGCGGGGTATACATCCGCTATGGTGACCATGATGGCCGCTGCATAGGAAAAACCAAAATATGAATCGAAAACCGGTTCAAAAACCTTCAACGAACCAGAGACATTAAAATAACTTTTTACCAGCGGTGGTAGCGCAGTACCATGGTTCTTGGCCGCTTGGTTTAACTTTTTATAATCATCATCCGCTGATCGACCATCAATTATTTTTTCCAGATCAGCAGCAGGAGTTGGCAATGCAAATGGTTCCTCGGCCTGCATCAGTGTTTGATCACCCTGTAAATGTTTGGCAAAGAAATAAAAGGTCAGGTCGCGTACTGTTGGATCATAATTAGAAAAGAATGTAAGTCGTCCAAAAAAATATCGGATGAATGGATATTTTATAACCAATGCGCCCAGACCGTCCCAGATATTATCCAGTGAAAACGCGGCTTTCCGGCCGGCATACTTGGGCTGATATTTTGGTTGAACAAACGCACGGGTCAACTCCACTACATAAGGTAGGTATTCAGCGGTAAACGTATCGGAGATATTATACAGAGACTTAATGGCCAGTGGAATATCCTTCAATGGACTATCTTTGAACTTGTGGAAAATATTAAAACGGTAGCCGCCGAGTATTTCCTCCGCGCCAGGATCCCAGACAATCAGCTGTTTACAGGGGCAATCATCCGTATCAAAACGATCAATATCAACGGCTGTGCCAAAACCAGCGCCGGCGTCACGGAAAGTCAATTCCCGCAGTCGGCCTACTTCCTGCATGAGGTTGGGAGCATCAAGTCCAGTAAATATATAGACCGCATTGCTGCCAATTCTTGTAGGACGAACCAAGCGATCAGTGGTTAATTCTTCCCACAGAAGTTTCCTAGGTACTGGTTCCATTAGTGGTACAGCGTCCTTCAGATTCATAATACTTCACTAAAGGCCGGAATGGTATTTGCTGATGAAAATTTTTCACTGCCTAGTACATACACATATTCTCTTACTTTTTGGGCCCATTCCAGGTGGGTTAGTGAATCATCAAATGTTTTATAGGCTATCGGTATCCCAAAAGTGATGGTAATCGTTTTACCACTTTTGTTAAACATTTCGCGAGGTAGCAAAAACATTTCCAGGTTTGCCTTGATGCGAAAAATTTTACGGAAACTGGCAATATTATAAAACAACCGTGAATTTCTGGCCTGCACGTGGACCGGTATAACATCCCGTTTGTACTGGATCGCTTTATGGATAAAAAATTTATTCCAGGCTAGATCACTAATTTTTACCGGATTCCTTTTTGACACCGTTCCAGCAGGCTGTACCAGAAGCTGAGCTTCAGAAGCCAAGGTCTTGTTTATTAAGATAGCATTTCGTCTATTTATCTGACCAAATCTGGCAATATAAAGGGATATAGAATCAAAGCCCTTAATCACCCTCAGCAGGTCATTGGCTACGAATTTTATCAGCGGATGAATTTTTGCAACTACTGATACTATTGCCAGACCATCGAGGCCGCCAATGGGATGATTTGCTGGATAAATATACCTCCCCTTTTTTGGTATTAATTTCTTACCCTTAACAACAATGTTTACGCCAAACTGATCCAGCACCCAATCCACCAGTGGAATTCCATTTAAATGACTGCTTTCATGAATCATGCGATTCATATCATCCTGACGAATAACCTTCTCCATTAACCGAATTAGGACACCAGGAATTTTTTTGTATATATCTGGAATTTTCTCCTGCAGAGCTAATTCCATATCAATGACCTTGGGCACGCTGGTCATTTTAAATTTTTACCTGTATTTAAAAATTAACCTTTTTCAAAAGCGAATTGAATTCTGATTAGGAAGTATGATTAGGGGCAAAAGATTGGATTCACGAGGTTGCAAATCCTTTGGTATAATTGGAGGGTATTTTTCTATTGCCCCTAATCGAGATATTAAAACGTTCATCACGCTTGATATACTCAAAACTAATTGCTGGAAAGATGCGTAAAAACACAATAAGTATTGGTTTAAATATAATAGAATTTATATTCACTGACTGTATTTAGAATAATTATTTGGAGAAAATATGATATTTCGTAAACCCGTTTTTTGGATTGCGGCGGTGCTGCTGTTTATTGGCGGATTATTTTACAGCGTCCAGGTTTTCCCGAAAGCCTTTGCCATACTGAATGTAGACTTGAAAATGGATCGGGAAGCTGCGTTTAGTCAGGCCAGTGCACTGGCTGAGAAAAATAATTGGGGTCCGGATAATTATAACCAGGTAGCTTCATTTTCTCATGATACAAGGACACAAAACTTTGTGGAACTGGGTGCTGGAGGTGTAGAAAAAGTATCCTCCTTAATGCAGGATGGTCTATACCATTTCTACACCTGGACAGTCAGACACTACAGGGAACATGAACCAAATGAAACAAGGATTACCTTCACCCCCGCTGGTGATTTTTACGGTTTCAAGGAAACACTTGCAGAAACAGAAAAAGGCGCCGTGCTGGGTGCTGGGGAGGCAAGGGTAATCGCCGAAAACTTCGTACAGAATGAAACCAGCATTCAACTTTCCGAATTCGAATCCATAGAAACATCGGAAGAAGTAATGCCCAGTGAGCGGATTGATCATACTTTTGTGTATGAACGTAAAGAAGAACAGATCGGGGACGGATTTTTTCGGTTAAGACTGGTGGTAAGCGGAGACAAAGTAACTGAACTGAAACACTTTATAAAAGTACCGGAAACATTTAGCAGACGTTTTGAGGAGATGCGTTCCGCGAATAATACGCTGGCAACATCCGCCAGCATGGCCATGTTTTTACTCTATGGTTTTGGCGGCATTATTCTAGGACTGTTTTTCATGATGCGCAAACGCTGGGTGATCTGGAAACAAGCAGTATACTGGGGATTTTTCGTTGCCGCATTCGGGACCTTAGGTGAGATCAATTTCTGGCCGCTGATGTGGATGTCCTACCCAACAGCACTATCGGAGCAGAGTTTTTTCCTGCAAAATATATGGTTCATGGTAGCCAATACATTTGCCATGGCTATTATTTATTCGCTCTCTTTTATGGCAGCAGAAACCCTGACCAGAAGGGCATTCCCCCAACAGATCAATCTCTGGCAGATATGGTCTAGGGGGGCAACGAGTTCCATCCAGGTATTGGGTCGCACAATAGGTGGCTATCTCATGATCGGTTTTGATCTTGCTTTCGTAATCAGTTTTTACCTGCTAACGAAAAAATTGTTTGGCTGGTGGGATCCTGCTTCTACACTGTTTGATCCTGATGTCATCGCCACCCCCTTCCCCTGGATATCATCGGTCAGTAGAGCATTGGGCGCAGGGTTCTGGGAAGAGTGTCTTTTCCGCGCCGTGCCCATCGCCGGCGCAGCGCTGATCGGGGACAGACTCGGTCGACGCAAACCATGGATCATAATTGGTTTCGTTGTCCAGTCGCTGATCTTTGCCGCTGCACATGCCAATTATCCATCTCAACCAGCTTATGCACGACTGGTTGAATTGATCATACCATCTATCATTTTCGGTTTGTTGTACTTACAATTCGGTTTGCTGCCCGCAATCATTTCCCATTTCATGTACGATGCCGTACTCATGTCTTTACCTATTTTTACTTCTTCTGCGAGCGGCATGTGGTTTGATCAGCTGATGGTTTTTGTCCTCTGTCTTGTACCAGTGTGGATAATTCTCATGGGTCGCTGGAAAGACAAAAAATGGACTGAACTGGGCAACAACTTTTATAACAGTGCTTTCACCCCTGCGCCTGAAAAAAAATCTAAAGGAAAGACCCCTATTGTTGATCTACCCGGTTATACACCAACCAGTAATAAGATTATACTTTTATTCGGTGCCCTGGGCATTATTGCAGTCGTTGGGTTCAATCGCACAGCCGATGCTCCCGGGCTAGAAATGAATCGAAAAGAAGCAATTACAATTGCGGAAAATCATCTGGGTGAAAATGGCATTCAGTTAGGGGATGAATGGAACAGGCTCACATCAGTCAGCCCTAGTGGGCCGGGGCAGCAAAACAGATTCATCTGGCAAACCGCAGGGGAAGATACGTATGGTGACTTAATGGGTAACTACATCGGTACACCCGGCATGAATGTCCGTTATGCAAAATTCGAAGGCGATTTAAATGAGCGCGCTGAAGAATACCGGGTTGCGTTGGATAATAAGGGCAAGCCATCGAGTATCACCCATAAACTGCCTGAGAATCAAGCTGGCAATGAATTAACGGAAGATGAGGCAAAAGATCTTGTATATGCAACGATTAATAAACATTATGACCTTACACCGGAAGACATTGAATTCATTTCAGCTGAACCGTCCAAAAAACCAGAACGAATGGACTGGGATTTTGTTTTCAAGGATATTGCCAGCGCAAAATTACCAGATGGTGATAAACGAATCCGTGTTACGATAAATGGTGATGAAATAAGCAGTCATAATACATTTATTTTTGTTCCGGAAGAATGGGATCGCAAGGAGAAGGATCAACAAGCCGTATTAGGTGTTGCCTCCAACGCCATGTCCTTTTTACTGATTATTACCGTTCTGGCAGCAGTCGTTTTAGGTATAATTCACTGGACTAGAAAAAAGATCACTACCAAGCTGGTGTTGTATGTTATGTTATCCTTATTCATTTTACGGCTGGTCTCTTTCATCAATCAATTACCATCGATTGTGGCTGGCTTCTCCACCGCACAACCATATAACAATCAGTTAGGTATACTGCTTGCTGGTGCGGTCGTTGGCGCCCTATTAATCTCAATGATTCCAGCTGTCTTGACCGCGGTTGTTCATTTTCAAATAAATGACAGTAAGCAACAAACATCTGGCCCTGATCTAATCGAAGGAATTGCCATAGGAATTGGTCTGGCGGGTTTTTTCACATTTACAAATTCAATGCAGCCGAATCTGAGCCCTATGTGGCCAGCTGTATCCCAAGGGGCGGCGGCCATACCATTTCTGGGAGTTTATATCAGTGCTTTAGGTAGCTTTATCACATCGGCGGCGTTCATGACATTTGTCGTTCTATTTATTTCAGAAAAAACAGGATCCTGGAGCGTCAGAAAAGGCTTATTTACCATTGTATTCATCCTCTTGGGTTTAATGATCGCCGGCGAGGATGGTGTAACTGGAATAGGACCCTGGATTATAAGCGGTCTATTAACTGGTGGCTTATTTCTCTGGTTATACAGTGCAGCTATACGATACAATACAGCGATTACAGTATACGCTGTCACTACCCTTATTATCATAGAACTTGGTGTCAGGTTAACACAAGAACCTTTTCCAGGCGCAAGCGTAGGTTACATGCTGGCTATATTAACAATCGTTGGTGTCAACTTTTATTGGTCGAAGTTAGTAGTAAAATAATAACTGCAATCTTTCTGCCAGCATTATGATAACCAGCGATAACCATGATCAGAACACCTTCACAGCGCGGCATATTGGTCCGTCCGAAGCTGATATTGCAGCGATGCTGAAGACAATTGGCCAGGAATCTCTTGAAGCGTTAATTGACGCCGTAGTCCCACCAGCAATTAGGTCATCTGAACCGCTAACTATTGGCGATTCAAAAACGGAAAAAGAACTGCTGGATGAACTAAAGACTATTGCTGGCCAAAATGTACTTATGAAATCCTATCTTGGAATGGGTTACCATGACTGCATTACACCATCTGTTATCCAGCGCAACATTCTTGAAAATCCCGGCTGGTATACCCAGTATACGCCCTACCAGGCAGAAATCAGCCAGGGCAGACTCGAGGCGTTACTGAATTACCAAACGATGGTGTGTGATCTCACAGCACTGCCGATTGCCAATGCATCCCTTCTGGACGAAGCCACTGCTGCCGCTGAGGCTATGACAATGACACACAGGCTTAGTAAAGATCGCAATACATTTCTCGTGTCAAAAGATTGCCATCCCCAGGTTATAGCTGTTGTAGAAACTCGGGCGGCGCCACTGGGTATTAATATTAATCTAAATGATCATGCAGATTTTGATTTTACAGAAGACGTATTTGGTTGCCTGGTGCAATATCCTGATACCAACGGCACTATACACAATTTTCGGCATTTGTGTACCGGTGCACATGAACAATCGGCATTTGTAATCATGGCCGCGGACATTATGAGTCTGGCATTGCTCACACCGCCTGGTGAATTGGGGGCAGACGTTACTGTGGGATCCTCACAGCGCTTTGGTGTCCCTATGGGTTATGGTGGCCCTCATGCGGCATATTTTGCGGTGACAGAACAATTCAAACGGCATATACCCGGTCGGCTGATCGGCGTTTCTGTAGACTGTCATGGACAGCCGGCATACCGAATGGCATTGCAAACCAGAGAGCAGCATATTCGGCGCGAACGGGCCACGTCCAATATCTGTACCGCCCAGGTTCTGCTGGCCATTATGTCAGGTATGTATGCTGTCTATCATGGCCCATTGGGCATACGCAGAATTGCAAAACAAATACATCAGCACACCTGCGATCTGGCCGCAAGTTTGACTGCAGCAGGTCATAAAATACACAACGATAGTTTCTTTGATACAATTCGCGTTACGGGTCCAGATAATATTGTTGACAAAACCCGTAGCAGCGGCTTTAACATTCGTGATTTTTCCGATGGAACTGTAGGTATTTCTCTCGATGAGACTGTAACTGCAAGTGACCTGAAAAATTTATTGACGCTATTTGATGCCGACTACAGCCCAGATGCTGACTCAGTGATACCATCAGAACTACAGCGCAAGTCAGCATATCTCACTCATCCGGTATTCAACAGTTTTCATTCGGAAACAGAAATGCTGCGCTATATCCACCGCCTGGAGACCAAAGACCTGTCTTTGAATACGAGTATGATCCCTCTGGGGTCCTGTACTATGAAATTGAACGCCACAACGGAAATGGTATGTGTCACCTGGCCAGAATTTGGTGAACTCCATCCATTCGCACCGCTGGATCAGGCAAATGGGTATAAGAAATTATTCGATGATCTCATCGCCTGGCTAGCGGATATCACTGGATTACCAGGTGTATCACTGCAGCCAAATTCCGGAGCCCAGGGTGAGTACGCAGGCTTGATGGTCATCAGGGCATTTCACACGTCCAAAGGAAGTACAGACAGGACAGTATGCCTCATCCCTGAATCTGCCCATGGTACCAATCCTGCCAGTGCAATCATGTGCGGCATGAAAGTAGTAGTTGTCAAATGCGATAACGATGGCAACATTGATTTCGATGATCTAAAGGCTAAAGCAGAACACCACCAAAAAAACTTGGCAGCATTGATGATTACTTACCCATCAACCCATGGTGTTTTCGAAAATTCAGTTCAGGAAATATGCAATATCATTCATGAAAGCGGCGGGCAAGTCTACATGGACGGCGCAAATCTAAATGCCATGGTCGGCATCAGCCGAGCCGCTGACATCGGTGTAGATGTATGCCACATCAATTTACACAAAACATTCGCTATTCCCCATGGCGGCGGAGGACCGGGTATGGGTCCGATTTGTACAGCACCCCACCTAACACCGTTCCTGCCTTCCCACCCGGTAATAAACAGCAATAATACTGACCAGGCTATATCGGCTGTTTCTGCGGCTCCCTGGGGCAGTGCGGGGGTGTTGCCCATTAGCTGGTGCTACATGGCCCTGCTGGGTAGCGCTGGCATGAAAACTTCTACTGCTGTGGCCATCTTGAATGCTAACTACATGGCCAAGTTACTCGAAGAACATTACCCGGTACTTTACCGGGGGGAAAATAGTTTGAACGCACATGAATTCATTATTGACCTGCGACCGATAAGAAAAGAATCCGGTATCACGGATGAAGATGTAGCCAAGCGATTAATGGATTACGGCTTTCATGCGCCTACCATGTCCTGGCCGGTACCCGGGACACTAATGATAGAACCTACTGAGAGTGAATCCAAGACAGAACTGGATCGTTTCTGTACTGCCATGATCGCTATAAAAGATGAAATAACTGCAGTCGCTACAGGTGCAGCCGATCCGGAGAACAATGTCCTCAAAAATGCGCCCCACATTGCCAGAAATATTGCCGCAGACACTTGGGATCATCCGTATTCCAGGGCAGCAGCTGTATACCCAGCCAAATGGCTGGAGGATTTTAAATATTGGCCGCCCGTTGGTAGAATTGATAATGCTTTCGGAGATCGAAATCTGGTTTGTACTTGCCCAGACATAAAAGATTACGAAAATATTGATTAATCATTGTATATCTTAATAACTGGTTCGGATCCATTTAGATAATACCCGCGGTACATACCCTCCGTATTGAATGGCATGGCTATATTTCCATTTTTATCCATGGCAATCAGGCCGCCTCTTCCCCCGCGTCCCGATAACTTATCAATTACTTGCCTAGCTGCCTGTTCTACTGATAGTGAACTATAGTTCATCAAGGCCGAAACATCATAGGCCATATTACCCCGAATAAAATATTCACCCTGGCCGGTGCCAGACACGCCGCAAGTTTGATTATTAGCATAATTTCCTGCGCCAACAATCGGCGTATCCCCGATCCTGCCCCAGCGTTTGTTCGTGAGACCACCGGTGGAGGTACCAGCTACAATATTGCCATTCCTATCAAGGGCTACACAACCGACAGTACCATGTTTTTCTGCGTCCTGTGCTTTTTGCAGTGCTTTCCAACGTCTTTCTGTATAAAAATAATCATTGTTCACTATTTCCAAGCCCTGTTCTTTAGCAAAATGATCTGCTCCGTCACCAGCCAGCATAACATGCCAGGTTTCCTCCATCACTTTACGGGCAGCTGAAATTGGATTTTTAATTGTTTTTACTCCAGCCACTGCACCAGCCTGCAAGGTGCTGCCATCCATGATCGATGCATCTAACTCATTTGTACCAGTACTTGTAAATACAGCACCCTTTCCAGCATTGAACAACGGTGAATCCTCCATGATACGTATTGTGGTTTCCACCGCATCCATACCGGAACCACCTTTTTCAAGGATTTCAAATCCAGCTGCAAGTGCTTCAGTAAGTTTACCACGATATGCTGATTCCTTTTCTGGGGACATATTTTTCCTTGTAATGGTACCAGCACCGCCATGGATTACCAACCCATACACCACTTGATTGTTTACAGTTGGCTTACCGCAATACATCATTGTAAAGGCAATAAATAGAACTACTTTTTTCATTATCTTTACTTACAAAATATTAGTGGTGACATTGAAAATTTTGCTGCCAGCCTTAGATTTGATCATAGCTTAACCAGACCATTCATGTAAGGACCATGATTCTTATTTAATGTTACTTCCAATAATCTGTTCTCGTAATTCATATCTGCAGCTACCTGTACTTTTATATAATTATCTGTATACCCTTTGTTTATACCATTAACAGATTGTTCAAATAATACCAGCCTGACCTGACTCAGGAATTTGTCCTGAAACGCATATCGCTTTTCATCCGATACCATATGCAGTGTCTTGCTACGATAGACCTTCTCCTCCTGCGATACTTGATTATCTAAACTGGCTGCTACCGTATTTTCCCGTTTAGAAAATGTAAAAACGTGCAGATAAGAAATATCCAAATTATCTAAAAAGGATTGTGTTGTGAGAAATTCCTCTTCTCCCTCACCGGGAAAACCGACAATCACATCTACACCAATACAGCAATCAGGCATCAGGTTATTAATTTTCTTTATCCTTGATGAATATAATTCAGTATCGTAGCGACGTTTCATGCGCCGTAGAATGGAATCCGCGCCCGATTGGATGGGAATATGGAAATGAGGTACAAATTTCTTTGAATACGCACAAAAGGTGATGATCTCATCGCTGAGCAGATTGGGTTCAATCGATGATATTCGAAAACGATCAATTCCATCTACATTATCCAGCGCCTGAATTAACCGGAAGAAATCTTCATTGGCACCTATGCCATAATCACCAATATTCACTCCGGTGAGTACGATCTCCCGTGCTTCAGTATCGGCAATCTGCTGGGCAATATTTACCGTATTCGCAATGTTATCACTACGGCTGCGGCCACGTGCTAAGGGGATGGTACAAAAGGAACAATTATAGTTACAACCATCCTGTATTTTCAGGTAGGTGCGTGTTCTTTCTGCTACAGAAAATGATGGTTGAAAGGATTGCACTGTTGCAATAGGAGATTGGATTACTGTGGCATTTCCATTTGCTTTCAGCGAAGATAGATGGGTAAATATATTGAATTTCTCCGCGGCGCCTACTACCAACTCTACCCCCGGTATTGCAGCGATCTCAGCAGGTTGTAATTGCGCATAACAACCGATCACAGCAACAGCCGCATCTGGATTACGGCGGCGGGCCTGACGAATCAATTTTCTGGCTTCCTTATCCGCATTTTCTGTTACAGAACAGGAGTTTAATACATATATATCAGCCTTATCTCTAAAACTGACCAGCTGGAGTCCATGGGTTATCATCTCACGAGAAAGAGTAGATGTTTCGGAAAAATTCGTTTTGCAGCCCATCGTATGGAATGCGACACGTGTGGTCGGAGTGCTCATTTTATCGTTTTCTTACTAAGTTAGAATTTCGGGAACTGTTTATTCCATTCCAAGTCTATCAGCTATGATAGGCTTACGGATCATTTACCGTAATCCGGGCCTGGTATAGTTCCTCATATATGGGCATGCATTCGTCAACCATGGCAGCCAGTGCGCTGGGTACGGTTACCTCTTTTTGTATATAGGGTTTGAAGGTAGTTGAACTCCATAATTGATCGTACCAGTATTTACCCCAAATACCATCAGCGGGGTGGGGACCTGCTGCCCAAGATAACATTGCTTCTTCAAAGGGAATACCGCACCGAGCGCAAAGGTTACTGAGTACACCGTTCGGATCTTGCAGTATATCCTGGGCATCAACCACTGGTAGTTTATTATTATGATACCTGTATAATTGGATTTGCTGCATATAGCCCAGTTCATTTACATCGGTCAGTTCGTTTTTCTTCGAAAAGCTGGATATCACCTCTGCCGGTGTGCGAATAAGCAAACAATTCATCAAATCTTGTGTCCAGGCCAAGCTATCATCAGGTTCCAAATGATGGGCCATATGTTTCTGATACCACACCGTTTTTCCAGCGGGTACTGGTGACGTCATATCATTGATAATGCTGTGATAATCCCGCTTATAGGACCGCAATACCTCTTCTCGGCCAGGATGCTGGAGTCCGGTGCGCTGTAAATAACAGGCATAGAATGGTTCATCAGTAACAAATGTATCAGACCTGCTGCTGAAAGACCGCATCATAGTAGTGGATATATTCCGCGGCCCTGACCACATGGCTATACGTACCTGGTCCATCAATAATTATTTACCGGGGTAACGTTTATCAATATCACTGCGATAGAGATCCTGTAGCTTTTTTGTGAGGGGACCCCTCAGACCGTTTGAGAGAACATGTTCATTTACTGCCGTCACCGGGAGAACCCCGGCGAATGTACCAGTTACAAAAGCTTCATCGGCTGTATATACATCATCCGTCAGAAAATTCTTTTCCAGTACATCGATATTATTGGCTCTGCACAGGTCAATGATGGCACCGCGGGTCACACCATTCAGACAATATTCGCCGGTGGAGGTCAAAACTTCTGAACCGCGCACAATGAAAAAATTTGTGGAATTGCAAGTAGAGACATACCCATGCATATCCAGCATCAGGCCTTCATCTCCACCCAGCCGATCCGCTTCAATGCAGGCTTGGATACAGTTAAATTTACTGAGCGAATTGATTTTAGGATCCTGAGTGGACTCCGAAGCTCTGTTTGTTGTAACTGACACTAATTTTAAACCATTGGATTTTGAGTCCTCTGTTACAACTTTATATTCTGGAATAATGACAACAGTTGGGGCGCCTACATTTACTCGTGGATGCTGGTAGGGTGTGGTCTTCAATCCGCGGGAGACGATCAGCCGCAAATGAATATCGGAATGCATATCATTCACTGCCAATGTTTCATGGATTTTCGCAACCAGATCATTTTTGGACATGCCAATATCCATTCCAATAGCTGCAGCACCGATATATAGGCGATCAATATGTTCCTCACAAAATACCAATTGGCCATTGTGCAAGCGGATACCTTCCCAGACACCATCGCCCAGTAAAAATCCACTGTCAAAGACCGAGACCTTGGCTTCTGGACGGGGTAGCATCTCACCATTTATATAGATCAGAACATTGTCGTTCCGTGGATCCTGTATGTATTCATGTGTACCGCCCGGCATACGATCAGGGAAGGAAATTGGTTTTATTTAGATGTAAGGGTCCAGACACCATCCCAATCATCACCAGGAGGGTTGGCTTTCCAATGGTCACAGCGGGGTATATATACACGACTGGGGTTTGTTTTTCGGCCCGGGAACATATCTTCCAGTTCATCGGCAGCCTTGAACGCGGCTATAGCCTTGTCCCAGTCTTGGTTGCGGTATAACTCAAGTGCCTCATGATAGGCCTTTAGAAACGTTTTTTCCTGCTCTGTATCATTACCAGCCACTGCAATCAGTTCATACACTTGTGCTGGCTCTGTTTTCCCCATAACCCTGACATAATCTAGATCTCGCCAGACAAACTTGTCCTTACAGGCGCGATAGGTTTCATTGGCAACTTGAATATAAATACCGTATTGCTTTGCTGATGCTTCAAGTCGTGCTGCCAAGTTTACCGTGTCGCCCATCATGGTATAGTTCATGCGCATAGAAGAACCCATGTTCCCCGTCACCATGTTCCCAGTGTTGATCCCGATCCGATTTTGCATATTGTGAACAATTTCCGGCCAGCGATCATCTTCACCGCGCCACTTATTACGCATTTCATTCAAACTTTCCTGCATCAAAACAGCAGTCAAACAGGCCTGATATTCATGATCCTCCACCGGTGCGGGCGCCCCGTAAAAGGCTACTATCGCATCACCTATATATTTATCAAGAGTGCCCTTATTTTCCAGAAGGATGTCCGTCATTTCTGTTAAATAATCATTCAAAAGCTCTACCAGTTCAGTAGCGGTCAACTTTTCTGAAAATGCAGAGAAACTCTGTATATCCGTAAAGAATGCTGTATGGTAGCCTTCCTTGCCGCCTAACTGCGGTTCTTCCTTGGCCTCGAACATCTGATCAATTAATTCGGGAGATATGTAGGTACTGAAAGTGTCTTTTAAAAAGCGCTTATCCTTCTCTGCGACCAGGAAGTTGTACAGGAAAACACCTAGATAGGTCCCGCCAAGGGATATGGAAGGACGGATAATTTCCCACATGACCAAACTATTGAAAAACTGATTATAACAGTATAGAAACCAGGCAAGGATACCCAGCAATGGAATTGGAAGCGTATAGAGAGGCTTCTTTGATATACTTACAATTAACCCAAGCAGTATACTAAGGATCAATATAGTGCTAAAGTTCTTTTGTCGACTGGTTGTGGCGACAAATTCATTCTGTAAAATACTGTGCATGGTATTGGCGTGGATCTCCACACCGGCAAATGTTTCCTGCACCGGCGTATTACGTAAATCCATTAATCCAGGCAAGGAAGCACCAACCACGGCAACTTTTCCTTCCCAATAGGTAGGATCCAGCATTTCTGGATCGAAACAATACATATATGGCAGGTAATAAAAAGTTTTAAACCGGCCGTAATAATTCACAAACATGCGGCCCTGTTCATCAATGGGGATTTCTCTTATCACAGTCCCCGTAGTATCACTGAGTCGAAGAATTAAGTTGTCAAAATCATAATCAAAACCATCTGCAGGAATACCAAGAATATCCATTGCCGCGGCCATGACAAGCGCAGGATACACATGGTTCGGGCCCTCAAAGTATATTGCTGTAGGTGCCCGCCTGATGATGCCATCTTCATCCTGAGGAAAATTGGCACTACCGGCACGTTTTGCCGCAGCAATAAGATCCATATGCGTATTGGTTAATCGATCACCAATCGGCAGCCGCTGGGCCTGATCCAGAGGAAGGTGGATTAAATGATCCGGACGGTCATATCCTTCCGGTTCGCTATCCATCTTGTATTGAAAATTCAAGGTATCTTCCGATTCAAACACAAGTGCATGATACACTTTCTGGCTCTCATAGGTTGATAGTACAAAACGGGAAGGATCGTTGCTAACCAGGTATTGTTCGGTTGCCTGGGAAAGATATTCTTCCTGTGGTGCACTTTCGCTGGTCAGGGCATTCACGAGGTCATAATTAAATGTATTTTCCGGATCAAAAATTATGTCAAAGAGCAGTGCTTTTGGGTTTCCTGATGTAACTACATCAATGAGTTGTCCATGGTAGGCATGGGGCCAATCATTATAATTTCCAAGGCCCTCAATAGAATTCTGTTCAATATCAATGATGACAACGCTATCAATGGAAGATTCTTCCACATTCTCTACCCTGGCTCGCATGCGGCTGTCATATGAACCGAACTCATAACCGTCTAATAAATCTTTGACAAAGGAAATTTTTTGGCTGCCGATGCTTACAGCAATTGCAACAGCCAATCCAATAAGTGCACCGATGCCCAGACGTTTTAACAGTTCATTCATGAATAACTAGGAGGTATTGGGGAGGAATTGGCACTGCAAAGAAAATGGTATATGTTTATTCTTCAGCAGCGTCTAATTCATTGTTCCATTTTACAAAGTCCAGATCACCATCTTTGGCCTGGTCAAACTTGAACATATGGTATTTGCCGTCCTTGCGCACATTGATCTGCATGCCTTCCACCAAACTGATCCAGTCTTCCAGCGTTACTTCATAGGGACCGGACACTTCCGTTACTGGTCCCAATGTAAATTTTGGTTTTCCAGGTGCACTACCAGGATCTAAGGATTTACGTTTTTCCTGGCGTTCATCAATGATATTCTTGGCGGCATTCACGTCCACCTTGCCATCATATACCAATACTTCACTCTCGTCATCACCGGCCTTGGCCCGATATTTGGTTCCACGGATAGCTGCCACAGCAGTGGGTGTACGCACTGATACATTTTTCTTTTCGCCAAAGGCTGCCTTGGCCGATACAAATATATTCCCCTTTTTCAAATTGGCACTGAAATTCTTGGCCATGGGTTTCACATTGGCCGCAGTTAGCTCCAACTCGGAATTTTCACCAATACGCATCTTGCCCCCTCCTTGCAGAGTGATCTCAGCCCGCGATTTGGGAGCAGTACGGATGACATCGCCTTCAAAAACAGGGCGATTGGGCTTTGCCTTTTCCCAGGCTTCGCCGCCGGCAGTTTGGACCTCAACTTTGCCAAGAGGCAGGGAAATTTTCCCAAACTGTTTACCAGTGGAATCAGCATTACCGACTAATACCACCACCAGAGTTGATACTAAAATTGTAATAAATAAGATGCTTTTTTTCATTATTTCACCAAGACCATTATTATCCCTGTTGATAGCCTTTAGGCTTTAAGTATAAATGTACTACCAAAATAATCCGAATCCTGTGAGCAAGGCAACAGGGGAAAATAAAAAGGGCTTCCAAATAGGAAGCCCTTTTCTGAAGGTGCTGGAAGTACCTCGAATTTATTTGACCATGATCATTTTATTGGTCTTGTTCAAAATTGTCTTACCGGAGATATCTCTAATCCGTGTCGAATAGAAATATACACCACTGGCGACTCTTTTGCCATTATGATTTACACCTCGCCATGTAAAATTGTGATAGCCAGCTGGATAAAGCGTATTATCAGCTATCCGTAGCACTTCTTCACCCAACACATTATAAATGATGAGGTCCACAGTAGCCATATCTTCCAGAGTAATCAGAATGGATGTCTGGGGATTGAAGGGGTTCGGGAAATTCTGGCTGATGCTGAAACGATCCGGATAGAGTTCTACACCGGCATTGTTGGCATTGACAAATTCCTTTGTACCAGCAATAAAACGGATCTCATGTACGGACTCCGGGCTGCTCACCGCATAACGATAAACCGGATTCCAGCGCAGATCCTGGGCCACTCCAAGAGTAACATCAATAATATAAACATCGAAATCAGCCGGAATATCATCTATTCCTTCAAAGTTCAGATATACATTATGTTTATCATCTTCAGCGGCAACTTCCATATCCCAATATTCACCATCTTCTTTAACTGTGCGGATGTCTGTTGTATAAATATCCCCATGCTGGGCCCAATCGCGGTTATCAATGCGCAGGGAAATACCACCAGGCAACATAGGCGGTTCAAAAGCATCCAAGACATCATATTCATCATTAGCTATCGTCATCACACCAACGGTGTTTAATTTATCAACACCGAGACCATTCCTGGCGCTGATATCAATGAGCCATTCGTTTTCCAGTAGAACAATTTCCGTATCGGTTATTTTCAGACCGCCGCTGCTCTTACTTGGCTTGATATAGAGTTGGTTAGCCGTGACTGATTTATAAATATAACCTTTCCAAGGATCAAGTTTATTTGCTGATACCCAGCCATTGGTACCATCATATGTATAGAAATTAGGATCACTGGCGAGAGATGTACTGTCATTTATGAGTACATTTTCCAAAGGAATACTGAAATCAAAGGGGTTACCCAGCATGACCCATTCGCCAGAGGTGAAATTGATCATGAAATCATTATCCGTCGATACTGTTTGGGTTTGTCCAGTGGTGATATTCAATCCGGCATCCTTGACGATCAGGAAGTAGCCTACACCAGGATCAATATATTGGATCGAAGCAAATTCATTCCAGCCGGCGCCCGAGTAAGTGAAGAATCGCCACTTTGTATCATCATAGGCCAGTAAATCGTCTACCAAAATATTTGTGGGTGTTGCACTGGCGGCCTGGCCAGGGAAGGATAATAGCTGGTAACTGGATACAGCTGAACCATTGGGAATACCGGTTGGCCAGCGGTCCGTACTCAATAGTCCATCCCCGGGGATTGTCACTGAAATTGAATAATATCCTTGCAGGTTTAAATGTTTCATTGCCTGCAATATCACGGGAATAAATATAATATTCCACCCCAGCTGATGTTACAAAGCTACTAGTAATATTGTAGGTACTGGTTGATTTCATATCTATCGGAGTCTGCCACTGAATTTCACCGCCCTTGCGATAATACAGTTCGGCAATATCAATTCCAGAAGCATCATCACTAAATGTTGCTGTGATTGTTACCGGTGAATTATCTGTGGCTTCCAGTACTGGATTATGGGCAATACCAGGATTTGTGAAGTCCACATAAAATGGCTGAGGATTGCTGGTTATAGTTTCATTCCCTGAACTGTCAAAAGCAGATATGGTCCAATCATGCTGACCAGCGATAAAGCCGTCTGGTAAATTGTAACCGGTTGAATCCGGATACACAGTGTAATCAGTTGAACCGTCTATAGTTATTTTATAATCTCTTAACCCTGCCGTTGCATCAGCGGATGGATTCCACTCAAAACGCAAGTACTCAGAATTATAATATCCATCTAGTGGGGCTGTGACCGTGAAATTATCAGGTGCAAAATCATCCCATTTAGTAATAATAGAGACAGCATTGCTATTATCTTGATTAGTGGCATTATCTTCCAGCCACACATCAAAAGTAGAAAGCGCGTTGGCCGGTAATGTAAGTCCGGTTAGGGTAGTGATATTCTGGCTTTCCACATAACTATCACCGCTGCCATCAATGCTGTAGTGGGCACCTGCTACTCCGGAATGCTCTGGCGGGTTTGACCAAGTCAAAGTAAAATCATTTACACTTGTCCATACATTCGGGCTGATGGCCAGATCGGAAACAGCTGCCGGTGCAATAACATCTTCAACACGATAAATAACCGTATCATTTGCTGTGTTGTTATTAAATACAGATTCAACGACAATATTAAAATCTATTTGAGATAACCATGGTGCTTCATTGTCGGCAGCAACAATGATGGAAGCAAGTCCGTTTGTTGTGCTATTATCTTCTTCACTTGTTGAGTAATCCGCTGTCGCAGAGGGGTTCCAATTCACCACGCTACCATCGGAAACATAATTTTCAAATTGATCCATAACCTGGATTTCCAGTGTATCAATTTGACCTTGGACTACATACATAGTATCAGGAATGTCTGCAATGATGGTTGTAGGTGCGCCAGGAAGAACCGTGATGACTTCTGTCGTATCATTTAAACTGGCAGTATTATCAACCCACACTCTCACCCTATAGAAAGCACCTGCAATAACATCTGTCGTTAACACATTGGTTGCTATCCCACTTACATTAGTAGAAGTTGTGTCTTGTAATAAACTGTTTTCCAAATATCCTTCAGCACCCTCAACAATTGACCAGAAAACAGGAACTCCCTCTAACGCATTGTCAAAAGTATCAATAATAGTAACCTCAAGAGGCACTGTATTTTGATCTGCTTCCGGATTTCGTTCATAAGTATCTGTAATAGTGAGATCAAATGGATCATCAGGAACAATCGTAATTGTATTGCTTACCATGGATGCTGAACCGGATGTGACTTCAATAGTTACAGTGGTACCTAGCACAGCTGATGGATTAGTATTAATTATATTGGTGGTAATCCCGTCAGTAGTAGATGATGCACTTAAATTCAGGGAAATTCCAGCTGACGCAGGTTGTATTGCCCAGTCTATGTTAGTACCATCAGATACCAAATTGTTATTTTGATCATAGACTGTTACACTAATGTTTAATGATTCATACTGTGTCATCACCGTATCATTTGCCAAATCGAATACAAACGAATCACTGGCTCCTGGAATAACATGAATAACTGCTGTGGTATCATCCAGATCATATACGGAATGATCGCGGCCATGGTCATCGTCTGTAGCTGTATTTTCAACAATTCTTACCGGTACAGCTACTGATCTTATTTCATTCTGTGCCGGTGATCTTGCAATTAAACCACCTTTTGTACGATTGGATGACACTGCTTGTTGAATTTGCATATTATGATTTTGTTCAAAACCATTTGTACCCATAATTACAGCCAAGAGCGCACCATCTGTCACCAAAGCACTAACTGTATAATCACTGTTAGAAACTGTTGATGTATTCAATGTTACCGTTGCAATCCCACTGGCATCTGTAAAAGTTGAAGCTGCACTTAAACTTTCACCTGTATTGTTTCCTGTTACCACTTCCCAATTGACCTCCACACCTGCCAGGGGATTATCAAAAGTATCGATCATGGCAGCCTCAATCTCGATGGTGGCTATATCAGCTGAAAGATCTATTTGCGCTGCGGTGAGTTCGCTGGGCATGGTCAAGTTATAAATATCATCGGGAATAATTGTAACCAATGCACTTTGATGAGTACCACTGCCTGAAACTGCCTGGACTCTTACCTGATCACCAACGGATAAACTATTACCTGTGGGGTCTGTTGACAGCGTTACGCTTACTGTACCATTATTGCTTGTTGAATCAGACGTCTCACTTAACGTAAAACCGTCGCCATTGCCCGTTACCGCAATAATACTCAAAGTGACAATTTCTCCAGCAGATACAAGATTTGAGAATTGGTCATAAATATTTGCACTGAATGTCAATTCATCAGATTGAGTCATGGACATATCTGTTTGTTCATTCACCCAGACTGAATCTGGTGCACCGGGAAGGATTTTAAAGTATCCGCTTGACGATGATACACCACTTTCATTCACTGTAATAGAATTTAGGTCCCCAGCTGTCGTAGAGGTAAAAAATGTTTTATATGCACGGCCTCTGAGCTCAGTGCTAGCTGAATATTCACTATCAAATGAGCCATTCTGAGGCCCTCCATTGCCCCACTGGGTATATGTGTTGGTCATATAATGACCGATGGTATTAAATACCTGAGCCGAAACTCCAACTCCATATATTGGATTAGCACTTGAGTCTGGACTGACCAAAATTGTGTCCCCAGCAGCTGGGTACAAGAAAGATATTGAATCTGCTAGGTAACCGCTTTGATCATGATAAAAACTACCTGCATCTGCAAAGGTATAATCAGGGTCAATCCAATTTTCAGTTGTATCCAAGTCAATGGCAGCAGCTGTACTTAATAAAGTAAAGTCACCTGTGCTGTAACTGACAAATTGATCTGTGCTATTTGTAAACGAACTCGTGTTAGTGATTGTACCACTACCGGAAGTGCTGCCCTCAAGTATTGAGTAATTTAATTCCACTGTTCCGCTGTTTACTTCCAAAGATGTACTGTTATCATTCCCAGAAATTGTAACATGTTCAATGGTGGCGTCACCATTGATTATCAGCGGAATAAAGGCTGCTTCCACATCCTGGATTATCATATAATAATAACTGCCACCATGATCTCTTCCCCCGGAGCCGGTATTAATAATAACACCGCCATAACTAGAATCAGGGTCTGTGCTTTGGAAAGTAACGGGATTCCCTGCTTCACCGCTGGCGGCCATAACACCATCAATTATCAGGGTTACGCCGGGCTCAAAATATAAATACGAACCAGATTCTATAAATAATGTATCGTCTTCTGCCAGAGTATAATCTTCTGTGAAAACCGCTGGTTCATCTTCGGTGATATCCACATTTTCTGTGGACGTACCGGCCAGCAATTCACGAATCAATGGAAAAGCGCCCATATCTACAACAGTGCTGTCGGCATCATATTCTGTTAGAGGGTTACCTGCATCAATACAGGGGCTGTTAATCTGAAGGTTAAAATCGCCACTGAGCGTATCAACAAAAACTGGATCAGCATTAATGTTCCCAGTTCCACTTAGTCCGCCCTCTACATTTGAATATGTGATGGCGGGTAAACCATACATTGAAGTGGTGTTATTCCAGAGAATGGAATTAAATACAGAAACTGACCCGAGGGTATTTTCATATACACCAGTCCAATTTCCATAAATAGTCATATTGTACATGTAGACCACAGCTGTATTATTGATGGTAACACCACTATATTCAGAATCTGTTATCAATAGATTATATAAAGTCACAACTGCATCATTATTGATCTGCAGTACATCATTAGTACCATCATTGTTTGTCAAATGGAGATCATATAATGCAGGGGATCCGCCTGTGATTTCAAAGAAACCATCTATATTAACATCATTTTCAGGATGATCACCACTGCCAACAATCAGAATATCTTTACCCCAGTTATTCAACGATTCATTGTAAGTCCCTGCTGAAATATGTACTTCATCATCATAAATAGCGTGGTTTAGGGCATGTTGAATCGTTTCGAATGGATTTTCTTCCGTTCCCATATTTGCTACCACCGAGTCTGATCCAGAGGTGGATACATAAAAATTTTGTCTGGTATGTGTAGTTGTAGCATCAAGAGTATTTTCATAGGCCCCCATATCAGGAATACTATCCGAACGGGCATTGCCCTCAATATCATAGAGAACAGCACTTGCAGCGCTGGCTTGGCCGATAACCGGTGACCAGTCCTGTAAATGAAAGTCGCCATCAAGGCCATCTATAAATCCTGGTCGGCCATTATAATTTCCTTCGCCATCATTACCGCCCATAACATCAGAATAGGTAACATCCACATTATCATCAATAGGGCTGTTACCCCATAATATGGAGTTAGAAATATTCAGGCTACCGCTGAAGCTGATATCATCATCGCCATGGTTGCCCACTGCGGTTACAAAATCCAGCATTACATCGCCAACATATGCTACAACAGCACCTGATTCAGGAGCATGGTTATCCACAAAGACACAGTTCACAAATTCAGACTGGGAATCAGAAGCATAGACCGCGCCGCCGCTGGTGGTCGCTGAATTATTTCCAAAAATAACATTTTCAAAAATGGGATCAGCACCATCAATATATACAGCACCGCCGTTTTCGGCTGCACCTTTTTTAATAGTGATACCAGAAATAATGGTGGAGTCTGTCTCGCCATTTTCCAGAATGAAGGCCTGGCCCATATTCTCACAATCAATGATCGTCGTTTCAGCGCCATCCGTGGAGCGGATGATGCGGTCCACGCCGTTAAAGTTCAGATCCCTGTTGCCAGTACCGGCATAGGTACCGCTGGCCAATTCAATGGTATCCCTAACAACAGATTTATTAAACGCTGCGCCCAGGGTTAATAATGATGTGACTGATGTTAGACCATCATTACTGTCACTGCCGTTAACATTTACATAAAATACTTTCCTGCGTTGCTCCCAGCGTTCATGTTCAATGGGACCCAGGTCAGGATGTGAACCTGCCGGCTGAATACGGTCGTTGCCTAGATAATCAATATCCAATTCTTCAGATATGACAATGTCATCATCTAATATATTGGAGTAAAATTCATCTAAACCAAGTCCGATGGCAGGTGAATACTCATCTAAGGCATAATCGCTAGAATTAGCCATGAGAATACTGTCCGGGTTGAAAATAAAATTTTCGCCTGTATTGAAAGCCGGACCGAAATCGGTTTGCAGGATACAGTGATCAGCGTAAACATCACTGGAGTTTATGTCAGCATCGGAACCAGTATTATTTGTATTGTTTATAAAAATACTATTAACTATTTCTGTGTTACCACCGTAACTAGGTGCCCAAGTATTGATACCGCCAGCATTGTCTGTTTGACTGTGATTATCAAGAAATAAAGAATTTACAACAAGGAGGTTTGAATTGTTGTCCTGGCCGATTGCTCCACCGGCTCCATTGGCTGTATTACCATCAAATATACAATTAACTACAGTTACGTCAGTGCCGTCCATACTAATATTAATGGCTCCGCCACGCTCGCCGCCAGCCGAATTCCCTTTAAATAACGTATTAGATATAGTTACCCTATCATTTGTTTCCTGGATATCTATAGCTCCGCCGTCTGTATTACTATTGTTAAGGAATATACAATCTTTGATCTCTACACTGGAATTCCACCATACGGTAATAGCGCCAGAACTACTGTTTTGAATAGTTAGTCCTTCGATTCTGGAATCGGTTTCACCATTGTTCAGATCAATAAAATCATTTCCCTGCAAATTAATTATAGTTGTATCCGGGCCATATTGACTCATCAGGGTCAGATCTTTCACCCCGTTTTGCATCACATCATTTTGATATTGAAAATTCAAATTGCGGTTCTTCGAATGATCATAGGTCCCCGGCATAAGCATAATGGTGTCACCATCTGCTGCTGCTGCAATAGCATCGCGGATATATAGAAGTGGGTCCCCCAGGCTGCCTTCTCCGTTGGAAGAGCCATTATCAGCGTCCACAAGCCAGACCGGACCGAAATAACCAGGGGTTGCACTTATAACGTCTGAAAATGAACTGGTCGTATTATCATTGCCACGAAACTTTACAGCAAAATAATAAGTTGTTTCATTATCCAGGCCTGTGATGGTTATGGTTGAATCTGTGCCACTTGATGTACTGTCAACTAACGATGAATTAGATCCAGTTGCATTTAGCCCCTGGTAAACCAGAGCACGCGCCACGCCTTCACCGCTGGGAGAGTCCCAAAATAATGAAACTTGTTGAGACCCTGCTGTTCCAGCAAGGTTTGCAGGAGTTTCCACGCTTGGAATAGCACTAACAATACTTGAATTTGCACTTAATTCTGCATTTTGAGTTTTGACCCTGACACTATAGTAATATGTGGAGCCGTTGGTTAAAGACGCATCATTATAAACTGTGGATGTGGAAGCAGTAGAATCTATGAGTGCCAGGGTATCACTTGATGGACCACGATAGATCATATAGTTTGCAATACTTGATGTGACAGACGCTGTCCAGCTCAGATCAACCGTTTGATAGCTCGGTGTTGCAACCAATTCCGTTGGAGCCTGAACCGCAGCTTCCTGTAAAACTAATTTTATGGATGCTACTTTATTATCTCCAGATTGGGACATATAACCACTCGTAAATGGATAATGACCGGCATCACTATCTGTCCACCCTTTACGTCCACGATTAGAAGCTGATGAACGCATATACACACCGCCACCGGTAACATAGGCTGTGTTGTCGTGACTGTATTCCACTATAATATTGCTGTTTCCATCCCAAATGAGGGCCGAGCTAAAAACGAATTGGTACCAGGATTCTGGAACAAAATCGCCTTGTACATAATTTGTAGGCCCATGTACGATCTGTACAGTTTCAAACGCACTGTCCAAGGATGTATTCGATGTCTGAACAATTCCAATACGCAAACTGTCAATATCTCGACCCGGAATCTGGAATATCTTCAGCTGAATTCCGTTTATACTGGCGCCCGGAGCTATCCCAGCATCTGCCAGTTCTGAGGCCAGATACAAAGACTGGTGGCGGACATCGTGATACCATGTATTAATAGGATACCCAGAATTGCTTCCACTAACTGTGGATTCACTATTATTGGTCAATAGCTCAATAGCTTGACCAATTTCTGGATCATAGGGTGTTATGGAAATTTCATCGGTATAATCAGATTCGTTGCCTGTTAGATCCAGGGCAGTGATGCGATAATAATAAAGCTCTCCGTTGGAAACATTTAAGTCCACATAACTAGTATCTTGATCTGAGTTTGCTGTGACTGAATCAATCAAGGTTGAAGCTGGTGAAGAACTCCCACGATATATCCTGTACAACGCAAGATCATTTTCAGTATTTGGACTCCAAGCAAGAGTGACCTGTTCATCATCAGGAGAAGCAGAAAGGTTTGTTGGGGTGTCAGGGGGTGTACTATCCTGTATACCCTCTAGTTTAATATTGTCAATTACCCAATAATCAATATTAAAACTATTGGGCCCGTGTGCACGGAAACGGATCTGCACTTCTTCAGATGTTGGAAAATATTCACTTACATAATGAACATGGCTCCCCCAAGCAATGTTGCCGGCACTATTATCATATGTTGCTAACGTTATCCAGTTAGTATCAACTTTGATCTCAACTGACAATTGCTCTACTGTACTCGTATCATAATTATTCAAATAAAGATCATAAGAAAATGCAACAGAGTCATTAACGGATGAGCCATCAATTACTGGTGAGGTCAATGAGTGGTTATATTCAGTCTGGGTTGGCGACCAATTATATTTAGCTCCCGGGGCCGGTTGTCCTTGATTATTATCAATCTGCCAGTTTCCTTCTGGTGTAAATGGAGATAAAGAACCATCTGTAAAATCCCTGGAGAATAGAACTATTGATTCCGCTAGGAGATTTTGGGTGGAAAACAGGGCAACCGTAAATGTTGCCAATAGATATATTCTTGATAGCTTTTTATTCATAACCCTTATTTATTCAGGCAGTGTCGGTGGTTCAGGTAAAACTGCTGGAGCATCATCTCCAGCCATAGCCATAGCAGCAGCTCCTCCGCCGGCCACGAGTAATAGGCCGCCCCATAACCACCAATTGGTTCCTCCTTTTTTAGCGGGTGCAATGCAGCAACCGCACCTTCAGGCATCTTTTGTTTAGCTAATAAATGCTCCGGTGCCGTTAAGCCCAAAATTTCCCAGGCCAGGATTTCAATTTCAGTAATGAGACCGTCAATTTCACCTTTATAGGATTTACTGACTGTTTTAATGGTTGCGCCCGATTCAACAGAGAACATTTTAGCATCGATAGTGTATGTGTTACCCAGTTTACCAAATGAACCAGAGATCATGTTCTTTACACCAAGCAGTGCACCCACTTCAGCGGCACATTCCGCTGATGTACAACCGGATTGCTGGAAGCCCTGTTCGTCCAAGATTTCAGACATCTGACCGCGTTCCACTAATATAACTGCATTGGTATTGGCTAACTCTGATGAAAGTCGATCCGTGAGGGTTGCTGCTTCCAATTGAGAAATGCCTCTTCCTTCAAAATCCAAAACAGCGACTGTATACTTACCGGATGCAAGTTCCGCTGCTGTTTCTTCATTGAGAACAGGATTGCCCTGGGCCAGCAATAATACTGGTAAAAACAAGCCTGTGAGGACTTTTAAAGTTCTTAGTTTGGTCTGCATCATTATGCGCTCCAATTTATCAGAGTGTAGTATAACTTTTCAGTGCGCTGGAACACACGTTATTCCTCTTCAGCCATTAGTTCATCGATGAGGGCAGATAATTCGCCTTCCAGATCCTCGTCTTCGTGGAATCCCTGCCTGACTTCCCGAATTATCTGAAATTTATCGATGACAAAGAGACGGGGCAATGTTTTTGCGCCATAGCGTTCTTTTGCCACTCCCCGGTTATCATACAAAATAGGTATGGTAATTCCCTTTTTGGCTAAAAAGGGTCCCGCTTTGGGCGAATTCTCATTTTCCCCTGTGCGGGTGGCTTCGGTGATATCCACCAGAAAAAATTTGACCTTTTCATTTTTATAGGCTTGATAAACATTTTCAAGATGGGGTAATTCTTTCATACAGGGCACGCACCAGGTAGCAAAAAAACTCAATACCACGGGGTAGCGATCCGGCTGGGACATGAATTTGCGCAATTTTAGATTACGTTCAACAGTCCAGTTCTTTAAGAATTCGAATTTACCTGGGGCATACATCAGCGCCCACGACGGCGCCAGGTCGCCGGGCTTTAAACCGGGGTCCTTGGTTGTATCATCCGGTACAGCAACAATTTCCCCCACATCCTGGGCAATGCCAAGTGCAGTTGTGATAAATAATACACTGACCCATTTAAGAATATTTTTCACGATCATTATTCCTTCTTAATTATTTATCAGTCTAGAACAAATAATACCCGACAATCACGAAGAACACCACCTGTAGTATTGGCAGATTGGATCTTCATAACATCAGAATTGCCAATAACAACATCTGCTTTGTTCGCACCACTGGTTGCTACTCCTTTGATCACCAGAGGATTGCCTTTTACACGATCATCGGCTTGTGCTTTATCAAGACCTTTGGCATAACCAGCTACACCATTTTGGATTGAATATTCACGGGTATAATTACCGGGGCCGTAAACCACACCGCCGTTTTGATCCAAAATACGTGGTGACATTGCAGGACGAATGCCTAGTCCACGAGCGTCAATGATCAGGCCTGTTATAGAAGATGTGGTTGGCGCAGCAGCATCCGTTGTTGCTGTCCCAGCTGCAGCTGCTGGTAAAAACCCTGCTGGCGGTGCCATAATCTCTGAAACACCGCTCATGGGGACTTCATAGGTCACTTCAATAGACGTATCACTTAAGTATTTTACATCACCAACCTGTACAGCTCCCCTGATTAGCCCCCGTACCTTGGTCTTGATCACATCATCAAACATGGCGTCACCCATGGTGGTTTCGCTGTCAACTGTGATACCATTAACAATTTCAACAAGGTTCCGCATGGCATCAACCTTTGCAATGCGTGCGGCAGACCGGCGTGCAGTGGCAGCATTAATCATGTTATCTGGAACATAACCAATTCCTGTTGCCTGGATGGTGCGGTCGGAATAATTAATGGTCCCCCGGTCAAATTGCTGGCCGACAAAGGATGATTGTCCAAAGATCAGGCTAAAACTGATCAATATGAATAATTTTTTCATAACTTACCTCGTTATTATTGTACAATTTCTGCTGTGACACGATTTCCCGATAATCCTGTCACTTTAAAATTTAAACCATCGGGCGATGTACGGCTTAAGCCCATGGCCAAATCCTGTGACTTTCCTTCAAATTCAACTTCATATTCAGCCACACCGTCATTCAGGCCTTTGGCGTAGGCGTTGCGGATACCAGAAACCGTTTGTGCTTTCAAGAAAGATTCAAAGGTCATATAGGACATAAAATCCGCATTTTTTAAGACAATATATACTTTAATGAAATTGGACTGCTGGGTGCTCCATTTTTCAATGAGCTGACGAATAATATCTGTGCCAAGGTTACCCGCCGCTTCATTGGTGGCATTCACACCAGCAGTGGATGGTGAAATATGGGGTTTCTTACCATGGGCATTTGGAACAACTGCCAGAATCTCACCGGTATCAGCGCGAACAATCTTACCATTTATATCCGCCTGGCCAGACGTCATACCATAAAATTCTCCGCCGGATGAGATTTTCGCCGTACCAATGACAATCACTTCTGCCCCCAGCATGCTGGCTATTTTTGCGGCAGCAGAAACATTCCCGGCTAAAGCCTGTTCGTAATCCGCTTCACCCTTCAGGGCCTGAACCAGTTGTCGATCAACGACATCAAAACCTTTTTCATAAAACATGCTCAAGAGTTTGGTCTCCGCAAAATCTGTGGGGGTATTATCAATAAGATTCTCTTCCCTGATCATAAAAATAATGCGGGGGCGGTTCATGGAGTTCAGAAGGGTCTGCAGGGCTGCCTCATCTCGCATGACCTCGTCCAGCATTTCTGTCACTTCTGCAGCAATGGTTACTTCCCAAAGACCATCAGGCCCTTGCTTTTCAGATACCACTTTAAATGTTTTTACAAATCCTTGTGCTTTAGAATAAATATTATCACTAAAAGTGGTGGCGGTGACCACAGTTTCAGAGGAAATAAACGCTCCAAGGCCCACTTCCACTGCATCCCGTTTGGCCTGCTCTATAGCGGCATCTTTTGTCAGCCCATCCCCGGTTCCTCGGACGGTTTGCGCCTGGGCCCAGTTAAGAGACATAAATAAATAGAAGGTTATTCCTATCGTTCGTGTTTGCAAAATGGTCTTCATTCTATATTTTTTCCCTGTATTGAGTATTGAGTTAAATTATCCAATCACATCTCGATATGCAATAATAAACATCGTCTTATGTGATCTATATCAATATATCAAATTCATGGTCTTTTATTTTCAATCAATTTTACCCTATATTCCAGCAAGTTTACTAACCAAAAGAGTTTTGCTATGAAACATTTCCTATATTCTGCACTTGCAATTTTTTTACTGGCTGGCTGTAGCCAGAAACCCCAAAGTGATGTGGATACCCCAGAATATCACTTTAAGGCTGGTATGCGTGCAGTAGAGTCTGGCGAATACAATGCAGCATTAACATCTTTTCAGCGTTCCGTCGATCTGGACAAAAAATTTGCTCCTGGTTATTGTGGGCTGGGATTAGCACACGCACACCTTGGTAATGTAAAAGAAGCCAAGAAAAATGTGGACAAGGGTGTGAGTAAGGGCAGTAAAGATCCCGATGTATTGGCTCTAGGTGCCAGAGTGTGGATCACATTGCGGGAACATGAAAAAAAATGGTTCAAACGGGCAACAAAACTTTTGGATAAAGCACTGAAAAGAAAGGAAAGCCATGAAGCTTCTTTGTACTATTATGGTGTAACACATCTTTATAATTATGATTTTAGTGAATCTGGGGACTATTTCCGAAGAGTGATCGAACAAAAAGGCGATTATGCTGGCAAAGCCGACGCCAAATGGAATTTGGCCCAGAAAATTGTCCGGGCCATGCCGGGAACTCCCGTGGGGAAGAAAGTGGCGCTGCACGAAAAGATCACTCGTGCCGACCTTGCTGTGTTGTTTGCTGAAGAATTAAAGATCAGCGAACTGTTTGCCAGAATGCCGCAGCAGAATGCTGGTTTTCAAACGCCGGGGCAAGCCAGCGCTGGTGGTAGTGCAGTAAATCCAGTGGACAGCAAAGGTCATTGGGCAGAAACCTGGATCAACGAAATGACTAAATACAGCGTCTTGGATGTGAGTCCAGACAGAAAATTCTATCCAGATGAAGTTATTTCCAGAGCGGAATACGCCATGGCCGTCCAGCGTTTGTTGGTTGTAGCAACAAAGGATCCCGGATTGGAAATACGCTATTTCGGAGAAAGTCCTTCAAGATTCAGTGATGTGCCCAGCAGTCATTATGCCTACAACGCCATGGCTCTTTGTGCTGAAAGGGGCATCATGCACGCCGATATGATTACCGGTAATTTTAGTCCTTCAGGTCCGGTGACAGGTGCTGACGCACTGCTGATTATTCGCGGGATTCAGAGCTCTCTGCGCATGACGTTTTAATCCAGCCTTCTGTTTAAATTAAAGGCACATCATTGATGTGCCTTTTTTATTATGCTCAATCTTGTCGATAAACTGATACTTCTTTATGAACTTGTGCTTACGGTGCATGTTCTATTATTTAAAACCAATATCCCCGATTGGGGCGGGCACATACAGTTAAATATTTTTGTTACTGGCTGGATATTCTTTTCAGCTTGGGCAGCAAATCGTTTCAATCGCCAACCGTTTAAATTCATCCACACCTTCTACCCCCTGTTTCTGCTCATCTGGCATTATCCCCAAGCCTGCGAACTACGGTATTCTGTAATCACCTCCAGTTTAGATCATATCTTAATACCATTGGATTTAGCCATTTTCAGGGTAGCACTTTATGATATCATTCCTCGAAATTTGAATCTGCTGAGTTTGGAAATATTCCACTTTTTTTATTTTTGCTACTACCTTTCCCTCGGTGTACCAGCATGGATAGTGTATAAAAAAAGACATCCTCAAATCAGTGCATATCTTTTTGTAATTATGGTGACCAATATCATTCATCAGTGGTTTGTAATTTTTTTCCCGGCGGATGGGCCGGTGCCTTTACGCCCTGATATTATGCCCGATGGAGTTTTGATGATCCCGATTATGAACTTGATCTACCAATTGGATGCCGGTGGCGGTGCCTTTCCCAGCCTACATGTGGCCGGAGCTGTTATCACCGGTATGTATGCTTATAAATTTTTACCTCAATGGAAATGGTTATGGATCTTCACTTTCTGTGCCATTACTGCAGCTACTGTTGTATGTTCATATCATTATCCAATAGATAGTCTTATTGGAGCAATTACAGGATGGTTTTGTTATATTTACATACCTCGAATCCATGACTATATCAACTCTAAATAAGTTCAAATTCACATTCCTGATTATTTCAGGAATGTTTTTCACAAGTTGTGTGGAAACTATCATTTATGTCCAAGTTCATCCTGACGGGCGCTATACCATGAATTTCATCACCAAAGGCGATTCCACCGATGTCTTCAACCATGATTTTCCCCATCCTGCCGGACCAGTTTGGATAACAAATATTAAAAAAAACCTTGGAGAAGATGATGATATCTGGGTGATGAAAACCAGCGGTATGGCTAATGGTGCCTTGCTTTTTACAGCAAGGGAAGATTCACTTACTGCTCTCCAGCATCCCCTTCAGGTAGAACGCAAAGAAGGCTACTTCGCCACGCGATACACCCTGCGCAATGTATTTAAAGGACGCCAGGTATACCGCAAATACCCGGCTTTTGGACGCAGCCTCCAGGATAGTGATAAAGATTCCACACGCTGGTTGGACGAAGCACTTTACTATATGTGTACAGCCGCTATCAGCGATCTGCAAAACGACCCTGAAACATCAATCGATTCCGATTTGTCAGAACGAGTGTTGAACCATATCCACAATACACTGGCCAGGGTTAATCAAAAGGACCTCTTTGAAGAATTAGTAAACAAACAAAACTTCATTGATCAAATGCTAAGACCCTTCCATAAAGATCTACCCATTGGCTACAGCACGCTTTTGAGTAAAGCTACCGATATTTATGAAGAAGAGCTGGAGCTCACCAGCAACCTCCAGGATGACCAATTCCAATATAAAGCCACTTTGCCGGGAGTTATTACATCTACCAATGCCGATACTATTTCTGGTGATACATTGAAGTGGAAATTTGGTTTGCAACAGTATGTAAATGATGATTACGTGATTTCTGCAGCATCGGTTGTGTATTCGTCTCAGCGTATTCAGGTTGCCGTACTCTGCACTGCAGGATTATTTTTGATTATCTTATATTTAGTCTACAAACGAAGACACTGAAATGAGAAAACTTTTCTTTCTACTATTACCTTTATTAATTTTTGCCAAACCAAAGTTCAACGATACAGAACTAAAATCCATGACACCCCGCTATTTTCAGCGCAACCATACAGCTCCAAAATTATTGGGTGTGAATATCTATAAAACACGAGAAGGTCGTGTATATCAAGTGGACATCATGACAGACAGAAATCGCACCAATGAAGATATGGGTTTTGCCTATTCAGCTCTTACCAATTTGGGCCAGTACGTCAGGCAAAAATTCACCCAATTTATCGTTGTGATGCACAGCGATGTCCGCGGCGAGCCGCCGCAAGTGTGTATCGGTAAGGCTAAATGCAGTATTGATACTTTCATTCATGAGCGGGTGAGTTATGAGAAATGGTATAAGGATTGTATCTATTTCAAGGAGATGTGAACTTGCCTTTTATCGACGTAAATTCCAGTTATATTTAATTGTATCCGAGGAAGAATTATGACAAATATATTTACAAAACACCCTAATTCCGTTGGTGAAACCTACCTGGTTCATGGCATTAAAGCCGTCAGTTATAGTGTACAAATGCTATTTGCAAGCATTTGCTGTATAGTCCATGCTGTATTTCCTTTTGTGTTTCAATCAACCGCCAGCAATATTGCCCGCAAAGTGTGTATGGACGTTGACCAGCGTCGCGAACTGATATAGCATTTTTTCATATGGGAAATACTCGTTCCCGCATTTTATATATAAATCTGCTATTTGGCCTTGTTTATGGAGCTGACGATATTCCTCCTAAAGGACCTTTTCCCATAACCCCAAAGGTCTTCCACCATCCCGATGAGGTGGTCTTCAATACCCGCCCCTATAACATGGATCTATTTGTGGACTTTGATGAAAGCGAGATCGCGTCAGCCAGTGTTTTTATCAAAACAGATGCTATGGATAACTATATTGAATATCCTTTAGATATAATTCGGGCCCGTTATCGTCACCAGTTCAGTCCACTTTTTACACCTGCAAAAGCGATCAAATATTTTTTTGTTGTTTCTTTATATAATCATGCCATTTATGCGGCACCATTGGACAAGAATGGATATATCAACATTGTGAAACGTACATTGGAAGATCCTGCAGAATATTTTAAACGGAGACTGGCCCAGCGGCGATGAAAATCCAGGATAAGATCAAAAAGCTGCGGGCAGAATTAAACGATCACAATTACCGTTATTATGTGTTGGATGAACCAGTCATTGCTGATGTTGAATACGATCACTTATTGCGAGAACTGCAGGCTTTAGAAAAAACACATCCGGAATTAATAACTGAAGATTCTCCAACTCAACGTATTGGAGCCCATCCATTGGAAGCTTTTGGGACTCACCAGCATCGCCTGCCTATGATGTCTTTAGCCAATGCCATGGACTCCGCTGAGCTGTTGGCTTTCCACGACCGTTTAATTCGCAAGCTGGGCGAGGAGCAGGTCATTGAATATATTGCCGAGCCCAAGCTGGATGGACTGGCAGTGGAATTGGTGTATGAACACGGCCGTTTTGTGAATGGTTCGACCCGTGGTGATGGCACTACTGGTGAAAACATCACCCAAAATTTGAAAACTATCCGGGCGATTCCCCTCGCATTGCGCAGTGCTAAGCAAGCAGTGCCTACATTATTAGAAGTGCGGGGAGAAGTATTTATCCGCAAGGATGATTTTGAAACATTGAACAAACAGCGGAAAGCTGCTGATGAGTCTGTTTTTGCTAATCCCCGAAACGCCGCCGCCGGCAGCCTGCGGCAATTGGATTCCAACATTACAGCCACGCGTTCCCTTTCCATATTTTGTTACCAGGCCGGGGCTATTGAAGGAATATCATTTGATACACATAGTACATTCCTGTCCGCATTGAAAGATTGGGGTTTTCCTGTAAATCCAGAGATTAAAGTATTAAATGGAATTGAAGAAGCAGTTGTTTTTCATACTGATTTGGAAGCCCGCCGCAACACACTCCCCTATGAAATTGATGGTTCAGTCATAAAAGTAAACAATTATGCCTTGCGTGAAGAATTAGGAGCAAGGAGCCGCTCTCCCCGCTGGGCTATTGCCGGAAAATTCAAAGCACAGCAGGAAACAACTGTTATTGAAGATATTATTCTTTCCGTTGGCCGTACAGGTGCTGTGACACCCGTGGCAAAACTACAACCTGTTAAAGTGGGCGGTGTTATGGTTTCCAACGTAACTCTTCATAATCAGGATGAAATTGAACGTAAGGATATTCGCGTGGGTGATACTGTTTTAATCCAACGTGCAGGTGACGTCATCCCCCAGGTTGTTAAGGTTATTATAGAAAAACGTCCGGCTGGAACAGAATCTTTTAAAATGACAAATGTATGTCCGGAATGCGGACATGAGGTTCATCGACCGGATGGCGAAGCAGTGGCCCGCTGCCAGAACCTCTCCTGCCCCGCCCAAGTGAAGCGCAGTATAGAACATTTTGTATCCAAGAATGCCATGGATATTGATGGCATGGGTGAAAAGCTCATCGATCAACTTGTAGAAGAAAAATTGGTGAATTCTGTAGATGATTTATTCAGGCTCACTGTTGATCAATTAGCTGGCCTGGAACGCATGGCAGAAAAATCAGCAGATAATATTTTATCTGCTTTGAATGATTCCAAGTCTACAAGTTTTCATCGCTTTGTCCATGCCCTAGGCATACGTAATGTGGGTGAACATGTTGCCAAAGTTCTGGAAAAAGCCTGCGCTGGAAATATGGATAGCTTTATGACGGTGAATATAGAACAATTGGAAGCAATTGATGAAGTGGGTCCCATCGTGGCGGAAACCATCGTAAAATTTTGGGCCGATGACAATAATGTGCAGGTCGTCAATAATTGTTTTGAGCTGGGTATCACTCTAAAAGAAACCACAAATGAATCTGAACAGATCTTTGCTGGGAAAATATTTGTATTCACCGGATCGCTGGAAATCTTTACACGCCGAGAAGCTAAAAATATAGTAATATCCCGCGGCGGAAGAGCAACCGGTTCGGTCAGTGCGAAAACAGACTATGTAGTTGCCGGCCCGGGAGCCGGTTCAAAACTGAAGAAAGCGGAAGAACTGGGTGTAACTATATTAACGGAAGAAGACTTCCAGAATATGATCAAATGAAACGTTTCTTAATTTTTCAGATATTTTTTACGTTCGCTTTTTCAGAAAGCTTTTTTACAAAAACAGATATTTCCCTAACCACAGCACTTGAAGGAAAAAACGTTTCTCTGTATATGGATGTTGCCATGGAGGGGCTGGCATTAGCGACACCTTTTATCGAATTAGGTCTTGCCGGGTTTAATCAAATTGAAAATGATAAACTTACTCCGCTGCTTGCTTCAAGCCTTGGTGTACAGCTGCCCACTGCTTTTGGAAAATATGTTTTCAAACGAGAACGCCCCCAACGACATTACAAACCAAGGTTGTGGAATACTCGCTGGACATCCTCTTTTCCATCTGGTCATACCGCCACAACAACAGCTTGGGCGTCAATCATCTCAATGATACATCCACGTTCTACTCCTTGGATGATCGGATATACGTTACTCACAGGATACAGCCAAGTCTATGTAGGTAATCACTATATTTCAGATATTATTGCTGGCTGGGTGTTAGGCTACGCAGTAGCTTCTTGCACATATGGATTATATAATGACAATACAAGTAAATCTGCTGTAACTCCACAATTGAGAATCATCATACCTTTACCATGAAGTATATTTCATTCATTTTTTTCATACAATTCTTATTTCCCGGTGAGCCCAAACTTTCGTCAATTAATTTTGCTGAAGGATACACTAAACCAGTATATATCTGCCAGCCCCCGGGAGACAATGATAGACTCTTTGTTTTGGAACAAAAAGGAGTTATCAAAATCATTAAGAATGGGAAGAAAGTCCGAAAACCCTATGCTGATTTGCGTAACAGGATTCACAATCCCATCAAGCCCGGGGATGAACGCGGACTTTTAGGCATGGCTTTTCATCCCGACTTTCAATCCAATGGTTTTGTTTTTCTCAATTATACAGATGAGGATGACCATACTATCGTATCCAGGTTTTCTGTTTCTGATAATCCCGATAAACTGAATACAGATACTGAAAAAGTATTAATCAAACTAAAACAGCCTTTTTCCAATCACAACGGCGGGCATATGGTTTTTGGCCCTGATGGCTACCTCTACATTTCATTAGGTGACGGCGGCAAATGGGGTGATCCCTATGATAATGCCCAAAATCTGGAAACACTTTTTGGATCAATCCTGCGGATTGATGTGGATAATGGTGATACCTATGCAATTCCAGGGAACAATCCATTTGTTGATGTGGAAAATGCAAAGGGTGAGATCTGGCTTTACGGCCTGCGTAATGTTTGGCGCTTTTCTTTTGACCGTGAAAATGGGGATGTTTACCTTGGGGATGTCGGGCAGGATATGTGGGAAGAGATCAATTTTATTTCAGCAAAAAAAGCAGGTGGACAAAATTTTGGCTGGCGGGTGATGGAAGCCAATCATTGCTACAATCCACCAGAAGACTGTGAGCAAACAGGAATTCTACCCATTTACGAATACCCCAATGATGCTAATTATATGAAAGTTCTAACCGGTATGGATGAACCCAACGTGGATGGTTGTTCTGTTACCGGAGGCTATGTATATCGCGGGGAAAATATTCCCGGTCTGCAAGGCACTTACTTTTTTGCTGATTACTGTTCAGGTAATATCTGGACATTTAAGGAAGTGGATGGCAAAGCCATTGAATTCAAAAACCGTACTGAAGAGATCAGCCTTGGTGGTGGAGAGTTTACCAATTATATTTCTTCTTTTGGTGAAGATAATAATGGTGAGCTATATATTGTGGACTATAATGGAATAATCTTTAAACTTACTGCATCGGAATAAAGGGGAACACGTATGATGAAAATAGAAGAAATTGTTGATGATATTGTTTTATTCATTCTTGCAGAACATGAACCATTGAAAGAACTGGGTATCACTCAAAATAAATTGTTTGCCAAAGTGTTGGGCTATGATGAAAACGGCATCTGGATTGAAAATCCTGATTTTCGATTGCCCAATCCATCAAAAAAAGATCCAAAAGCTTACAATTCAGTGACAGCTTCCATATTAATTCCCTGGGTTTATATTTCATCCATCGTTCATTTTCCCAATGTAGAAGGCTTTGATTTTCCCAACCCCTTTGATTCGAAAATTGGTTTCGATTTAAACAATTGACTTCAGCAGCTATTCATATTGCCGGTCTTCATAAATCATATGAAGATACTGTCGCTCTCCGTGGTGTTGACCTTACAATTGAAGATGGCCAGTTTTACGGCTTGCTGGGCCCCAACGGTGCCGGGAAAACCACGACCATCCACATTCTCACCGGCCTTGTAATAAAAGATAGCGGTGTTACAGAAATTTACAATAAAGATACTGTAAAAGACTTTCGCTTCACCCGTTCACAGCTTGGTATCGCCCATCAGGAATTGCCTGTGGACTGGTTTTTCCCCATTGAAAAATTGCTTTATTTTCACGCCGGTTATTATGGAATTACCAAACAAAAGGCCAAACCGCGAGTGGAAGAATTACTGGAACGATTAGGACTGATGGATAAGCGTACATCCCGATTAAGACAATTGTCCGGTGGGATGAAACGGCGCTACCAACTGGCGAAAGCATTGGTCCATGACCCAAAGATCCTCATCCTGGATGAACCTACCGCCGGTGTGGATGTAGAACTCCGTCATGAGCTTTGGGATTATTTGCGAAAGCTGCATCAAAACGGGAAAACCATTTTACTGACCACACACTATATTGAAGAAGCTGAACTCTTGTGTGAAAAAGTTGGAATTATTGATAAGGGTAAAATCATTAAGGAAGGATCTCCAAAAGAATTAACCACTGAATTAGGTAAAGCAGGAATTAATATTCGCCTCACTGGCTGGAAAAATGAATTAAACGATGCCCTGTCCGAGTTTTCTTTCACCCTTGAAGACGGTCGCTTGCACTTCACCGTTCGTGATCCTGAAGAAGCCATGGCCAGAATTATTCAAATACTATCCAGCCATGGATGTCACATTCAAAGCGTAGCAACAGAGAAATCATCTCTAGAGGATGTATTTCTAAGCCTTACAGGTAAAGGGATCAACTAATGACCGGTATAAATTGGATTGGATTTTACACCCTGACTTATCGGGAGGTTGGCCGTTTTTTTACAGTTTATCGCCAAACTGTTTTGCCAGGACTGATCTCATCAGCATTGTATATACTGATCTTTGGTTTTACCCTTGAACGGCGCATCAGTGAAATTGACGGTGTTCCCTATACCCTCTTTATCCTACCGGGCTTGATAATGATGAATACACTGACCAATGCAAGTTCCAACACATCTTCATCCATGCTGCAAATGAAACTCCTGCAGCAACTACCGGATATCTTAACAGCACCACTTTCCAGTCTGGAAATTTGTTTGGCTTATATCATTGGCGGCACAGTGCGCGGCATGGTAAATGGTATACTTGTTATGCTGTTGGGAGTACTGCTTATTGATATGCCTGTCCAGCAGCCACTGGCTACGATTGGTTTTATTTTTCTCGTTTCCTGGGCTTTTGCCAGCATGGGTTTACTGCTGGGGCAATTGGCCGATACCTGGGATCAACTGGCCATGATGCAGAACTTCTTTTTAACACCATTGAGTTTTCTGGGGGGTATATTTTATTCCATCCAGATGCTGCCTGAATGGGCACAAGAGCTGTCATTCGTGAATCCGATCTATTATATGATCAACGGTATTCGTTATACAATACTTGGAGTATCTGATTCATCACCATATAACAGTTTTCTCATGGCTGTTTTCATAACAATTTTATTTACTGTGGCTGCAATTCTGCTGATGAAAAGCGGCAAAAAAATCAAACAATGAAATGTATTATTCTCATCTTACTCATTGTTGGCTTATCGGCTGAAGAACAAGAAGCCCCTGCAGCTAAATGGACCCAGTATGCCCGTGCAGGACTATCCCAAGATCAAAGTGTAAACGGCGGACATGCATATTATCGGCTCAATCGCAGGTCGCCCGTTACCTTTCGTGATTTGCGTCTGTTTGGCTATGGGCTTGGTGATGATTCATACATTTATATACGGTATAAAAGCAGTATGAAATATAACCCTGATGGTAAACTCTACAACTTTACTACTGCTTCTTACCAAAAAAACACCCGTGCAGAATTAGACCTGCGCTATCATTTCAACCAGGGCATTGGATATTTTATCAGTGATTATAATACAGGTCACGTCCATACCGAATTGGGCCATGCTTATGATATGTCTGACTATCTCAATGATACTCGAAAGACATCCTACTTAAAGGGTGGTTTATTCTGGGATCATGAAATGAATAAAATTAGTTCCAAGTTAGATGCCGAATGGTTTCAACAGATCAGTGATATAGTGGATGACGATCTTTCGCGGTTGCAGATCTTTGCAGAAATAACATACCACTTAAATAATTCACTGGCACTCATAGTTGGATTTGAGCAAGATTACTATACAGCAAGCAAGCAGAGCCCGCAGTCATATTATTTATCATTGGGTTGGCAGAAATAATTCTGTGATATTGGACACAAACACAAAGTGGAACTCGCTTTATATTTACGGTTAATTCAAAGTCAAATATTTAAACAAATCTTATTTATAATTATCATATTTTTTCTTTTCCAACCGTATAAAACATTACACCAGATTTCAATATTTTGATAGATATAAGTAAAATAACTAGTTTTTGAGTGTTCTTTATCTGGAACTTTTATTTAGAACTAGTGGTAAAAAACTTGTATACCCTCACATAATAATACGCAGGAGAGAGAATATGAAAAACATTCTAATTATCAGTTGTTCTATAATGCTGTTATGTAGTTGTGCTGGCAGTAAACCTGAGGATAGTGACAAGCTAACCCTGGGTTCAGTTCAAACCAAAATATTCAAGGGCCAAAGTCAATCAGCAGTAATAGAGGCACTGGGCTCGCCCAATATTGTTACTTACGATGCGCAGGGCAAAGAAGTATGGACTTACGACCGTATTTCCAATGAAAAGGAGGCCCAATCATCAGGATTTTGGGTTTTTTTATTTGGCCAAAGTAGTTCGGCCAGTAGCTCTTCTTCAAAATCGCTCACTGTTATAATTACCTTTGACAATAACAAAAATGTTCTGGATTATACCTATCAAAGTTTGAAGTACTAGATGTTTCACCGTTTATTATATCCTGCGACAGTGCAAGGCACTGTACTGCACTTCGCATTAGTAGCCTATTTAAGTATTTCAATTATCGGCTGTACTGCAACACAACCAACCGTAAAGCCGCCCACCGCTATAGCGCGGGCCATGGAAACCCGTACCTTCCAAAAGGACATGAAAACAATTTTAAAAGCAGCTATCAATGCTTTGCAGGATATGGATTATACCATAGATGTTTTGAATTCAGATGTCGGTCTCATTACTGCCAGCCGGACAACTGAACAACAAAAATCAGAACTAGCGAGCGATGAAGAAGAAAAAGGGCTCAGCAACTTTGAAAAAGCATGTATTGCTGTTGGTGTTGTTTTCATTGTTGCAATGATTTATTCAATGATTTTTGATGACGATGGAGCTACTGGTGGAGGTGGGAGAAGTGGTGGCGGTAATAGTAAAGATGGTCCAACGGGTCCCCGGATTTACCGCTATAAAGTGACCGTTAATTTAAATGATATGGATACAGAAAATATTAACGTCCGAGTCAGTGCCAGTGGTGAAATTGAACAAGATGGTAAAATTCTCAGTACCGGTGGTGTCCATGAGCCTGAATTCTTCCAGCAATTCTTTGCCAATATAAATAAAGCCCTTTTTCTTGAAAATCAGGGACAATAGTTTATTGTTCTCTTATTATAGTTAAGAAAATAATTTTTTTATTCAACTAAATTAATCTTTAAGTAGATCTCTTACTTTTTCCAAGCTCCCATCAATCTTATCATTAGGGGTGAGTCCCAAAATTTCTGCTATCAGCGGATAAATGTGGATATTTTCCAGCGTTGGTCTTGAATACCCATCTTTGAACGCCGGACCGTCAGCCAAAAAAATGGCATGCATGCTGCGCAATTCATTATCATAGCCGTGAGTACCACCGTGGAGGAATTTCAAATTAAACTTATCCGCCCCAAAATATTTTTTATCTAATATAAACCAGCCTTCATCTGCCACGAGGAGTACATCTTTGATACGGTAATGATTTTTAAAATGATATCGATCAGGAATTTCCTCTTTTTTATATACACTCATATGGGGCACACTTTTTAATTTTTTTACAATGGTGTTTAATTTCTGATTATCCTCCCCATACAACATTGCAAACGGACCGGAACCTTCTTGTTTAATTCCCGATAGTTTGACATAATCGGATAGATCAACCGTCCGCTCGGGGCTGATGGCTGCCATGCCATGATCCGCAACCACAATAATGTTCAGATGTGGATATATATCCAACGATTCCATTGAAGAAATAATCATTCCCATTATAGTATCCATGGAATCAACCATGGCTTCTGTTTCCGCTGATTTAGGGCCATAGCGATGACCTGCATCATCCGGTTCATGAAAATACAACATTATCAAGTGTGGGCGTTTTTCCTCTGGAAGGGTGAACCATTTTGCCACTGAATCAACCCTCGCCAGAAATGGAAAATCGTGATCGTATTTCTTCCAGATACTGGACCACACGCCGCCAACAGGTGCTTCGGACCCCGCCCAGAAATAAGATGCTGTTTTTACACCCTGTTTTTCTGCTGTAACCCAAATGGGCTCTCCGCCATAAAACCGAGCATCTTCTACTTTCGAACGATCGGAAAGAGTGAAATACTCGCCCAGTTTTTTATCGTAGAAATGATTTCCAATTAAACCATGATTTTCAATAAACATTCCGGTGGCAAGACTATAGTGGTTTGGAAATGTCTTGGATACAAAAACTGGTTTCATGCCATCTGCTTTTACTCCATGCTCTGCTAAACGGTCAAAGTTTGGCGTATTGTACCAGTCCAGATAATCAGCCCGAAAGCCATCAAAGGAAATGAGCAATACATAGGGTTTTTCCTTCGCTTCGAGAGTGAATACAAATAAAAATGAAAATAAGAGTAATCTGCGCAGGGAGTTCATATAATGGTTAAAATCCGGCGCAGAAATTGAACTGAATCTTTAACGATGCACAAGACCTTTATGGAAAATTTGCGCAAGGATATGGTTGAAAACCAGTTGCGGCAGAGGGGTATTACAGATGATCGTGTCCTAGATGCCATGGGTACAATTCCCCGCCACCTCTTTGTTAATGAAGACCTGCAGAATGAAGCGTACATGGACGGCCCCCTGCCCATTGGCTTTGGTCAAACCATCAGCCAGCCCTATATAGTAGCTTATATGACAGAGATTTTAAAATTAGAACAACAGCATTCTGTTTTAGAAGTGGGTACAGGATGCGGTTATCAGGCAGCTGTTTTATCTTCTTTAGCCCAAAAAGTTATCTCTCTGGAACGGATTAAAGAGTTGGCTGTATCCTCACGTAAGCAGCTTCAAGAGCTGGGGTTTGCTAATGTGGATGTCATCAATGCCAACGGCTGGAATGGTTATCAAAAAGGAGCTCCCTATGACAGAATTATAGTCACCGCGGGTGCCAAAAAAGTTCCGGAAGCCCTAATAGACCAATTGGCCAACAGTGGTATAATGGTTATTCCTGTAGGTAAAATTATGTTCAGCCAAACACTGCGCATAATAAGTAAAGACAATAATGGAAACGTTATTAAGAAAAAATCATTACCCGTCAGGTTTGTACGTTTGGTAAATAAATGAAAAAGACCGCGTTAATATTATCACTACTAATTATCCTCCGGGCTGACAATTCAGAATTATCAACACCAGCACATTATGGTCCCGTGTCAGCTGTTAGAATTCAATCTGAATTTGGTGAACAAAGTATTATATCAATTGATCCTGCCCTTGGTTCAGCCCATAGAAATTTTCCACAAAATGATCCCCATAGCCAGGAAGCTGATCTTTTTCAACGTTCAATAAAATATATCAAGGACAGTCCGGATATTTTCAGGACACCTGCCGACGAAATTAAACTAGAGATTCAGGAAAAGTACGGGAATGTGGTCTA
>SCKQ01000061.1 GCA_004124535.1 Fidelibacterota bacterium
CCGGTACTGTATTTGACGGTACGGATGCGGATATTGACTGGACCAACAGTACAAGTAGCCTTACCGCTACCTGGAGCGGTTTCAGTGACACTTTGAGCGGTATCCAGAAATATGAATATGCTATTGGCAATAGCAGTGGTGGTACTGATGTAGTTGATTGGACTAATAATAGCACTGACACATCCGTAACCAAGGCCGGGTTAACGCTCACCAACGGTACAACCTATTATTTAAGTATCCGGGCTGCAGACAACGTCGGCAATGTATCAACCATAGTTACATCAGATGGTATAACGGTAGATACGGATGTGCCAATAATTTCCAGCGTGATTGAGGGATCTACTACAACAGATATAGATTATCAGAATAGTGATACAACACTGATTATTGTCTGGACAGGAAGTGATACCGCTTCAGGTATTGCGCAATATGAGTATGCTCTGGGGACTGCTTCCGCTGCTTCCAATACGGTTGCCTGGACCAATGCCGGCACGGCTACAGCGGATACACTCACTGGTTTAAGTCTCACTGAAGATTCAATCTATTACTTAAGTGCACGAGCAACAGATGTGGCGGGAAATCCGTCAGTTGTCGTTAGCGGGGATGGGGTTACCATAGACCTGACCGCTCCAGCCGGTACAATTGTAAATGATGGTACCGGGGATGATATAGCCTATACCGGTTCAGATTCCACGCTGTCTGCTGTCTGGCCGGCTTTTACTGAAACAGTTTCTGGAATATCCAAATATGAATATGCTATCGGCTCGTCCAGCGGGGGAACCAATGTGGTTGATTGGATGGGAAACGCCACCGATACATCATTTACTAAAACAGGGTTATCCACAACCAGCGGCACAGCTTATTATATAAGTGTAAAGGCCACAGATAACGCTGAGAATGAATCCACAACCATTACTTCAGACGGCGTAATAGTGGATACTGGTGGACCCATTGCCGGTACTGTATTTGATGGTACGGATGCGGATATTGACTGGACCAACAGTACAAGTAGCCTTACCGCTACCTGGAGCGGTTTCAGTGACACTTTGAGCGGTATCCAGAAATATGAATATGCTATTGGTACAGAAATAGACAGTTTTTCCTTGGTCAATTGGACCTCAGCAGGTTTGGATACATTTTTCGTAGAATCCGATCTTACCATGATCAGCAGTGAGATATACTATGTGTTCGTTAAAGCGACAGATCTTGTCAGCAATACAGGCAATATTTCCGCCAGTGACGGAATAATGGTTGACCTAATTGTTCCTCTCGTAGGCGAACTGTACGATGGTTCAGAATCAGAAGATATGGACTGGCAGTCATCCGATTCTACATTTGCACTTTACTGGTCCGGCAGCGATTCCCGGGAATTGGATCATTACCAGTATTCTGTTGGCACAGCGCCCGGAGATTCAAATATCGTAGCTTGGACAAGTGCTAGCACCAATACCAGCGTGGTTCTTGAAAATGTGGAACTGCTGGAAGAACAGACTTATTATGGCAATGTCCGGGCGGTGGACAAGGCCAGCAACGTTTCCGACGTGGTTTCCAGCGATGGTATAACCATTGACTACTCCGCACCAGTAAGCGGCTCCGTCACTGATGGTCTGGTTGCCGATCTGATCTTTACAGGCACGGCGGACTCACTATCTGCCAACTGGTCCGGATTCTCTGATTCTATCAGTGGTATTTCAAATTATGAATATGCTATCGGTACAACCATCCAGGGTACAGATGTTGTTATCTGGGCATCGACTGGAACTGATTCTTTCATGACCCATAGTGGGTTAACACTTGCAAACGGATCATCCTATTTTATTTCTGTGCGGGCCACAGATTTCGCTGGGAATGTTTCCAATATCGGAAGTTCTGACGGTGTTACTGTTGATATTGAAGTACCCTTAGCAGGCAGTGTTTTCGATGGCCTGGGGCAGGATGAGGAATGGGCATATTCGTTTACAACTCTTGAAGGTAACTGGTCCGGATTCTCTGATTCTATCAGTGGTATTTCAAATTATGAATATGCCATCGGCACAATTTTAGGCGCTACAAATGTCGTTGCCTGGACCAACAATCAACTGGCAACATCATTTATCCGGGAAGATTTAACCCTGCAAGGCGGAACGACATATTACATTTCTGTGCGGGCCACAGACCTTGTAGAAAATACAAGCGCTGTTACCACTAGTAACGGTATTACTGTGCAACAATTCATTCCCACTAATACTGAACCATTTGATGGTTCAATTACTGAAGATTTGGACTGGCAGCAGGATAGTACAACACTCATTGCCGCCTGGCAGAGTAGTGATACCTATGAGATTGCCTATTATGAATATTCTTTTGGTACAACTATAGGTGATTCCAATATTGTGGTCTGGACGGACAATGGGATGAATACAAATGTAACAGTCAGTCAATTATTAACAAATGGAACAACATATTATGTGAATATTCGCGCCTATGACATTGTCGAAAACCAGTCTACTATGGTTTCCAGCGATGGTTTAACAATAGACTTTACACCACCAGAAATTGGTATTGTATTTGATGGTAACAGAACAGATATCAATTTGTCCAACGATGCAGCTACTGTATCTGCTAACTGGACAGGATTTGTAGATTCATTAAGCGGAATTGAATTGTATGAATATGTATTAGGTTCTACATCCGGGAGTAATGACATTATTGATTGGACAGTAAATGGTACAAGCAGTTCTGTTCTCGGTTACAGTGGTCTGAATCTACAGCATGCAGAATGGTATTATTTTTCCGTACGCGCCACGGATCTGGTGGGAAATGTTTCTGCAGTGTCCACCAGCGATGGTTTTGTAATTGATATTTATCCCGGTCCGCCTACATTTGTCAGCATGACCTTTGACACAGCATCAGAATTATTGTCATTAACCGATGACAGGGTAGTGGACATTGTTTTGTCGGAACCTTCCATCAGTATGGAATATGAAATGACATCGGTTTTTCCTGTAACTCATACTTCTTCATTAGGTAACGATTCTATTCAGATAAACCTGAACGCACCTTTTGCCAGTTTGGATACATTGATGTTTTCAATTTCAAATTTGACAGACATGGTAGGGCTGGATAGCAGCTATTCGTTCACTATCTATACAAAGGTAATTGGAGATTACAATGATGATGGCTTAATTGATTTAAATGATTTAACTACGTTTTCCACAGCCTGGACTACAGAAGATATTGCTATGGAGCTTGGACCTGTTACAGGGACAGTACCTCATCTGATCCCAATACTTGATAATGTGTACGATTTACGGGATATCATGACATTGGCCAGGATGTGGCATTGGTCAAATAATACACCTTCATTAATGCTGGCAAATATAAATCAATATGGACCCCAGCTTGATATACAACAATCAGGTAAAATACTAGATATAACGTTCACAGAAGATGTCGTGTCTGGACAGGTATTGGTTTTGTTTGATCAGACAAAACTGGAAATAGAAAATACCAGTGATCTATTGAACCAAAATGAGATAATGCTGAAAAGCCACTTTAAGGAAGCAGGAAATCTGCTTATTGAAAAAGCGTATTTGACTGATAAACAAGAAAAACGCATTTCCCTGGAAACGAACTCGTTGGACAAGAAAGATACATATATTTCAATTCAATTTATCTTTTTGGACCAGTATAATAACACAGTAGTTCAAGGATTCGTTTCTAAAAAAGTCATTGCTGTTCCCGATGAATTTGCCTTACATAACAATTATCCTAACCCATTTAACCCTGTAACTACCATTCAATATGATATACCTATTGATGCTGAAGTATTATTAGTTGTCTATGATATACTAGGTAGACATGTAATGACCCTAGTCAATACAAGTCAGACTGCTGGGTATAAATCAATAAAGTGGAATGGTACTAATGATCACGGGCAATTAGTCAGCGCAGGTATGTATTTCTACCATCTGCAAGCAGGTAAATTTTCAAAAGTGCGGAAGATGGTACTGTTGAAATAGATTATTTAATTAGGTAAACATTAAGCCCCGCCCATTAGCGGAATTTTTTGTTTATAGACATTTAGGTTTGGTAGGGTGTAATATTACTTATATGAAGAGATTTCAAATTGTATTAGTTATTATGCCACTTTTGTATTGGACTGGATGCGCAGATGACGAAAATGAAGATAATCCTGTTATCCCGGGTCGTAAAATATATATTGCTGGCAGTGATGCTGATGGTGCCTGCTACTGGGTAAATGGATCCCGGGTAGAACTCCCTGGGGGTGATTGGGTGACAGATATCGTGGTTGTTGATGGCGATGTTTATACGTCAGGGACCTGCGGTGAGAATGCTTGCTATTGGATTAACCAGGAACGATTTGATCTCCCAGGAACTTGGGGAGAAGGAGAAGCAATTGCTGTGGATGGTGATGATGTTTATGTTGCTGGATGGTTTGATAATGGATCCTGTTACTGGAAAAACGGAGAACGGACCAACCTGACAACCAATAGAGAATCGCAGGCATTTGCAATTGGAATTCGTAACAATGGTGATGTTTATGTAGGCGGTTACTATATGAGCAATCATCATTACTACGTTCCCTGCTTTTGGAAAAATGGTAATAATAGATCGAACCTTCCAGCAGCAGAAGATGGGGAAGTCTATGATATCACCTTTGATGAGGTTGGCAATATGAGGTATTATGCGGGAAACACAACTAAGCTGGATAATTTTTCAGGGTATCCGCCAAAAGCTTGTTATTGGCGCCATACCAACAGGACCGACCTGCCTCTGGGAGGTTCGAGTATGGATATTTACGGATCGTATGCAAATGGTATTACTATAGATGGTGACGATGTTTATCTCGCAGGTTACACGAATCGGTATGAATTTTACGGTGAAGAGGAAACCACGGGCGGAGATTTTCCACAATATTGGAAAAACAGCACCATCCATGACCTGGAAGGAGGCCCACTTACTAATTTCGGAACAGGTGTGGCCTATGATATTCGAGTTGCGGACGGGAATGTTATTGTTGTGGGCATTGCGACCCGGGGCCCGAATTATGATGACAGCGGTGAGAGTGCCTGCTACTGGCTCAATGGCGAGCTTCACTACCTGGATGACGATATGTCTGGAGAGTTAGGGAGTGAAGCAAAAGGAGTTTTTATCGAATAATATTTATTATCATTTTGTTATCCTTGCATTCCTATTAGCCAACCAATTCCCGCGCGTTAGCGGGGTTTTTTGTTTATGGACATTTAATACTTGTGGGGTGTACCCTTAAAATAGCCACGCATATTGTTATGCTATTTTTTGATATTTAGGTTGGTGGGGTGTAAAATTGCCTAAATCAACAGTAATGAAAAGTACAACAAAACCCAGAGTCAAAATTTGCTGCATTAGAAGTAAAGCAGAAGCGCACACAGCTATTCAATATGGTGCATCAGCTTTAGGATTAGTTGGCAATATGCCAAGTGGCCCAGGTATTATACCAGATAACTTGATATTTGAAATAGCACAATTCGTACCTACGCCAATCGACACCTTCTTACTAACGAGTGAAACGAATCCTGATGAAATCATTAAACACCAGCAAAGGGTAAAAACTAATACCATTCAGATTGTTGACAAACTTGCAAGCGGTACTTACGCAGATATTAGAACAGCCCTGCCGAACATTAAATTAGTTCAAGTAATTCATGTCATTGATGAAAAGAGTGTGGCAGAAGCAATAAAGATTTCAGAAGAGGTTGATTATCTCTTATTGGATAGCGGAAATCCAAATGCAAAGATAAAGGAATTAGGCGGTACAGGCAGGGTACACAATTGGGAATTAAGCAGGGCAATAAGAAAGGCAATAAATATCCCTATATTTTTAGCAGGGGGATTAAATCCTGAAAATGTGAAACAAGCTATAGAGAAAGTGCAACCATTTGGATTGGACTTATGCACTGGTGTGAGAACAAAAGATAAATTAGACGTAGCTAAACTTGAGAAATTCTTTAATTTTATAGAGGAATGTTAAATTGCCCCGCCCAGAGGGTTTTTTTGTTTATGGTTGGCTGTGTTAGATTTTGCGTGTTGATATGAAATATTTTCTTGCCTTAATTTGCTATTGTTCTTTATTTGTATGTGCAGCATCAATGAAAGATGATGTTCGTAAATCTCCCAATGTCATCATTATTTTCATGGATGATATGGGTTGGGCGGATGTTGGGTTTAATGGAGGTACGCATGTTAAAACACCTCGATTAGATCAAATGGCAGAAGAAGGGTTAGTCCTCACGGATTTTTACGTAGCACAACCAGTTTGTTCAGCTTCCAGATCTGCTCTATTAACAGGCTGTTATCCAAATCGAATTGGAATAACTGGTGCGCTTGGACCCAATGCAACCCATGGTATTTATGGTGGTGAAATAACTCTTGCCGAATTATTTAAATCGAAGGGATATGCAACAGCAATTTTTGGAAAATGGCACTTAGGCCATCACATACAATTCCTTCCCACGAGACACGGGTTCGACACATTTGAAGGTATCCCCTATTCAAATGACATGTGGCCGATGCATCCAGAAGCACCAAAGGGTACCTATCCGCCGCTTCCATATTTCAAGGACGAAGTGCAAGTTGGCGAAAATCCAGACCAAAGAAACTTTACAGGTGACTTTACACAGCGAACAATTGATTTCATCAAAGAACACAAGGACGAACCATTTTTCATTTATGTGCCGCACCCAATGGTGCATGTACCACTCTACTGTTCAGATGAATGGAATGGCAAAACCGGAATGGGACTATATGCAGATGTAGTTGGTGAAGTTGATGAAGGCTGCGGTCAAATTTTAGACACCATTGACAAACTTGGTTTAGAAGAAAACACGCTCGTTATTTTTACCTCTGACAATGGACCATGGCTCAGCTACGGAGATCATGCAGGTCAAACAGGCATTTATCGAGAAGGCAAGGGCACGACTTTTGAAGGTGGTGTACGTGTTCCATTCGTTGCAAGGTGGACAGGTACGATTCCTGCTGGCACAGTTTCCAATGAACCATTGATGACAATTGACATGCTGCCGACCATTGCAGAATGGATTGATGCGCCCTTGCCTTCGCACCAAGTGGATGGAAAAAGTGCAACAGCGTTGCTTGAAGGGGAAAATGGCGCTAAATCACCGCAAGAAGCATACTACTTTTATTACAAGAAAAATGATTTAGAGGCGATCCGCTGGGGAGAATGGAAACTCCACTTCCCACACGGATATCGAAGCATGGTTGATAACCCAGTAGGTAGCGGGGGTGTTCCGGGAAAATACGACTACAGCGTAAAGACTGGAATAGAACTCTACAGCTTACACCATGATCCAAGTGAAACAAAGAATGTTGCAGATGAGTATCCCGAAGTAATGAACTATATCAAGCAATTTGCAAATCATATGCGTGACGATCTTGGTGACAACTTGACACCTACCAAACCAACTGGTCAAAGGGAATCAGGACAAGTTAAGATGAAGGAATGACCATGATTACCTCAATATTAAATCAATGAACTATCTGCTATATACAATAATCAATAACGCATTCAACTTATTACAGATACTGATAATAATAAGGGTCGTTTTGAGTTGGATTCCCCACGATCCTTACAACCAGTTAATCCAATTGCTGTATCAGGTCACAGATGTCATCCTGAAGCCGATAAGAGAGATTCTGCCGGTCCAGAGTGCGGGTGTTGATTTCTCGCCCATTGTGGCGTTCTTTTTGCTGGGGTTTGTGAAGAAGTTTCTACTGATGGCGGTGTAGGGGAAGGATTTAGATGAAATGGTAAAAGAATATTAATAACCATCAAGCTCCGCCGTGCTCTACTACTTTCTAGACATCGCCTTCCTCGTCCTGCACAGCATCCTCATCGTCTTCAACCTGTTCGGATGGGCATGGCGAAGAACCCGCCGCCTCAACCTCCTCAGCATCCTGCTCACAGTCGGCAGTTGGCTGATCTTCGCTCCATGGTATGGCCTCGGCTACTGCCCTTGTACGGATTGGCACTGGCAAGTGAAGGAAGCCCTCGGCCAAACCGATCTACCCAACAACTACCTTACCTATCTCCTCTACGCTTGGACGGGCATCGTCATCACCGATGCTACCGCCGAACAACTCGCCGGGTTCTGCCTCGCCCCCGCCCTCGTTACATCGGTTGGCATGAACCTCAGGGACTTCATCGCGAAGAAAAAGGGCGAGGACGATTCCTCGCAATCCCCGCCTACTTGTCCACCTTTGGCGGAGTAGCGGGGTTTTTTGTTTATAGAAGAGACAGCCACATTGGTGGTTAACTCTATGTAAGTTTCTATATGAAACGCCTTTGGCTCGTATTAGTTATTTTTTGTTTCGGTAAATCACAAACGACTACCGTTAATATGGGTGGAGGTGAAATGGTACTTATACCGGGGGGCACATTTGAAATGGGACGTCCAGACGGAAAATCTGGCTATGATAATTTCCCAGTGCACCTAGTGAAGATTGACAGTTTCTATATGGACAAATTCGAAATAACCGTTGGTGAGTTTAAACAGTTCTTGAACGAAACCGGTTATGATTTTGATTGGGGTTTGTGGGAAAGATTTTTTGTATCACCAATGGATGACCATCCCATGGTTCATGTTAATTGGTACGAAGCAACAGCATTTGCCGAGTGGACCGGTAAACGTTTACCTACGGAAGCAGAATGGGAATATGCGGCTCGGGGTGGATTAAAAGGAAAGCGATACCCGTGGGGGAATAACATCACGAAGAATGATGCCAATTTCCATAAATATTGGAAGGATGATGACGAATATGGAAATAAAAATAGACTAACAACCGATTGGAAAGATAAATGGAAATATAGTACAGCGCCGGTGGGCAGTTTTGAGCCCAATGGATATGGATTGTACGACATGGCAGGCAATGTGGCAGAGTGGTGCCAGGACTGGTACCAGCATGACTATTATAAGGTGTCTCCAATGGATAATCCCAAAGGCCCCGAAACGGGTATTGAAAAGGTCTCACGGGGTGGCCATTGGTATAGTTGGCATAAAGGGCTGCGAGTGTATAATCGTGGAGGTAATCCTCCGGATGTAAAATGGTTCCAAGACGTGCAAGGGTTCCGATGTGCGTTAGATGTAAAATAAAATTTAAAAACACCATCTAGCCCCGCCCAGTAGCGGGGTTTTTTGTTTATAGACATTTAGGACAGGTGGTGTGTAATATTGTCTTAATGAAGCAATTCCTACCACTATTAATCCTCACTGGCTTGTTATCTGGGCAAGACGCTGTAGAAACACCATCTATAGATACTCTTTCCCAATTTGGAACACTGGAAGAACTTGAAGAGCAAGCAAGGATGGATGCAAAGGAAGATTTTTCAAGTAAATTAAATCGCTTTTCAAGTAAACAGAATTGGCGCAATAATTCATTTTTAATCAGCGGTTTATTTGTTGGGGCATCGGTAATAATACTATGGAATCCCTTTGCCGGAATACTTGCCAGTTCCATTCCCATGGCATCATCACATATATTTTTAATATCAATGCCCACACACCGTAATAAAGAATTAAATCTGCAATCTGTAAACTACCGTGAAGAATATGTAATAAGTTATAAAAAGGAAATTAAAAAACTTCGTATGATAAATTCATTCATAGGAAGTGTGTATGGTGTGGCTGTTCCAATGTTTGTTATGTTTGCTAAAGGTGGTATACCCGTTGGTAGTTAAGGAGACTAAAATGAAAAAAATATGTGCATACTTATTTCTAATTACTACTCTTTTTAGTCAGCAAGAAGATGGTATTACTGAAGTAAATATCAAGAAGCCCCACATTCGTGGGGTTTTTTGTTTGTTAGGATGATGGGTAGATTTGGATATGATTAACCGCATCACACCACTATTACTATTTAATGAACCATCTTTTATATAACATCATAAATAACGGTTTTAATCTGTTCCAGATGCTGATACTTGTCCGGGTGGTGATGAGTTGGATCCCGCATGATCCCTATAGCCAGTTGCCCCGCCTGCTGAACCAGATCACCGAGCCAGTTCTGAAGCCTATAAGAAAGATACTGCCGGTTCAATCCATGGGGTTTGACTTTTCACCGGTGATTGCCTTCTTTGCCTTGGGGTTTTTGAAGAAGTTGCTACTCTCGGTTGTTTAATGGGTCAACCCCCGCCAAACGAGTTTTTTATATCATATATAACTCGTAAATTCCAGCAACATCAGGAGTGGTCTCAGAGTTGAGACCCACCAACCGAGCCTAAAAGCTGCGGTGGTTAGTTCCACTAAACGGAAGATGAGCCCGAAAGGGAAAAAGATGAACCGCCTGATGTCCAGGCGGTTTTTTCGTTTATAGACCTTCCTGGTGTGTTAACCATAAACAAAAAGGCTTGTCTCTCGGAGGCTAGCCGTAGGGAGAAAACACATCATGAAACAAAAATACCAACAAGGCGATGTACTGCTTGTGGCAGTAACAAAACGTACAGAGTCAGATATTAAAACTGAATGCAAGATAGAAAAAGGCGGAGATAAAGAAGGTAAGGTTATTCTTGCCTTAGGCGAAGCCACCGGACACCATCATCGTTTCGAATTGAATAAACTGGATTCCGGTGTTACGGTGTCTACAGTACATGAAAGATATGGAGGATACGGGGGAAGTGGAT
>SCKQ01000016.1 GCA_004124535.1 Fidelibacterota bacterium
TTGGATCTTTGCGGTATCCAAAAGTGGAATTCAGATATCCGCCTGCAATGGGCCGGATAGAGGGTATGGCGTGCATCATTTTTACATCTTTCGTAACTTTGTTGTAAATATCGCTGTAACTGGATAATTCCAGTTTCACCTTTCTAGATAATGTTTGCACATCCATTTCTAGAGATTTAATGCGGTTAGTCAGCACATCATCAACCCTGGGTTTTTCTGCATGGCGAACACCACCAATACCCAGTTTGCGAATATCCTTATCGATCTGGGGCATATCTGCATAGGTACGTATTGCTTTATCTTTTTCTTCAATGGATTCCATATTACCAGACATCGCAGCCACTTCACCTTGAAGTTCTTCAAGGGTCGTTGATAGCATGGAATAATTTTGTTTAATCTTTGCCAGCTTTGATTTATAAAGAATATTGGTTAATGAATCAGCGCTGAAAAAGAAAACAGCTGCCAATACAATGACTGCCATGGATGCGAATGTGAATAAACGTTGACGCGATATATTGTGCTGGCGGACACCACTGTCATCTTGCGAAATAATTATATATTGTTTTTGAATATTTTTTTTGCGGCCAAACATGGATTAGTTTGCTTTTTATTTACCGTATTTTAAGATTTTGTACCTATATAAAACAAATGCTAAGCGAGATATAACTTTAATAACTGTGAAGTAGTAGATTTCCGTAAACGCTGTAGGGCACGTTCCTTGATCTGCCGTACCCGTTCACCGGATAGATCTAACTGTTCACCAATCTGTTCCAGTGTTTTTGGGTCATCTTCTCCCAGTCCATAATATTCAGTTAGGACGTGAGCTTCACGGTCTTTCAATTTTTTAATAAGGTTCTTGATCTCATTTTTCAATGATTCCTGCATTAACTGCATTTCCGGGCGGGGATCGTTCGATATCAAATATTCGATCAAGGGACGATCTTCTGCACTGCTGTCCTCCAATGAAACTGGACCGGAGTAAGATTTCACGAGGTCTTCTATCCATTTGATTGTTGTATCGGAAATTTCTGCCATTTCTTCTGTGGTTGGCTCCCGCTCAAATTCTTGTTCAAGTTCCAATGATTTACGATATAACTTGCCCATGGATTCCGTGATGTGTGAAGGTAACCGCACTACACGGCCTGTTTTCTGGATGGCTGTACGCATGCGCTGGGTGATCCACCATACCGCATAGGATATAAATTTGAAACCCCGTGTTTCATCAAAGGTATTCACAGCCCTGATCAGGCCCAGATTGCCTTCATTGATAAGATCTTCAAAGGGCACCCCCTGTCCCTGGAATTTCTTGGCCATAGCAACCACGAAGCGCAAATTATGCGTAACCAGTTTTTGAAAGGCTTCCGTATCCCCTGTTTTGGCTTGTTGCGCCAAGGCAACTTCTTCCTGGGGAGAAAGGGGTTCTATTTTTTTTATTTCTTTTAAATAAAGGTCAAGGGCTTTGCGCCTTGTAGAGGAAGATGGTTTGGTCAAGATTTTGGCGTATCTGGATCAGAGGATTTTCCGTGTGATTCCTCTTCTGAAGCCTTGGTTTCTTCTTCAACAACTTCAGTTTCGATATCCTGTTCTGCGGTAGCAACGTCATTTTCCTGGAGATTAAATTCATCCTTTACTTTTTGAATTTCACCCTCTTTATCTGTGATCTTCCCTTGGGTCTGTTCTATCTTTTGTAACGAGCGATAGAATTCTTTATTGCCTGTAAAGTTGACCATATTCTCTTCTTTAGCGTGGTAGGCTACAAGTCTTCCAAGATTTTCATACGTTTTGGCTAAATCCCGCTGCAGATGATGAATTTCAATTTTGATCTTACTGATCTTGGTGAGTTCTTCTGTTTTGGCTACGGCAATCTTGCTGACTTCCTCTGCTTTTTCTACAGCAACGGAGCCCCAATCTTTCATGTTTTTTTTCAGGTCATCCCAGAGTTTGGTCATATATTTCCTCGCATAGTAAAATTGAATTTATAAGCATATTAATTAGTTAAGCAATTAATTGCTATTCTTAATTACCGTATTTGCGGCATAAAAAATTCCAGCACCGATTATCAACGCATTCAACTCCAGCATCACATTGTTATCGCGTATACCGATGTAGAGACCAGACAATGTTATAATCATGGCAAAGAATTGCATGCTCCTAAGCAGGGCGAACTTCATACCGTCCCTTTAATCTTATCCAACGCAATTTATTCTTAAAGTTCCATTTGTATGCTTGTGACAACAAATGAAGCGGTTCTTCAACGTTTTCAAAAGACGCTGCGATTTTTGCCATTTGCTGATCACTGAACCGTTCATACAGAATGCGGTTAATAAATGATAAATTTCTTTTCCTGTTCAAATCTCGCAGGATGCGTTTCGATGTTTGCACTTCACCTTTTAGATGTAATGCTGCAGTAAGACCAGAATTCATCGCCATCCTGATTCCAAAACCAAAAAGAAAATCCTGAAAACCACCGGCTTCGCCAATACGAAATGGCCTTTGAAATAATTTCATGTTAAGAATGGAAAAACTTCCCCTGTAGCCAAAAATGTGTTCATCGGGTATTAAAAATCCTTTTTTTCGAAAATAGCCCATCGAGTTTTTTAGTGGATCTGTTATTTCATTTTTTACTTTTTTGAAAGCCGTTGCCAATGTGGCTTTGCCATTCAGTATGATCAAATATGAATAACCTTTTGGAGCAAAATTTTTCCCTAATAATAAATGAACCTGATTATTTAAAGTTGTTTCAAAGTTTACCCCTTTAATATACGCTGCTGCTTTTTTTGACCCGGTGCTGTCAATATCAATTATTTCAGGTGCTGGCTTACCTAATTTGAAATCAACACCTGCTTTTTTGCACTGTTCAAACAATTGATAATCCAGGCAATCTTTATCTGGCCCGCGTTTGATCATATGAAAAAACGGCTGTTGTGATTGCACAACAAAAGGTGCTTTTTGCTTAGTATGAATGGTGAACTGATGAATTGGAATGGAACTCAATTTTTCATAATCAAATCCGTGTTCTGCAAAAAATTCTGACATGGATTGCTTGAAGATCCAATTTTCCAACCCTTCATAATCACCGTGCCTGCTTCCGCCTACCATTGATTGCTTTTCATAAACAACAACATCCTGGCCGGCTTTTTTGAGATGTATGGCGGCAGACATTCCAGCTATACCTGCGCCTGCTATTTTGATTGGGATTTGTTTTTGGATTGCTGGGGAAGAAAACAAGGTTAGCAATGAATTTGCTGGATAGAAACAATTTCCGGCATATCAGCAAGTGCTGATAGGATATCTTCCGGCACTTCATTATCCACACGGATTACAGCGAATGCTTCACCATTATCAGAATCGCGGCTTAATAAATATGCACCAATATTGATGTGGGCTGCACCTAAAGCTGAACCCACTTTTCCGATCACACCGGGAACATCTTTATTACGAGTGAAGAGCATTGTACCTCTGGGTGTAATATCCATCTCATAGCCAAGGATATTCACCAATCGCAGGCGCTTGCCTTCAAAGACGCTGCCATTGATCTGATTTGTGCCATTCTTACCTGTTACTTTTGTACGTATCAGGTTCGTGTACGAACTACAATCTGAAGTGTAGCTATGCTCAATTTTAATTCCCAAATCCACTGCAAGTGTTTCAGCATTGATATAATTTACACGGTCAGGAATGCGAGTTGACAGCATGCCTTTTAAAAATGCCAGTGTAGCCGTTTTAGGTTCATCCATGGATCCGGCACATTCTACGTGTATTTTATTGATGGCGCCTGATTCCAATTGGCTTTGGAGCTTGCCCATGATTTCAGATAATTCCAAACTAGGTTGGATTTCTTTCAGCTTGGCCAGATCAGAAATGGGCATATTAACAGCATTTGTCAATTTTTCATGAAGCAAATAATCCCTGACTTGGGCGCAGACTGCTCGGCTGACACCTTCTTTCGCTTCTTCAGTTGAAGCGCCTAAATGGGGAGTTAAAACAATATTTTTTGCTTTAACTAATGGATTGTCTTCACCTATAGGTTCTGACGTAAATACGTCGATTGCTGCTCCACCAATCTTATCTTCGTTTAAAGCTTTTGCCAGATCAGCTTCATTAATAATACCTCCCCGAGCCACATTGATGATCCGTGCTGTATCTTTCATCTGGCAGAGGCGATCGTAATCAAATAGATTTTTCGTAGAATCAATGAGTGGAACGTGCAGTGTAATATAATCTGATACGGTTGTTAATGTATCTAGATCAACAACTTGCACTTCATCTTCATTGAACATTTCCTGACTTACATATGGATCATAACCCATAATGTTCATATTGAAAGAGCGGCAGTGCTGGATCACTTCCCTGCCGATTTTTCCTAAACCAACAACGCCAAGTGTTTTATTGCGCAATTCCGAACCAACCAATGCGTTTCGATTCCATTCTCCTTTTACGATACCTCCATGTCCAATGGGAATATTTCGAGATAGCGCCAGCATCATAGCCACAGTGTGTTCAGCAGCAGAAATTGTATTCACATCGGGAGTGTTCATGACTACAACACCTTTCCGAGTCGCAGCTTCAAGATCAATATTATCAATACCTACACCTGCACGGCCAATCACGTGTAAATGTTCGGCGTTATTGATCATATCTGCGGTGACTTTTGTGCCGCTGCGGACAACCCAGCCACGAATATCTTTACTGGCTTCCGCTTTTTCTTCTGCAGATGCATCGGGAAGATAAACGACTTCCATATTGGCATCTTTCAGGATAGCCATACCGGCATCGGTTATGGGATCAGAAACGAGAATTTTCATGGTGGATTTAGCTTTTTTTAGAGCGAATCAAGTTAAGGGCTGAACCTGCTTTGAACCAATCAATCTGCGTTTGATTGCAGGTATGGTTACACATAATCGTAGCTGTTGAACCGTCATCATGAGTTACGTTTAAAGTCAATTGATTTCCGGGAGAAAATTGATCTAAATCAACAAAATCGAAAGAGTCATCTTCCTGAATCTTGTCATAGTCATCTTTATCAGCAAACGTAAGGGCCAGCATACCCTGTTTCTTCAAATTGGTTTCATGAATCCTGGCAAATGACCGTACGAGTACCACACGAACACCCAAATGCCTTGGCTCCATGGCAGCATGTTCACGGGAAGATCCCTCCCCATAATTTTCATCACCCACAACGATTGTAGAAACACCTGCAGCTTTATATGCACGCTGCACATCTGGTACAGAGTCATTTTCTCCAGTCAATTGATTTTTTACACTATTCGTTTTATCAGTATAATAATTGACTGCACCGGTGAGCATATTGTTGGAAATATTGTCCAAATGACCGCGAAATCGAAGCCAGGGTCCAGCCATGGAAATATGGTCGGTGGTACATTTACCTTTTGCTTTAATCAGCAATTTCATCCCGGTGATATTTTCGCCATCCCATGGTTCAAAAGGTGATAGTAATGCTAAACGCTCCGAATCTGGATTAACCACCACTTCAATTCCACTGCCGTCAGCAGCTGCTTCCTGGTAACCAAGATCTTCTACCGCAAAACCATCTTTAGGCAGATCATCACCAACCGGCGGATCCAATTTCACTTCTTCCCCCTGCTCATTGATCAATATATCTCTGGTAGGATCGAAGGTCAAGTCACCTGCAATTGCCAGGGCAGTCACCAATTCCGGTGAACCCACAAAAGCATGGGTATTCGGGTTGCCATCATTTCGTTTGGCAAAATTGCGATTGAAGGAAGTCACAATTGTATTCTTCCTGTCGGGATCATCGCTATGCCTTGCCCACTGTCCGATGCACGGTCCACAGGCATTTGCCAGTACAACACCACCCATTTTAACGAATGTTTCAAGAAATCCATCCCGTTCAACTGTAAAACGTACTTGTTCGCTTCCCGGTGTGATTGTGAATTCACTCTTTACTTTCAACTTTTTTTCAACAGCCTGTTTGGCAATGGATGCCGAACGGGAAATATCCTCGTATGATGAATTTGTGCATGAACCAATCAGTCCAACCTCTATATCTGTAGGCCAATTATTATCAGCTGCTACTTTTGCCATTTCAGATATTGGCGTTGCTCTGTCAGGTGTAAAAGGACCATTTAAATGAGGTTCTAATTCTGATAAATTTATCTCAATTAACTGGTCATAAAATTCTTCAGGATTTGCTAAAACAGCATCATCAGCCCGAAGGTGTTCGGCCACTTTATCAGCTAACCGTGCGACTTCATCGCGGCTTGTGGCCGTTAAATATTTTGCCATCTGATCATCGTAGGCAAAGATGGAAGTGGTCGCGCCGATTTCAGCACCCATATTGCAGATGGTGCCTTTTCCAGTGCAAGACAACTTCTTTGCTCCGGGACCAAAGTATTCGACGATGGCGCCTGTCCCACCCTTCACTGTAAGGATGCCGGCTACTTTTAATATGATATCCTTTGCTGATGTCCATCCGCTCATTTCGCCAGTGAGTTTGACGCCAATAAGGTTAGGGAACTTCAATTCCCAGGGCATGTCCGCCATAACGTCCACTGCATCCGCTCCGCCGACACCGATGGCAATCATGCCCAGACCTCCGGCATTGACTGTGTGGCTGTCGGTGCCAATCATCATTCCGCCCGGGAATGCATAATTCTCCAACACAACCTGATGGATAATACCAGCACCTGGCTTCCAAAAACCAATGCCATATTTATTCGAAACTGTCTCCAGAAAATTATATACTTCTCCATTTGTATCCATGGCGGTCGCCAAGTCCTGACCAGCGCCAACTTTAGCCTGGATTAAATGATCACAATGAACTGTGGATGGAACAGCAGTTTTATTTTTCCCGGCCATCATGAATTGCAATAAGGCCATCTGCGCCGTTGCATCTTGCATAGCTACGCGGTCCGGAGTGAAGTCTACATATGATTCACCTCGCTCATATTTTTGAACACCTTCAGCAAATAAATGAGCATAAAGAATTTTTTCAGATAGGGTTAAAGGTCGTCCGACTTCTTTTCGGGCAGCATTCACTTGTGTAGCCAAAGTGCTGTAAACACTTTTAATCATTTCCAAGTCAAACACAGGATTTTCCTAATATTAAATTTGAATATAGAATTGGAACAGAATCTGTTAAATCTCGTACGATTTCAGTAGATAAACTTACACACTTCACCAATTATTATTCAATTTCAATACAGAGCAATCTCAGTAAATTTCAATATGATTACTGGCCCGAGATATCTTTTATACCTTTTATTAATATCATTTTTAACTGCCGGCACTGATTGGCAAACCCTGCATTCATCTAAAGACAGATTAACCATAGAAGTTATTTTTGACATCAATCCTGATGATAAACTGGAACCGCTCACGCTCCTGATTGGACTTCCAGCTAACGAATTACCCAGCATAAATGTGCGCTCATTCAACAAACGAAAAATGGGAATTGTAGACATTTCTGACAATGGCGGTGTCAAATGGATTAACCAGCAAAAAGTCCGTCAACTTGAAACAGCTACTCTTGAAATTCATCCCCGGGCAAATGGAAATTATTATTATCAAAATTTCATAATTGATGTATACTTTCAATCATACAAGTCAAAAACAATTAGAACCAACAAAAACCAACGATCATTCTTACAGCAGCGTATAATGAATTGGGATATAGCACAAAATTGGTTTCAACCCCAAAAAAGAAAACAGAAAAGAAGTGTCAATTTTCCCAATGGTACTTGGATAAAGTTCAACGTAGCTGCTGATCAAATGTTTTACATCAGTGGTGCAGATTTAATTGATTTAAGCAGTTCATTCCAACAAAATGATCCGCGCAGTTTTATGCTGTTTACCGGATCATCATTGGGGAGAGATCGCAGTTCGACTGTAATCAATTCAGTGTCTTATAATTCTATGACAGAAAATCTCGTGGAAACAGCAATCGAATTTTCAGGAGAGGAAAATGGATCGTTGGATGCAGATGATAAAATATTCTTTTACGGACGTGGAGCAAGCGGTTTTGATTTGGATGTCGATGCAATAGACCACCATCAGAATATTTATTTTGCAGAAAACACATATTGGCTGCTCATACCGGATAATTCATCTTTACGTGGAAAACGGGTTACAGCATTGGATGCGCCCACATCTACAAGCCTCACATTGGACTATGCAACTTCATATACTCATATTGAGAACGATGTTATTAATCCTTTTAAAAGTGGCTTGGCCTGGACAGGTCCATCATTTGGCCGGGGAGCCAGTTTTACAATAATTCCAACGTTGAGTGATATTAAAACATCAGTAGATGCGGATTTTGTAATAGCAATCCGAGGCAGTTCATCTGATATTGAATATATTGCCAATCCACGGCACATTATTGATGTATATCTGAATTCCCGTGATGATCTTAAAGCAAATTTTAATTATACCGGATTGAGCAAACAGACGAAATCATTTACTGTCAGCGGCTCAGAATTGCAAGAAGGTGTCAATCTTGTTTATCTGGACAATAATTCAACTTCCAGTTATTCCCTGCCCCATTTCGATCATGCAACAGTGAATTACGGCAGGCAACTGAATGCTGATAACAGCCCTTTTGAATTTTATGCTCCAATTCACAGCAATACAGTCGCTTTTACACTTACAGGATCTTCAACACCTTCTGTTTGGGATATTACACGGATTACGAATCCAAAACGTGTAAATGTAGAATCAGTCGGCGATGATTATTCAATAGCAGTTGATCTTCCGGTTGATACACTTTCAAGATTTATTGTTTTTGATGACAATGATGTACAAACCATCTCTGTATTGGAATTGGTAAGTAATAACGATTTCACTTCATTGCGCAATCATGAACAGGGAGTAGATCATCTCGTTATTGGACCTGAAGAATTTATCAACGCTGCGCAGTCACTCATCGATCATCGCGGCAGTTCGCGTTTTATCACACTTGAGGATATTTATGATGAATTCTCCGGCGGCAATGCAGATCCGACAGCCATTCGTTCTTTCTTACAGTGGACCCAGGAAGAATGGACGGCTCCGCAGCCATATTGTGTTTTACTTCTGGGAGACACGGACTACGATTACAGAAATATTACTGGTGCATCAACAAGCAAAGTACCAACTATTATAACCGGTGCTTATAGTAACCGTGCCGTCGATGATCGGCTGGCAGCAATTAGTGGCAGAATCCCTGATCTGGCGGTAGGCCGCTATCCTGCAAAATCCGCAAGTGAAGTTGAAGATTTCGTGGAAAAAATTATTGAATATGAAACAAATCCTGTCATGGGTTATTGGCGTCAGCGCGTAACACTCATTGCTGATGATGCTGCACGGCCAGAAGATGGTGGCGCAGGTGGTTCTGTTTCATTGGGTAAAAGCCATACTAATAATTCTGAAAATACTGCTGCTTTGATTTCACCCAGAGTTGAAGTCAATAAACTATATTTACTGGAATTTCCTGAAGTGAGTGATGCATCTTCATATGGAGTTGTAAAACCCGATGCAACCGATGCGCTCATGGAAACACTTACCGAAGGTACAGCCATCATCAATTTTATTGGTCATGGATCAGAACACCAATGGGCTCAGGAGAAACTCCTGATGCAGGATCGCGGTGATATAAATCGAATAAGTACGGATATGAAATTGCCCATATGGATCGCAGGAACCTGTTCCTGGGGTCATTTTGATTTCATTGATGTAGAATCTTTTGCAGAAGAATTAATACGCCAACCAATGGAAGGCGCAGCGGCCATCATCACGACCAGCAGGGCGATCGGTGTTTCTTCCAACGCCGCCTATATTGAAAAAATATTTAAAGCTATCTTTCCTGACCTGGAGATAACTAATGATCCGGTTGGGATCGTCTTGCAGTCTGTAAAAGATGGCAACAGTAGCGGTGAATTATTTCATTTATTTGGGGATCCAGCAATGCCTTTACCTATTCCCAATATGACTGTTAATTTAATTGACGTTGAACCTGACACATTAAAGTCTTTAGATACTGCACGCGTATTTGGTGAACAAAATATTTCGTCAACAGCAACCGGAAATGGCGTTATCAGGCTGGTAGATGCAGAACGAGAAATAATACGTCAGTATAACATCAATTCAACAACGCAAGAAATTTCATACACACTCCCCGGCCCAACATTGTTTAAAGGGCAGTTTGCAATCAATGGAAATGATTTCAGTGCCCGCATTCGTATTCCAAAAGATATTTCATATTCTTCAACTCCGGCGCGATGTAATGTTTATATTCAACTGGAAACAGATTCACCAGTAGAAGCTTTGGGTATTTTAGAAAATGTATACCTGAAAGGTGGAGCACCCGTCCAAGACACTCAGGGACCCATTATATCATTTGAAACAAAAACTGGAAGACTACTGCGTAATAATGATCATTTACAAAGCGATGAAGACGTGTTCTTGCGGCTCTCTGACCCACTAGGCATTAATGTAACTGGACAGGTTGGACATGAGATCATGATAACCGATTTAAGCGATGATACAAAAAGTAATCTTTCCAATCGGTTTATCTATGATGAAAACAGCATTACAACAGGTGTTTTACCCATGCCATTTGATAAGAATAAAGAAACACTTACCCTGCATATTAAGGCCTGGGACAACGCCAACAATCCTGCTGAAAAAAATATCGCATTATATATACTCTCCAAGCAAAAATTGCAGATTATGAATGTATTGAATTTCCCGAATCCCTATGCGACAACAACGCAATTCGCTTTTGAATTAACAGCATCCGCAACAGTATCAATAGATGTATATACTTTAGGTGGACGTCGAGTCGTCGCAATAACTGAAGAACTATTTTCAAGCGGTTACAATTATATTAACTGGGATGGCCGTGACGCTTATGGCGAGGCTTTGGCAAACGGTGTTTATATTTACCGCTTAAAAGCGGATGACGGAAATGAAAGTGTAACTGTGATCAGAAAGCTTGCCAAATTTCAGTGATTCAACTATACCCAATAATTCTCGCTTCTAATTCACCACGCCGAAAACAACTTTTGGAAATGATCGGAATGAAATTCGCTGTGCAGCGAAGTACTATTTTTGAAGATTTTAGCCTTGGTTTAAAGCCTGAAGATTTCGTGCAGCATTACGCTAAAGAAAAATCGTTAGATATCGCCAATCGAAATAAAGGTCATTTAGTCATCGGCGCAGATACTATAGTCGTTTACAATCATAAAATATTGGGTAAACCCAAAAATGAAGATGATAGCTTTAAAATGCTGAAATCACTCTCTGGTCAAACGCATACTGTTTATACCGGTGTTTCGTTAAACCATATTGATCAAGGTATAAGTAACACTTTTTTTGAGCAAACAAATGTTACATTTAATAAATTAAGTGATTCTGATATATATTATTATATAAAAACTTACAATCCTTTAGATAAAGCAGGGAGTTATGGAATACAAGATTGGTTTGCTGTTTGTGTAAATCGAATTGAAGGCTGTTTTTATAATGTAATGGGCTTCCCACTCGCAGCTTTTCATACTCATTATAAAAAATACATTAAATAACTCAACAATTGTATTGTTAGCAAATAATTTAGTCGATTAATTTACTGTGCTATTTTTATTGAATCATGAGTGAATTTTATACAGAATTAAAAGAGTTGCGGGAATCCCAGAATATTGACCTAGACGAGATTCACTCTCGAACCAAGATCAATATGGAATTTCTACTTGCACTAGAAAACGGCCAGTTTGATATACTACCCCTACCCTATGTTCGATTATTTTTGAGAGCTTATGTGACTGAAATTGGCGGCAATGCTGATGAAGCACTGCAGCAGCTCGATATTTTTCAAGGACGAAAAGTTGGCAAACTTATACCCAAAAAGACTGAACAGGATGAACTAAAAACTCCACAGTCAAAACATAAAACAAAAACACCGTCTCAATCCCGTACACCAACAAAAGTACGCCAAGATTTGATTAAAGGCGGATTGTTATTAATTGTATTTCTATTTGCCATATTTATTATTAAAAAAATAAATGAAGAACGGAGTCCAGCTACAATCGAAAATGGCGAAATTGTACTGGCAGAGAATCCAGATGCCATCACCAATGATCAACTGGTGAATAATTATGTGGAAGCCGTTTCCCAAACTGTTGCCATGGCTGTCGAGCCTCCTCTAAAGCTGAAAATAGTAACTTCAGAAAGAATCTGGTACAGTATAACTGCAGACACTTCTGCTCCCCAAGCTGGTATTCTACATGTCGGCAAGGAAAAAAGCTTATCTTTTGAAAACCAAATTTATGTACGATTGAACCAGACAGCTGGAACAACATTATACATCAGTGGTATCAAAGTAGATGAACTTGGCGAGTTCAATCATCCTGCTGAAATTCAGTTCTTCGCTGAACCCAGCACAATCACAGTAAAGCACTACATCCCCCAAAGATAGCTAAGGGTTTACTTTAATCCTGCATCTCACTTCAACCATTGGTTGAAGTATTCTGTCGTCAATAAACCTGTAACTTTTTCCATTTTATTAATAAAATAAGTTGACTAAAGTGGGTAGAGTAGAATAGATTATGGGTAATTGTGGGTAAGCAATTAACGAACTTTTGTGGGTATGACAATAAACCAGGACACATTTACAGGGGAATATTCCTATTCAATTGACGCCAAAGGCCGCGTCAATATTCCAGCGAAATTCCGCCAAAGCCTTGCGCCTGAAAATGATCAAACATTTGTGATCACTCGGGGTATAGATTTGTGTATCTGGGTATACCCGCTCACAGCCTGGCAAATTATTGAAGATGATCTTAAAGATCTTTCAGCTATTTCCGGAATCAACAGATCATTTATACGCAATACTGTACGCTATGCTTCTTCCGTTGCATTTGATAAACAGGGACGCATCATGCTGTCAACAAACCTTTTGGATTATGCGCAATTGAAAAAGGATGCCTTAATCATTGGTATGGTAAACAAAATCGAAATTTGGGATCCAAATGTGTTAGCAAAAGTGGATAAACAGAATTTAGAAATGGACTCATCTGAATATGATGAACTGGCAGATAAAATTATACTCTGATGACATCAGACTATTCGCAGGAACACTCACCACACCATATTCCTGTAATGGTCAACGAAGTATTGGATTTGCTGATCACAGATCCGCATGGAATTTATCTCGACGGGACAGTAGGTCTCGGCGGGCACGCTACACACCTCCTCAACACCCTTTCGAATTCAGCGAGGCTGTTAGGACTTGACCGCGATGAGAAGGCACTGGCAATATGTAACGAACGGCTGTCTAGCAACGGTGCCTTCTCTTGCCACCACGCTTCATACGACACTTTCCCTTACATACTTAAACAGGAAGCGCTTTCAACTGTGAACGGCTTGCTTTTAGATCTAGGCCTTTCTTCATATCAATTGGATTCTGCCACTCGGGGATTCAGTTTCCAAAGTGCTGGCAAACTCGATATGCGCTTTGATCCTTCAGCGGGTCAAACTGCTGCCCAGTTGATCAGCAATACTGCAGAAAATGATCTTGCGGATATTTTCTATAAGTATGGTGAAGAAAGACTATCCCGACGCATTGCAAAGTCTGTAAAAAAAATGAAGTCAGTTGAAACAATCGCTGATTTGAAAGAAGCTTTACGCCGAAGCACCCCTCCAATGCATCGCCAAAAATCTTTAGCGCGCATTTTTCAAGCATTGCGTATTGCAGTAAATGACGAACTGAAACACTTGCGGAACTTTCTGGATTCGTTCATTGACTACCTTGAACCTGGCGGTCGTATTGTAATCATAAGCTATCATTCATTAGAAGACCGCATGGTTAAACATGCCTTCAAAGCGCTAAATAAAGAAAATATATTATCAGTTTTAACGAAAAAACCCCTTCCACCTACCAAAGCAGAACAAACAACAAACAGTCGCTCGCGCAGTGCAAAATTGCGAGCCGCGGAGAGGATCTGATGCCGAATCGACGTAAAAACAGACGTATCAATAGACATAAGGATTTTTTACAGACCCTGTCCTTTTTTCTCGTGACAGTGGCCTCCATTGGCGGGCTCATCATTTACCTCTGGGTTTATACAGAAATTGATGAAACAATGATGGCTATCGAGATTCAAAGATCCACTCTGTCCGAATTAAACAATTCCATGAAAGAATTAAAAAGTGATATTTCCCGACTGAACCGTGTCGATAGGATCACATCCTTTGCCCGGAAAGAACTGGGTATGGTTGTTGCTCATCCGGAATCAATCATAATTCATGTTGATGCTGTGTTAGTGGAGAATTCAGTTGACTAAAACCTATCTGAAATATCGTTCTCGAGTTATTATCACATCAGGATTAATTGTTTTCTGTTGGGTTGGTTTATCAGTTCGTCTGTTTCAGATTCAAATTATAGATGGAGAAGAACTACGCTTAAAAGGTCATAATCAAAGCATGATTCAAAAGCCCTTAAAAGCAGTTCGGGGTAATATTTTTGATCGAGATAATGCTGCTTTCACCCGAAATATTATTCACTACTCTTTTGGCGTCCATCCTGCGCTTATAGATAATAAAGAGGAATTTGCAGAATGGATAAGCACCAGTATTGGTGGTAATAAAGATAAATATCTCAAGAAGTTAAATTCTTCAAGGAGCTTCGAATATTTAGAGCGCAATCTGCAAAGAAAGCATTGTGAAAAATTACTTATCAATAAGCCCCAAGGATTAATCGTTGAGCGCGACTCACGCCGGTATTATCCACACGGCAATCTTGCCTCTCAAGTTTTGGGGTTTGTGGACCTTGATGACAAAGGTATTGCCGGAATAGAGCAAAAATTTAATAGTTATTTAGCAGGAAAACCGGGCTGGATTGTGCGGCAAATGAGCGGCCGCGGATATTCCATGTATAAGACAAATCTCCCTCAAAAAACACCCGTTGATGGTGCAAGCATACAATTAACGATTGACCTTGATTACCAGGCCATTTTGCAGGAAGAACTAGCAGCGCAGTTAGAACTAACCAATGCAATATCTGCCATGGGGCTTATTCTGAATCCGCAAACAGGTGATATTCTTGCCATGGCTACTGTTCCTGATTTTGACCCTAATTATCCCGGTCGTGGTGAAATAAGCTGGCAGCGCAATAAAGTGATCACCGATCAGTTTGAACCAGGATCAACGTTTAAAATTGTGCCCCTGACTGCAGCAGTCGATCAGAACACGGTCTCTTTATGGCAGGAATTTAATTGTGAAAACGGCAGCTATACCTATGCGGGGCACAAGATTCGGGATTGGGATGACTTCGGGCTTTTGACCATGCCTCAGATCATGGAAAACTCTAGTAATGTAGGTGTAATAAAAATTGCAGAAACGTTAAGTCAAAATAATCTCTACCACTACAGCAGAGATCTGGGTTTTGGTATGCACACCCATATCAGCCTGGCTGGTGAACATCCAGGAACTCTGCACCAAGTATCAGAATGGAGCAAAATATCACTGGCAGAAGTTTCCCTCGGACATGAAGTGGCTGTAACAGCTTTACAGCTTGGCATGGCCTATGCAGCCATCGCCAACGGAGGTTTTCTCATGAAGCCAAGGCTGCTCAAACAAATCATTACTTCATCTGGAAAAAAAGTATATGCAGAAAAGCCAGAAGTCATCCGCAAAGTAGCTACAAAAGAAGTGATGGATATTATGACGGACATGCTTTGCCGTGTTGTTGAAACAGGTACGGGAACAAAAGCTGCCATCAACGGCTGGTCTGTAGCAGGAAAAACCGGAACAGCTCAAAAATTCATAGATGGCCAATATTCAAACAAAAAATTTATTTCCAACTTCGTCGGCTTTTTACCGGCCGCTAATCCCCAACTTGTTGGGGTCATTATTTTAGACGAGCCAAAAATTGGATACCACTGGGGCGGTCATGGTGCTGCTCCTGTCTTCCACAGGGTGATGGAACGGATCATTAATATGGACGATTCCATTCGCCTCCTCAAACCACAGACTATCGAAAATGACCACTTGTTGGTCCAAGAGCGTCTGCCCCTCCCTCATACCTCGGATAACACCGTGGCTAAACCAGTGGTCCTATCCAATGCTTTTTCAGTCGTACCTGTCGTTCAAAAAAATAATAATGATACATCTCTCCCCGATGTGCGCGGCATGAGTTTGAGAAGAGCTCGAACCGTTTTAAGGCAGATCGGATTAAGGACATATTTTAAAGGGTCTGGGAAAGTTATCTGGCAAAGCCCAAAGCCTGGAACTATTGTAGCTGACGGTTCTATATGCACTATAGGTTTAAAATGAGGCCAACATTAAACAATCTCGTCAAAGGAATTATCGCCGCAAATGGAGATATTCCTTCAACACCCATAAAGAATATTCAGCTCCATTCTGGCAAAGTTAAGCCGGGTGATCTTTATATTGCTGTTCATGGCATTACTTCAGACGGTCATGATTATATTCCGGAAGCATTGGAAAATGGCGCTTCTGCGGTTATAACAAATGGACGCGATGTTGGATCGCTACCTGTCCCCCAGGTTAAAGTATCAAACCCTCGCAAAGCAGCTTCGTATGTCGCCGCTGAATATTATGGACATCCATCCAAAGAACTCTCTATTATTGGCATCACCGGAACAAACGGTAAAACAACTACGGCGACACTCATCACTTCTATTTTAAATGAAGCAGGATGTAAAACTGCACAACTGGGTACTCTAGGGGTCATCGCAGCAAACCATGAACAAGGCAAAACACTCACTACTATGGATGCAATCAATCTGCAAAAGTTGTTGAGGGAGCTTGCAGATGATGATTTTTCTCATGTGGTGATGGAAGTATCTTCCCATGCGATTCATCAATACCGTGTCGCAGACGTAGAGTTTGATACGACTGTTTTTACCAATTTAACTCCAGAGCATTTGGACTATCATGGTACAATGGAAGATTACTATCATGCCAAAGCTAAATTATTCAAATCTCTACCCTTGTCTGCCACAGCAATCATTAATGCAAGTGATGAATACGGCCGGCGGTTGATCAATGAAAGTACAGCACCAGTGATAAAAGTTTCTGTAACGAACAACAGTGATGTTCATTTTAAAAAAGTTCATTCTTCATTAAATGGTATTTCAGGTACGATAGCGGCTGGAGAACATGAAATCGATTTTAAATCAGCGCTCATTGGCGATTTTAACATGGAGAACATTCTTTCTGCTGTTGGGGCTGCACTTGCCATGGGTATACCTATTGGAACGATCGTTTCAGGAATCAATTCGTGTACGGTAGTCATGGGTCGTATGGAATCGCTCACAGCACCAAATGGTGCGCCCATTATCGTAGATTATGCCCATACACCAGATGCATATGAAAAAGTTTTAAGTACAATTTATAATCTCGTACTGGAAAATGGATGCCTAATCACAATTTTCGGTTGCGGTGGCAACCGTGACGCGTCCAATCGGCCAATCATGGCCCGGCTGGTGGAACAATATTCTGATTATTTTTACATTACTCCTGACAACCCCCGTTTTGAGCACCAGGAGGATATCAATAAGGATATCATTGCTGGTTTATCTTATGAAAAATATGAAGTGTTTCTTGACCGGAGAGAGGCTTTACAAAAAGCATTAAGCGAATTGAAAAGTAACGATGTGTTGGTCGTTTTGGGCAAAGGCCGGGAAACATACCAAGAAATTGAAGGTGTTCGTCATCCCTATTCAGATATAGAAATCATTGAGGAGTTTTGTGCACATAACGCTAACTGAACCTGAAGCTTTCAGTACTTTAATAACTCAACATACAGGCCAAGAGCCAACATCCCCTATCACAGGCATCGCTACGGACAGTCGCGAGTGCGATTCTGGTGATTTGTATGTTGCCCTCAAGGGCGAAAAAGCAGATGGACACCAATTCATTCCACAGGCCCAGGAAAATGGTGCCGTAGCCAGTCTCGTTGAGCATGAAATACTTGCTTCTAATGGTATGGACTTTTTTGTCGTTGAAGATGTGTTGGAAGCGATGGGCAGTCTAGCTTGCGCCTGGCGCCGGCAATTTGATATCCCCGTAATTGGTATTACTGGTTCCAACGGTAAGACCACCACCAAAGAATTATTGAAGCATATTTTTGCTGATAAAGAACATGTGCATGCCACAACCGGGAATTATAATACATCCGTTGGATTGCCATTGACTTTACTGCAGCTTGCAACTGAACACACAGTTTCAATTATTGAAATGGGCGCCAATCAACCTGGCGATATTGCATATCTGTGTGATATCGCTGAACCCACTCATGGCTTGATCACAAATATTGCACCGGCCCATCTTGAAGGGTTCGGATCGATCGAAGAAGTGGCACGGACGAAAGGTGCATTGTTTAATATCTTGGAGAATGGCATAGCTTTTGTCAACATGGCGGATGAGCAAATTCGCGGTCTTAATATTAGAGGCGATTCAATAACGTATGGCTTAACACCTAATTGTGATTTTCCTGCCGATATCCACCATGAAGAAGATGGTACAATTACAGTTACAATCGATGCGGAAGAAATAGTAACTGGTTCTCATAATCTATCTTTTGTGAAAAATGTAATCGCTGCGTCTGCAATAGCCATCCATTTGGGCATCGATTGGGATACATTTCGTGAAAAAGTAAAATCTTTTCAAGCTCCTCAAGGCCGCTGCGAAGTGAAGCAATTAAATAATATAACCATAATTGATGATACATATAACGCTAACCTGACTTCTACCCTGGCCGCAATTGATTATTTGAAAGCATTCAGCGGCAATGGCCGCAGAGTGCTGGTTTTTGGCGATATGTTTGAACTCGGTGATGGGTCAGCAGCACATCATCGTCAAATTGGTGAACATTGCATAGCAATGGAATTAGATGCTGTTTTTTCAACGGGCAATGAAACGACTACAACAGACGGTGCTTTGAATGATTCAGTCTATCATCAGCATTTTGATACTAAACAAGATCTACTAACATCATTAAAAAAATGGGTAGAAGCAGGCGATAAAATTTTGGTCAAAGGTTCTCGCGGCATGGCCATGGAAACCATCATTGAAGGGTTGGCAAATAACTGATGCTGTATCATTTGCTCTATCCTTTACGTGACGTTTTCTCACCGTTTAATATTTTTCAATATATCACTTTCCGTGCTGCAGCCGCAGCAATCCTGGCATTAATTTTCACTTTTCTGATTGGGCCTTGGATTATTCGTATGCTCCACAAGTATCAAATTGGTGAAGAGATCCGTCATGAGGGCCCGGCTAGCCACCAGAAAAAACGCGGTACACCGACCATGGGCGGACTCATGATCATCGGTTCAGTCCTCATCCCGACCTTACTCCTTACAGATTTGACCAATGTCTACATCCAGATTGTAATGTTTTCCCTGGTGTGGATGGGTATTATCGGATTTATGGATGATTACCTGAAAGTCGTAAAGAAAATGAAAAAAGGGCTGGTGGCACGCTATAAACTCATTGGCCAAGTACTTTTGGGTTTTATCATCAGTTTTTGGATATTTAATAATCCTATTTTTGCAGAATTTAAAAGCGTAACCAGCGTGCCCTTTTTCAAAAACCTGGAATTGGATTTTGGGTATTTTTATCCGCTGGCTATCATATTAGTGATCACCGGGACGTCTAATGCTGTCAATCTGACCGATGGCCTGGATGGACTGGCAGCGGGGCTGCTGGCTACCTGTTTTACTGTCTTTGCCGCCATCGCTTACATCAGCGGCCGTGTGGATTTTTCCAGTTACTTGAATATTATCTATCTTCCCGGAGCAGGAGAGCTTACCATTTTCACTGCCGCAATTACCGGCGCCTGCATCGGTTATCTATGGTTCAATGCGACACCGGCTGAAGTGTTTATGGGTGATGTGGGTTCCTTATCAACCGGCGCAGCCTTAGGTACGCTTGCGGTACTGCTTAAGAAAGAATTATTGCTGTTCATTATTGGTGGTGTTTTTGTCTGGGAAGCCGTCTCTGTCATGCTCCAGGTGATTTACTATCGTTATACAAAAAACAAGCAAGGCGCAGGAAAGCGTCTATTCATGATGGCGCCCATTCATCATCATTTTGAATTAAAAGGCTGGCCGGAATCCAGAGTCGTTGTCCGTTTCTGGATCATAGGCCTGCTGTTAGCATTATTCTCACTTACCACATTCAAGATTCGTTAGTATGGATTATTACGAAGATGAAGGACATAAACCTTGGCTGCAAATCATTTTATTAACAATCACATCTGTGATTTTTATCGTTTCTTTATTAGCAATATTTTCTGTTTTCTGATATGGATATTTCCAGAAAAGATACGATCGATCTAAATGGCAAGAATGTAACTGTTATTGGTCTAGCGCGTAGTGGTGTTGCTGCTGCACAGCTGGCTTACGAGTTGGGTGCCAATGTATTTATCAGTGATATGTCAGATTCGGAAGAAGTGCAAAATGCATTAAAGAAACTAATAAATCAAGGTATGGCTGGCGAAACAGGTGGACATACTGAAAAGATCCATGAAGCGGATCTATGGATTATTTCGCCAGGTGTGCCAAAGGATTCAGACATCATTATTAATGCACAAGATAATAACATTCCTATCGTGAGTGAAATTGAATTCGCCAGTTGGTTCACCATGGCACCGATCCTTGCGGTCACAGGTTCGAACGGAAAGACGACCACTGTTAACATGTTGTATGAAATGTGTAAAACTGATGATGTTGATCCTGTGCTTTCCGGGAATGTCGGCAATCCATTTGCAGATGTTGTTCGCAACGATTTAACTGATCATAACCCCAATCGCGTTCATGTATTAGAAATTTCCAGTTTTCAAATGGAATTTATTCGGCATTTTAAGCCTTACATATCACTATTTCTGAACCTCTACCCTGACCACTTAAACCGCTATGATGATATGGATGATTACGTTGCGGCCAAGATGAATATGTGGTCTAATCAAACCCAGGATGATTTCCTGGTTTTCAATGGGGATGATGAATTGCTGACTGAACGGATCGCACCGGCCCAGGCAAAAAAGATTCCCTTTAGTTTGAAATTTGATACTAATGTTTTATTTAAGCTAAACGCAACCAAGATTTATGATCAGGAGCACGCCATACTGATCAACCTGGATGACATCGCTTTGCCCGGTAAGCACAATCTATCCAACTACCTCGGATCAGCTACCTCGGCTAGCCTATTGGGCATTGCGTCATCCAGGATTGCAGATGTTATGTTATCATTTTGCGGAGTCCCACATCGGTTGGAGCATGTTGGAGAAATTAATGGTGTTGCATATATAAATGATTCGAAAGCAACCAATGTTGATGCGGTAAAGGTTGCCTTGGACAGCTTCGATAGCCCAATCCTGCTCATCTTGGGTGGACAGGATAAAGGAGGAGATTTTCTTTCACTATACCCACATACCCACAAAGTGAAAGAAGTGCTTACCATAGGTGAGTCAGAAGAAGCGATCGCAACGGTATTAGGGGATGCGGTGAGACTGCGTTCTTGCGGAAGTCTTAAGTCCGCCGTTGAGGTCGCCCATTCTAATGCGCAACCCGGGGACGTCGTCCTGTTGTCTCCGGGCTGTGCCAGTTTTGACCAATTCGAAAATTTTGAACATCGTGGTGATGTTTTCCGGGAACTGGTGCAAGGATTAAAAGAATTCGCGTGAGCTACCTGAATATTATCGTAAAAAAATATGATAAATTTCTCTTGGGGGCGATCGTTGTCCTTTGTGTGTTTGGCACTGTGATGCTTTTCAGCGCCAGTTCCATTCGCTCATTGGAGATCACTAGCAATCGAACGGACACGTTATATCTGCAAGCTCATTTAAAGCGCTTGCTGGTAGGTGTCGTGTTCATGTTTTTTTTCATGATGGTTGATTATCGCAAACTAAAAGAATGGTCATTGCACATATTGGGCGGTGCAGTTGCTTTATTGGTTTTGACATTGGTTATGAATATGATTCAAGGGACATCTTCACCTTCGCGCTGGCTGTATTTAGGGTCTATCTCAATTCAAACTAGTGATATTGCTCGTATCGCACTGATCATATTTCTGGCGGCGTTCATTCATGAAAAACGAGAGCATATAAAAGATTTTTATAATGGGTTTTTAACATGCATCCTGGCTATTGGCTCCATTGTTATGCTAGTAATAATACAACCGGATTTAAGCACCACAACTATGATTCTGATTATTTCTTTCGTAATGCTCTTTCTTGGTGGTGCCAAAGTGCAGCACATGATGGCTACTGCGGGAGTTTCACTGACATTTCTATCAATTGTTATAATGAATTGGGACTATATGCGAATCAGAATTGAGTCATTTTTAAATCCAGAAACTGTCAGAGCAGAAAACTTGCATCAGATCAAGCAATCGATGATCAGTCTGGCTAACGGCGGATTTTTTGGATTAGGGCTTGGAAATAGTTATGGAAAAAACTATTTCCTTCCCACTCCCCACACTGATTTCATTTTTGCGATTATAGGTGAAGAAACAGGTCTCATTGGTACTCTATTTGTTTTGACATTATTCATGTTCATTTTTCAACGAGGTATTCACATTGCCAAAGAAAGCCCAGACATATTTGGAGTCATGCTTGCTTTGGGTATTTCCTGCAGTTTTATTTTGTATGCTTTCATCAACGCAGCTGTAGTGACAAACCTTGTCCCCACAACAGGTTTAGTCATGCCCCTTATAAGCTATGGCGGTTCGGGAGTTGTGGTTCATTTAGCCAGCCTGGGCATCCTCTTAAATATCAGCCAATCCAAACGGTCTGTAAACAGTGATGCTGATTGGAGGAAACGTATTTATGGCTAAAAAGATATTTATAATTGCTGGCGGTGGTACGGGAGGACATCTTTATCCGGCATTGGCCATAGGCGCAGAATTAAAAAAACGTACTGATGCACATATTCATTATGTGGGCTCAACTTTTGGAATCGAAGCTGAAAAACTTCCGGCAATGAATGTTGAACATACACTTCTTCCCATCCGCGGACTGCAGCGATCCATTTCATTGCAATCATTGGGACGCAATGCATTACTGCCCGGTAGATTTCTTTCTTCAAAGATGAAGACCCATAAACTATTTAGTGATTTAAAACCAAATGCAGTTATCGGTACAGGCGGCTATGCCTCCGCCCTGCCCCTTTATACTGCTGCAAAAAAGGAAATTCCTTTTTTCATCCAGGAACAGAATTCATATCCCGGAATCACTACACGGCATTTTGCTGAAAGGGCTGAAACGGTATTTACAGCTTTTCATGAAGTGGATGGCTTTATTAAAAAAAAAACTGTTTTTTCACTGGCAACCCAATCCGGGAAGACATTGCTAATGGGAATCGCATGATCGCCAGGAAGGCATTCAATTTAATCGCTGATAAAAAAACACTTTTTGTTTTTGGCGGCAGCCAAGGGTCTGAAGCATTGAATCAATGTACTTCAGGTATGATCGAACAATTAGATAATATTCAAGTTCTATGGCAAACTGGTAAACACAATTTTGATAAATATAAACAATTTGAATCTGAAACTGTTCGGATAGTCCCTTTTATCGATGATATGAGATCAGCATACGCTTTAACTGATTTGACCTTTTCTCGTGCCGGTGCCTTAACCATTGCTGAATTAACTGCCTGTGGTTTGCCTAGCATACTCGTACCGTTACCTTCAGCTGCCGCTGATCACCAAACACATAATGCGCGATCAATGACAAATGCAGGCGCCGCTGAATTGATCCCGGAAGCAGAATTGGATCCACGTTTGACAGCTAATAAGATCTCATCATTAATAAATAATGAAAATGTTCTAAATGAAATGGCTTACAAGTCCAAGAGTTTAGGTAAGCCGGACGCAACAAAAGTGATTGTTGACCATATTCTAGAAAAAGTTCGAGCCTGATGTTTCGCCGTGTGAAAAAAGTCCATTTTGTTGGTATTGGCGGGATTGGTATGAGCGGTATCGCCGAATTATTATTAAATCTCGGTTTTGATGTAAGCGGTTCTGACATCACCGAATCGCCTATTATCGAAAAACTGATTCGCCTTGGAGCTGATGTGCATATGGGTCACAGTGTCATTAATCTTACGGATGCTGATGTATTGGTGTATTCCAGCGCTGTCCAAAAAGATAACCCTGAAATCCAGGCGGCATATGAAAAAAACATTCCTGTTATCCGCAGAGCGGAAATGCTGGGAGAATTAATTGCTGTTAAAGAGACAAGCATTGGCGTCGGGGGAACACATGGGAAAACAACGACCTCTTCCATGATCGGTACCGTGTTGTCAGAAGGACATCTGGATCCGACATTGGTTGTAGGCGGTTTGGTCAAAACAATTGATTCCAATTCGAAACTGGGAGCAGGTAATATAATTGTGGTCGAAGCAGATGAATTCGATCGCAGTTTCCTGGCGCTGCGCCCCACTATCAGCATTATTACCAATATTGAACTTGAACATATTGATTGTTATGATGATCTGGAAGACCTGCAGCAGGCGTTCATTCAATTTGCCAACGCAGTACCGTTCTACGGCGCAGTCATCGCCTGTGCGGATTCTCCTGCCCTATTGGAAATTACCCCGGAGATCAAACGCCCTGTAATCACCTACGGCTTGAGCACAGGAGCAAAAATCAGGGCGACAAATATTTGTTATAATGAAACACAAACAGTGTATACGCTATGGGAGCACGAGCACGAGAACGGCACAATAAAACTCAATGTGCCCGGTGAGCATAATGTTGTTAATTCATTGGCTGCCATTGCCCTGGGCATGGAAATGGGGCTCAAAATCGATACAATCGCCAAAGGCCTAGAAGCGTATCATGGTGTCCGGCGTCGTTTTGAGATTAAAGGAATTTCCAATAATATTATGGTTGTAGATGATTACGCCCATCACCCTACCGAAGTTTGTGCAACTTTGCAGGCCGCCAAAGCAGGCTGGAATCGCAGAATCGTTTCTGTTTTTCAGCCGCACCTTTTTTCTCGTACACAGGAATTTTATAAAGATTTTGCTGAAGCGTTTAAAGAAAGCGATGTGTTGATCGTGACTGATGTATATCCGGCACGGGAAAAACCCATTCCCGGTGTCAGTGGTGCTATGGTCTCCAATGCTGCCCGCAAAACCGGCCACGCATATGATGTTCATTATGTTCCCAGCCTTGATGACCTGGCAGAACACCTGGATAAGATCGTCCAGCCGGGTGACATGGTTTTAACAATCGGTGCCGGTACAATTTGGCGTTATTCAGATTCGTATTTCGAACATCTAAAAACACTGGAGGCTGCTGCTTAAAGTGGATCGTATGGCAGAATTAAAAGCAAGAGTTCAGGGCACACTATTGGAAAATGAACCCATGTCCAAGCATACCTCATACGGCATCGGCGGGCCGGCCTGGGCGTATATTACTCCTAAAGATAAAAATGACCTTGGCAATATTTTACATTTTGCAACCGCAGCAGATATTCAGGTTCATTTTGTAGGTTCGGGCTCTAACCTATTAGTAGCAGACGAAGGTATTGACGGTATAGTTATTACATTGGGTAAATCATTTACACATTTGGATGTAAAAGGCAACCATGTTTATGCAGAAACGGGCGTCATGCTGGGACGCATGGTGAAAGAATGCGTCAAGCGCAATTTAAGCGGACTGGAAAGCATGATCGGCGTTCCCGGTACACTGGGCGGCGCGTTGATCATGAATGCCGGAGCTTTTGGCGGAGAAATTTCCAACTGCCTGCAAAAAGTAGAAATCATGACATTATCAGGTGAATTAAAAGAATATGCTGTGGATGAGATCGATTTCAGCTACCGCCACTCCACCTTCAAGGATGATGAAATAATCATTGGCGCTGACTTTGAATTGCAGGAAACCACCACAGAAGCGATACAGGAAAAACGCAGTAAAGCCAGCCAGGGCAGAAAAGATAATCAGCCGTTACGATTTCGGTCCGCCGGCAGTGTATTCAAAAACCCAAAACCAGACCTCGCCGCAGGATATTTGATCGATCAGGCGGGGCTTAAAGGGACGCGCAGCGGCGATGCGGAAATTTCTGAAAAACACGCCAATTTTTTTATTAATCATGGCTCAGCCAAAGCAAGTGATATCGCCAAGCTGATTCGCATTTCCCGAAAAGCAGTGCAAGAAAAATTTGATATTATGCTGGAGTTGGAAATCAAAACATTGGGCTTCAAAGAGAATGTGTTTTCACCATGAGTAAACGTAAGAAAAAGAAACAGATGAACCTACGTGCAGTGATAGGGGCATCCCTTTCTTGTCTTATGCTCGTGTTGGCGGTCCTTTCACATAACTGGTCAAAATTCACTGGATTAAATCTCTTGGAGGAAATTGAGATTAAGGGCGCAATCATTATACCGGCTGATGATTACCGTGATGCGCTTGTTCCTGTTTTGGGAACATCAATCAATGAACTTGACACACGTAATATGAGTTTACTGCTGGAAAGCCATCCATTTGTTCATGCAGCGCGCATCAGTAAAACCTTCCCCAATAAAGTCGTCGTAGAAATCACTGAAAGGGATCCCGTCGCACTGCTGAATATGAACCCAATTTTATTTATTGATGAAGAAGGTGTAGTCCTCCCTGACCTTGGTAATGTAAGTGATGATATTATTCCTATCATGTCCGGTTTCAATACAGCGCACGAGCTATATCCTATCGGTCACCAAACCGTATCTCAAAAGGTTTTAGAATCGGTAGAGCTTATCGATTACATCATTGAGTATTATCCACATTTATATGATAATCTTTCAGAAATCACTCTGAACAGCAATGATGAATTTGTGCTGATTCTGGCAAATTATCCCACCAAAGTGATTTTGGGAACGGAACGATTTCAAGAAAAGATTCAGATTTTGAATTCATTCGAGCAAGCACTACCCAAACAAGAAGGATTACATCATTTTTCCACGCTGGATCTACGCTATAACCGCCAAATTATTGCCAGGGTACGCGCATGAAGGGTATCACTATGAATACGGCACAAACGCTCAGGGTTGGGCTCGATATTGGTTCATCATTCATTTCCTGTGCCATAGCTGAAAAATTCTATGAAACAGATGAAATGAAACTCATGGGTATCGGCCGCTCCCCTTCTGCAGGAATAAAAAATGGTTCCGTTATCCATCGTGACAAGCTCATGGATGCCATTGAAGCCGCTGTTAAAGATGCTGAATTAATGGCTGGTTGTAAAGTGGATAAAGCAGTATTAAGTATTTCCGGGGAGAATATTCGCGGTATCAATACACAGGGTGCCATTGCCATTCAAAAAAGCCACCACTCATCTTTACCGGTGGAAAATGAGATTACAGAAAACGATGTTTATCGAGTGATGGAAATGGCCCGTGCTCTTTCCCTGCCTCCGGACCGTGACATTATGCACGTTTTACCACAGGAATATGTTATAGATACCATGGATAATATCAAAGATCCCGTGGGTATGACCGGACGGCGATTGGAAGCAAAAGTGCACTTGATCACCGTCCCCAGCGCAGGGGTAAAAAACCTCGTGAACTGCACGGAAGAATTGGGAATTCAAGTGGATGGGCTGGTTTTCCAGGGATTGGCAACAGGGCTCGCAACGCTGGATAGTGATGAAAAAGAATTGGGTGTTGCCTTGATAAATATCGGAGGAGATACTACTGAAGTAGTTGTTTATCACAATGACGGCATTCGTCATTCTGCCGTAATGGGCATCGGTTCCAATAGTATTACCAATGATATTGCTGTCATGCTGCAGATCGGTGTGGGCGAAGCAGAGGAAATCAAGAGAAAATACGCGTCCGCAAAAGCATCCATGTCCTCAACAGAATTAGAATTTGACCTGCCAGTGAAAAACGGAGGACTGGCACGGAAAGTATCAGAGCATGAACTCTCCCGTTATGTTGAAGCAAGGGCTCAGGAAATATTACAATTAATCGCCAGGGAAATCTTTCGCGCAGATATTAGAGACCAGTTAACCTATGGAGTTGTGCTGACCGGCGGGGGCGCACAACTGCGGAACATGGTCCCCCTCGCACAGGAAATATTAAAAATGCGTGTACGTCTTGGTATTCCTAAAAATATTAGTGGGGCTGTTGATGTTGCGTCTAATCCGGAACATACAGCAGTTATCGGCTTGCTGCACTGGAATGATGTGAAGCGGGAATTGGCTCCCACGGACGTGCCCATTAAACCCACCTTTGAACGAGCCGTTACCTGGCTGAAAAGCTGGATAAAAGGATTATATTGAAAATAATAAACACATACCTAACCACCAAACCAGAGGAGTTGTCTTATGTTATTTGAATTCGACAGTATAGTAGAACAGAAAGCTAAGCTAAAAGTCATTGGCGTTGGCGGCGCTGGTGGAAATGCCGTGAACCGCATGATCCAAGCCGGAATGCAAGGCGTTGATTTCATCGCCGTAAATACTGATGCTCAAGACTTGGAAAACAATGCCGCTAAACACAAAATCCAAATAGGAAAAAACCTGACCAAAGGCCTGGGTGCCGGGGCAAAAGCGGATGTCGGCCGTGATGCCATTGAAGCTGACAGTGAAGCGATTGTTGGTATACTTGAAGGGGCCGACATGGTTTTCATCACCGGCGGAATGGGTGGCGGAACCGGCACAGGAGCCGCTGCCAGCGTAGCCTTATTGGCTCGCGAGCTTGAAATACTGACAGTGGGTATTGTTACCCTGCCCTTCAATTTTGAAGGACCCAAACGCATGAACCGCGGAATGGCCGGCCTTTCTGATTTGCGGAAAGCCTGCGATACGGTCATTTCCATTCCCAACCAGAAACTCATGTCCATTGTTGACAGTAATACCACAGTCGTGGAGGCTTTCAAGCTTGCTGATTCCATCCTGCATCAAGCGGCAAAAGGAATCTCTGACTTAATCAATGTTCATGGTTTGATTAACCTGGATTTTGCTGATGTGGAAACCATCATGAAAAACATGGGTGAAGCCATCATGGGTACCGGTGTTGCCGGCGGAGAAGAACGAGCCGTTTTGGCTGCCCAGCAGGCTATTTCCAGTCCATTATTGGATAATTCATCCATCAGTGGTGCTCAGGGTGTTTTGGTCAATATTACCGGTGGTCCGGACCTGGCGCTCATGGAAGTGGATGAAGCAACGAGCATTATCTTCGAGGAAGCCGGTAACGATGCCAATATTATTTTTGGTGCTGTGATCGATCCTAAAATGACTGAAGAAATTCGCGTTACGGTCATTGCCACTGGTTTCAGCCACAAAGCACCGAAAGAAGTGGAAAAGGAAGACTATGAGGTTATTGTACGTCCCAAACAAATAAAAGCCCGTATATTGGCTGAACAGGAAAATGTTCCCTTATTCAATCGAAAGATCATTGAAGAACGGGAACCAGTACAGCCTGGAATAACAGAACCTCCGGTTTCGAAATTCCAATTCGATGATACTGTTATTTATGGCGATGAACTGGACATACCGGCATTTATTCGCCGACAGCAGGAGTAGTTTAACTTTATAATATCAGAGCCTGCCTGAATACCGTCAGCCGGCTCTGATAGCAACAACATAGGACAACTTGGGTTGCCCAAACCCAGGAGACTGGTAATAAAAGAAAAACCCTCTGCCAAAAGCAAAGGGTTTTTCTTTTAGGGAGGGTAATGAAGTTTTTTAAACTTTTACGCCACGAGAACGCATCTCTTTCAATACTTTGGTAATACCTTTCTTATCAATAAGGCGCATTCCCTGCGTGGACACATTCAGCGTTACATAGCGTTTTTCATCCGGGAGCCAGAATCGTTTTTTCTGGAGGTTAATATTAAACCGGCGGCGGGATTTATTGTTGGCATGGCTCACTTTGTTCCCGTACATGGGCCGCTTACCGGTTACGTCACACATTCTACTCATAATTAAATTTTCCTTTTAGATCTTAAAATCGCCGGCAAATTTATAGTTTTCTTTTGTCTTTAACCAAAGAAAATAGTTTGAATTTGATTGTCATTCTGATGGAGCTGCGCGACTGAAGAATCTCAAGTGTAAACTTTACAATTATGCTTGAGATCCTTCACTCTGTTCAGGATGACAAAATAATACAAGTATAATTATTAAATTCCTTCATGAAGATCGGTAATGTTCAGATAGACAACCCCATCTTTTTGGCTCCCATGGCCGGAGTTACAGATTTCTCATTCCGTATTCTATGTAAGGAAATGGGTGCTGGTGTGGTCTATTCTGAATTTGTCTCTGCACACGGCATTATCCGTGAAAATGAAAAAACACTGGACATGATCCGCTTTACGGAGATGGAACGCCCTATTGGCATTCAGATTTTTGGTGATTTGCCTGAAGTCATGGCGCAGGCAGCTCGCATGGTTGCCAACAAATTCCAACCGGATATCATCGATATCAATTACGGCTGCCCCGTGCCCAAGATCACAAAAAAAGGAGCCGGTTCTGCAGCATTGAAAGACCTTTGTCTCATGGATGACATCACCTCCGCAGTTATTGAATCCGTTCCTGAACTGCCGGTGACCGTGAAAATGCGGTCCGGCTGGGATATGTCCAATATCGTGGCTATTGATGCAGGACCCCGTTTGGAAAAGATCGGTGTAAAGGCCATTGCCCTCCACCCGCGCACCACAAAACAGAGTTATAAAGGCGACGCCAAATGGGAATTGATCAAAGAATTAAAGCAAACAGTCTCTATTCCTGTTATCGGCAACGGTGACATTAAGAAGCCTGAGGATGTTTTACGCATGTTTGAAGCCACCGGCTGTAATGCGGTCATGGTGGCGCGGGCAGCATTGGGCAATCCCTGGTTCTTTAAACAGGCCGGTGCTTTATTAAATGGCTCACATTTTCCACCGGAACCTGAAACTCACGAACGCATCAGCATGTGCCGACGGCATATGGAATTACTTTTGAAATCCAGGGGTAAAAAGATCGGTACTAACCTCATACGCAAGCATTTTGGCTGGTACATCAAAGGGTTTCCTGGGGCAGCGGTCCTCCGGCAGTCGCTGGTCATGGCCAAGGACCGTAGGGAAATGAAAACATTATTGGACGATTTTTTATTCACCCGTGATTTGATTTTAGAAACAGCATAATTTTGAATCCCCTCCCTTGTTTCACTCTCCTTTGGCTTAGTATATTCCCGGGTTATTTTTTAACCGAAAAATCAACCTAAACAGAGAAAATATGTCAGACAAATTTTCCATTCCAAAGCCGTTTAATGAGCCCATCAAAGATTATGCTCCCGGTTCACCGGAAAAAGAAAGTTTATTAGCAAAATTTCAAGAACTAAAAAACCAGACTATCGATATTCCTCTCATTATTGGCGGCGAAGAGATCCATACAGAGAATACGGCCAATTGTGTGCTGCCACACGATCATGGCCATGTATTGGCCACATTTCACCAGGCGGGTGAAAAAGAAGTCCAGCTGGCCATCGACGCCTCCCAGGAAGCCTGGCGAACGTGGTCAAAAACTTCCCTGGAAGAACGTGCAGAAATTTATCTTAAAGCAGCAGATCTGCTTGCGGGACCCTGGCGGGATACTATTAATGCCGCCACCATGCTGAATATGAGCAAAAATGCCTACCAAGCCGAGATCGATTCCGCCTGTGAAATGATCGACTTTTTCCGCTTCAACCCCTGGTATGCCCTGGAACTGGCAACCCATCAGCCCATGTATTCCCCAAAACCAACCAAAAACTCAATTGAACTCCGTCCCCTGGAAGGATTTGTTTTCGCTGTATCACCTTTTAACTTTACTTCCATAGGCGGCAACCTCCCTTCCGCTCCCGCATTAATGGGTAATGTCGCTCTCTGGAAACCGGCATCAAGCGCGGTCTATCCGGCATATTTCATCATGCAGCTGTTCAAGGAGGCCGGCATGCCCGATGGTGTCATCAATTTCATTCCCGGTCGCGGCTCACAAGTGGGGCCTACCGTTATGAACAGTCCTCTTTTAGCCGGGGTACATTTTACCGGATCAACAGCTGTTTTCCAGAGTATGTGGCAACATGTAGGTGAAAATATCCAGAATTATAAATCATATCCACGTATTGTAGGTGAAACCGGCGGTAAGGACTTTTGCATCGCCCACGAAACCGTTAATAAAGATGCACTGGTCACAGCCATGGTTCGAGGAGCGTTTGAATATCAGGGACAAAAATGTTCAGCCATGTCCCGCGCCTATATTCCAACTAGTATCTGGGATGAGGTAAAAGAAAAATATTTAGCAGAAGTTGGCACCATCAAAATGGGTGATCCCGATGATTTTACCAATTTTGTGAATGCGGTCATTGATAAATCCGCTTTTGATTCCATTGCTGAATTCATCGATTATGCTCAAGCGGCTGATGATGCAGAAATCATCACCGGCGGCGGTTATGATGATTCTAAGGGATATTTCATCGAACCCACCACAATCCTGACAGATAATCCCAAATTCCGTACCATGTACGAAGAAATCTTTGGACCGGTCTTGACCATTTATCTTTATGATCCCAACGATTGGGAAGAAACGCTTAAACTGGTGGATTCTACATCTAATTATGCGTTGACCGGCTGTGTAATGGGCGAGGATAAAGATGCGATCGAAAAAGCAAAAAAAGAGTTAACTCACGCTGCAGGTAACTTTTACATTAACGATAAACCCACGGGTGCAGTCGTTGGCCAGCAACCTTTCGGCGGCAGTCGTGCGTCTGGAACGAATGATAAGGCTGGCTCCATGTTCAACCTGGTGCGCTGGGTCTCACAGCGAACGATTAAAGAAAATTTCGATCCGCCCAAGGATTATCGTTATCCATTTATGGCTGATGAATCATGAGAAAATTTCAAAGCAGAATACTTTCATTTAAACAACATTTTGGTTTTACCTAAAAACCTGCGTTTCCTTACGCTATTTATACTCCCAACTGTTAAAACATTAAATAAAGGATTTATTAATGAAACCGATCAAAACATTAATCATGGGTGCCGCCGGGCGAGACTTTCACAACTTCAATGTTGTTTACAGGCAAAACAATTTATATGAAGTTGTCGCCTTCACAGCAACACAGATACCCGACATTGAAGGACGAAATTATCCGTCCGAACTATCCGGCGATCTGTATCCCAACGGTATACCTATCCATGATGAAAGTAAACTTGTAGATCTCATTGCAGAACATGATGTAGAAGAAGTGGTTTTTTCTTATTCAGACATTACCCACGAGTATGTCATGCATAAGGCATCTCAGGTACTGGCTGTGGGAGCCCATTTCAAATTATTGGGTGGTGAACAAACCATGATACAATCTTCCAAACCTGTCATATCTGTTTGTGCGGTTCGAACGGGTTGCGGTAAAAGCCAAACCACCAGGAAAGTCGCTGAAATACTTAAAGCAGCGGGTAAACAGGTGGCTGTCATTCGCCATCCCATGCCCTACGGTGATCTGGCCAAACAGGGCGTTCAGCGTTTTACTACTTTGGAAGACCTGGAGAAACATGACTGCACCATTGAGGAAATGGAAGAATATGAACCCCATATTACCCGGGGAACAGTGGTGTTTGCCGGAGCCGATTACGAAGCCATTATTCGGGAAGCAGAAAAAGAAGCGGACGTCATCCTCTGGGACGGCGGCAATAATGATATGCCGTTTTATAAACCGGATCTGGCGATAGTCGTTACCGATCCTCACCGGCCCGGACATGAATTAGCTTACTACCCTGGTGAAACAAACCTGATGATGGCAGATGCAGTTGTTATCAATAAGGTCGATACAGCCGATCAAAAAGGGGTGGATACGGTTCGTAAGAATATCCAAAATGTCAATTCTGATGCGGTCATTATAGAATGTGCTTCGCCAATCACAGTCGAAAATTCTGACTTGATCGCCGGGAAAAAGGTACTGGTGGTTGAAGATGGGCCCACATTAACCCACGGTGAAATGAAAATTGGAGCTGGTATGGTTGCCGCAGAAAAATTTGGTGCAGCTGAAACAGTCGATCCGCGTCCTTATCTGGTTGGTAAATTGCTGGAAACATTTGATCATTATCCAGACATTGGTTTGCTCCTGCCGGCCATGGGTTACGGTGATGAACAGGTCAAAGACTTGGAATCAACTATCAATAATACCGAATGCGATGTGGTCATCATTGGTACCCCCATAGACTTAAGGCGACTCATTGATATTAAACAACCCTCTGTGCGGGTGACCTATGACCTGGAAGAAACAGGGTCACCTTCCATGGCTGATATTTTGCAACCATTTATCAAATGAATAAAACAGCCATCATTGCTCTAGGTGGGAATGCTCTTTCTCGAAAAGGCCAAACAGGTTCCATCTACGAACAGTTTGCCAATACACGGGAAAGCCTCACCGAAATCATGGAATTTGTCAGGCAGGGTTATAATCTCTGCCTGACCCACGGCAACGGTCCCCAAGTCGGAGATGAACTTTTACGGATGGATCTTACATATAATGAAGTTCCGCCATTGCCTTTGGGTGTATGTGTGGCCGGAACTCAGGGTACGATCGGTTATATGATCCAGCAGACATTTCAGAATGCACTTCGGGAAGAAAATGTTGATCGTGAGGTTGTTACGTTAGTAACACAAGTCATGGTTCGTGCGGATGATCCGTCCATTGCCGATCCAACAAAATATGTGGGCAAGCGCTACGAAGAAACAAAAGCGCAAGCTCTGGCAGAAAAATTCGGCTGGACAGTGAAAGAACAAGAACCCGGTCAATGGCGTCGTGTTGTCCCCTCCCCTGATCCTGATTTTGTCATGCATGGTATTTCAATTCGTACTTTGGTCGAAGCAGGTACGATTGTTCTTGCCGGCGGCGGTGGTGGCATTCCAGTATATAATGATGATAATAATAAACTTGAAGGGTTGGATGCCGTCATTGATAAAGACCTGACAGCTGCTAAACTGGGTCGAGTCATTAACGCCAGGGAATATTATATTATCACAGATGTGGACCATGTCTATCTCAATTATGGCAGCAGTGATCAAGAACCAATCCATAAGATGACCGATGTTCTGGCAAAACAATACCAGGAAGACGGGCAATTTCAAAAGGGTAGTATGTGGCCCAAGATCAGGTCCGCCATTTATTTTTTAAAACATCATGGTGAAAAAGCTGTGATTACAAATATTCAAAATGTCCGTAAAGCCATAAATGGCGAGGCGGGCACAACAATTGTGAAAGCATAGACAGGATGAAAATACACGAATATCAAGGCAAAGAACTCTTTCGTAGGTATAATGTCAGTGTACCAGAGGGATACCCAGCATTTTCTGTGGAAGAAGCACTTACTGCATATGATAAACTCAATGTAAAAACAGCTGTGGTCAAAGCCCAGATCCACGCCGGTGGTCGCGGAAAAGGCGGTGGTGTTAAACTGGCTCACTCTCATACAGAAGTCGAGAAATTAGCGCATCAGATTCTGGGCATGAACCTGGTCACACACCAAACTGGTCCCGAAGGTAAAGAAGTGCAGCGCTTACTCATTGAAGCTGGTATAAATATTTCAAGAGAATTATACGCTGGCATTGTGTTGGACCGGGCAGAACGAAAATTTGTTTTTATGGTTTCTATCGAAGGCGGTGTCGAGATAGAAAAAGTGGCTGCAGAAAGACCGGAAAAAATTATCAAGGAATGGATAGACCCAGAATCCGGACTCACAGAAGATCAAGCTCGAAATCTCGCAACTGCACTTGAAATGACCGGTGATCAGATCGATTCAGCGATTGATATATTTATGGCCATCTGGAATGTATTTATTGAAAATGACTGCTCCCTCGTGGAAATCAATCCTTTGGTTGTTACCGGTGATGATAAGGTAATGGCCTTGGATGCAAAAATGAATTTCGATTCTAATGGTTTGTTTCGGCATAAGGAATTGCTGGAGTATAAAGATGAAAGTGAAGAAGATCCCGCTGAGCTGGAAGCCAGTAAATACCAGCTGAATTATATTAAACTGGACGGCAATGTAGGCTGTATGGTCAATGGCGCCGGACTGGCCATGGGAACCATGGATATCATTAAACTTTACGGCGGCGAACCAGCGAACTTTCTAGATGTCGGCGGAGTCGCTAATGCTGAAACGGTCGCCAATGGTTTCAAGATCATTCTTTCCGATCCAAATGTAAAATCGATTTTAATTAATATTTTTGGTGGAATTGTTCGCTGCGACCGCGTAGCCCAGGGAGTCATTGATGCCATGGATACGGTGGATGTTTCAATTCCAGTAGTTATCCGGTTGGAAGGCACCAACGCAAAAGAAGCAGCAGAATTGCTGGAAAATTCACCTTTAGAATTTTTGGTGGCTAGCAGTTTGAGCGATGCAGCTGAAAAAGCGGTGCATGCTGTGACTGAAGGTGAACAATGAGCGTTTTAGTTGGAAATGAGACACGCTTGATCATCCAGGGGATCACGGGTACAGAAGGTTCCTTTCACGGCAGACAGATCCGAGAATATGGTACCCATTTAGTTGGTGGAGTCACTCCTGGAAAAGGAGGCCAGGAAGCACTTGAAGTTCCTGTTTTTAATTCAGTGGCTGAGGCCAAAGCTGAAACAGATTGTAATACATCAATCATATTCGTTCCCCCTGCCTTTGCTGCAGGAGCCATCATCGAAGCTACAGAAGCCGGATTGGATTTGGTCATCTGCATTACAGAAGGCATCCCAGTAGCGGATATGGTAAAAGTGAACCATAAGATAAAGGATCTCCCTACTCGTCTTATAGGGCCAAATTGCCCTGGTGTGATCTCTCCTGGTAAAGCAAAAGTTGGTATTATGCCCGGTTTTATTCATAAACCAGGATCGATCGGTGTTGTTTCACGATCGGGAACATTGACTTATGAAGCGGTTAATCAATTGGTTGCCGCCGGTTTAGGCCAGTCCACATCCGTGGGTATTGGCGGCGATCCTATTATTGGCACAACATTCATTGATATGCTGGCACTATTTGCGGGTGATGACAAAACTGCAGGTGTCGTTATGATCGGTGAGATCGGCGGAACAGCTGAAGAAGAAGCTGCCCAATGGGTTATAGATAACAATTTGAAAAAACCTGTTGTAGCATTTATTGCCGGACAAACCGCTCCTCCGGGGCGGCGGATGGGTCATGCCGGCGCCATCATCACCGAGGGTAAAGGGACGGCAGCAGAAAAAGTCGCTGCTTTACAAGCAGCAGGCATTACTGTGGTGAGTAGCCCAGCAGATATTGGTAAAGCCATGGCTGAAGTAATTAAAATATAAATTAAATTTGATGAGGATAATTAGGTGAGCAATAGAACATTAGCGATCATTAAACCCGATGCAGTGGGCAATGGCTATACCGGAAAGATTATCGATAGAATCATTTCTGAAGGATTTAAGATCAAGGCCGCCCGATTGATACATTTGAGCCGTGAACAAACCGAGAGCTTTTATGCAATTCATAGAGGACGTCCTTTTTACAATGACCTGGTGGATTTCATGACCTCTGGACCCTGCATGCCTATGGTGCTGGAACACGAAGATGCTGTAAACGCATTTCGTGAACTGATCGGTGCAACCAACCCAGCCGAAGCCACCGATGGTACCATTCGTAAGGATTTCGCAGAGAGTGTTCAAAACAATGCAGTTCATGGTTCTGATTCAGATGAGAACGCTCAAAAAGAAATTGCATTTTTCTATTCAACCGATCAAATTCTACACAACTAATCAGGAGACATTTTCTGTTTGATTCAAGAATATATCGATTAAGCGTCTGCGCGCTCTTTTCAGTTCTGCTTTTCATGGGGTGCGGTAAAAAAGGATTAACAGGCAGAACAGGGGAGGCCATATCCCTGAATACTGAAATAGCTGAAGACAGCGATGATCTCGATTACAACTGGATCATAGCTGATCAGCCTGATGCTTCTATGCTGGGTTTAGGCAATTTCAGCTATAATGAAAATCGTTCCACCGTCTCATTTATTCCTGATGCTCCTGGTGATTATATATTGAAAGTTGAAGTATCTCAGTACGGTGATGAACTTGCGATACAATCCTTCGCCATTGCTGTGGAGCAAGGTGATGCTGTTCCTGTAGAACCAACTAAACCTGATTGGTATGAAGAAGAAAGTGACCGGCAGTGGTTTGAAGCAGATACAATTGTTGGGGATACAGTCGTTGAAGTGCCAGTGATCACAGAAGTTGCGCCAGCTATTGATAATGTGGAGGAAATTGTTGCCCAGGCTGAAGCAGAAATAGTACCCTCTCCCCTACCACCGAAACCAATTCAACGAGGATTAAATATTCCAAAAAATGAAGGTAGATTTACAATTCAGGTTGTTTCTAAAAAATTATTGTCTGATGCGGAAGTCGTTGCTGCAAAATTGATTAATTCCGGGTTTGATGCTTATATCCAGAAAGCCTATTTCAATGAAACAGACGAGGTCTGGTTCCGTGTGCGGGTAGGCAGTTATGATAGCCGAAAAACAGCACTCACAGTTGCCAAATCTATTTCTGAATCACGCGGTACATCCACATGGGTGGATTATGTCCGCTATGAAGAATAACCAAGGAGATACCTATGGATCCTATGAAATTATATTTTGACGTTCGTGATATTTTTCGTGCTCCCCGATTAGCCTTAAGTGGAAAAAAGATTCTTGTATTTGTACAAGCTCTATTAGTTGGTTATGCTAATTATCTAATTCTTACTTATGTATCATTCGGATTGGCAGGTTATACATTTTCTGAAACATGGAGCCAGTATGGACTTTATCCCTGTCTTTTTGGTAATCCCGCTCCTTGGTATGCCTGTGCAGTCTTTGGACTGGGGGTTGCCTGTTTGTTCCTGGCAATAAATTTTGGATGTACTGCTGTTTCCAGAATTACATTTAAACAGCTGAAAGGTGACGAATTTTATTCATCGGGAGATGCCTGGAAATACGTCAAAAAGCATTGGCATCCAGTTGTTTTCACATCAGTTTCATTTATCTTTATCCTGGTCTTTTTCTTTGGACTTGCAGCCGTTTTTGCGTTAATGGGTAAAATCCCTTATGTGGGTGAATTCTTATTTGTCATTCCCTATCTCTTATATTTTTTCGGTGCAATATTTACCATTTATACTACCATTGTTTTTGGAATTTCGTTTCTCTATGCTCCGGCGATCATCAGTGCCTATGAAGAAGACACCATGGGAACCGTATTCAATTCTTACGCCATCACTTGGTCACAACCGTGGCGAATTGTTCTTTATCATCTCGTTCTCATCCCAATTGGAGTACTTGCCAGTTGCATTTTTATAAAATTCTGGGTTGCTGGATTTAAGCTGATTAATTGCTTTTTTGGTTGTGACTGGTTTATGGGTACGAAACTGGCCAACATTGTGGCCTATGCTGCAAATATTGTTTATCCCGCGAGTTTATGCAATGCTGTAACTGCCTGCTGTGCTGGTTTTGGCAGCAGCTGTTGTATAGGACTGTCTGGCTGCCTTTATGCTCCAAACGTTGACTTGGCCGCACTATCAGGTACTGAAACAGCAGCCGGTGTAATATTAGCTGTATTCCTGTTCCTGCTGATACTTTCCGCAATTGCCTATGTTCTTTCCATTTGTTCTGTCGGTGAAACACTCATGTTTATCATTTTCAAGAAAAAATCTGATGATGACAATATTCTAGAACGCAAAGACGAAGATGATCTAGAAGAAGAGGAAGATGAAAATTTTTCAATAGATGCTGATGAAGATGCTGTAAATGATGAAGAATCAACAGCTGATGATGAGAAAAATGACTCAGCTGATAATGAAATATCGACTGATTAAGACAGTTTTTAACCAGAATTAATCTTATGAACAGACCTCCAAAAGAGGTATTTTTCCGGGCTTAAAAATGAAGATTTTTCGTACCGACTTGCATATCGGTCTGAATAACAAGCTTTTTGAAATTTCCAGTGCATCTTTGGGATTGGACAATGTCCAATTTACCGAGGATAAGATCACGTGCACCATCCATTCTGAAATCGCAGCTCATGGGTATTATTTGAAAGGAATGATGGCAGTGTCAACACAGGAATCCTGTGATCGCTGCTTGATCGATTTTGGCTCTAAACGAGAAATCAAGTTTACGATTTTATTAACAAGCGATACCGATCTAGTAAATAATGATGAACAAAATGTCATATATTTTAATGATCAGGTAGAAACAGTAGATATCAGTCCTGTTATGGCTGAAAATTTATTACTAGATCGACCTTTGAAGAAACTGTGTATTGATGATTGCAAAGGATTGTGTCCTTGTTGCGGTTGCAATAAGAATGAAAAAAATTGCGCTTGCACGAAAGAAACAAATAATTCCCGCTGGGAAGGTTTGAAAAATTTAAATTGATATAAACTAAGGAGAATTCGGAGTACAAATGGCTCTACCAAAGACAAGAATATCAAAAGCGAGAGGCAGAAAAGGCCGCACCCATTATAAGGCTGGTCACGTGCAAACCGCTATCTGTGCACAATGCAGTCAAGCAAAATTACCGCACCGCGCCTGTCCTAATTGCGGATACTACCGCGGTCGTCCTGTTGTTTCAGCAACGGAGTAATATTTCTTCATGAAAATAGCTTTAGATGCCATGGGTGGAGATTTCGCACCCGAGGCATCGGTACATGTTACCCTTGAAACACTGCATGCAGATATTCAAGTAGGATTGGCTGAACATTTGGAGAAAACGCCCAGTGAGAGCTAAAATAACAGCAACAGCCCGATATTTGCCGGAACGTACCCTCTCCAATTTTGACCTGGAAAAAATGGTGGATACCACTGATGAATGGATTCGTTCCCGAACAGGTATTGAAAACAGGCATATTGTGGCAGAAGGTGAAGCCACATCCGATATGGGTGCGCAAATCGCCAAACAACTTTTAGCACGGTCCGAAAAAGCTGCCGAAGATATTGATCTCATTTTAGTTGCTACTAGTACACCGGATTTTCCCGTTGTTTCTACTGCTGCACTGGTACAAGATAAAATTGGTGCTGCAAATGCCTGGGGCTTTGATATTGTTGCTGCCTGCACTGGTTTTGTCTACGCGATGGAAACCGGCTCTAAAATGGTTGAATCCGGTCAGTATAAAAATGTAATTGTCATCGGCGCTGATACCATGAGTTCCATCATTGATTATACAGATCGTAATACCTGTATTATATTTGGCGACGGTGGTGGTGGTGTACTGTTAGAACCAAGTGAAAATGAACACGGTGTATTGGATTCCATTCTGCATACGGATGGGAGCGGAAGTAAATACTTAACAGTACCTGCCGGCGGTAGTCTGCACCCAGCTTCCATAGACACGGTAGAAAAAAAGATGCATTATGTATACCAGGATGGCAAAACGGTATACAAATTTGCTGTAAAGAACATGGCCAAAGTCAGTAAACAAATCCTGGTTAAAAACGGATTAAAAGGTGAAGACATTAAATTATTTATACCACACCAGGCTAATAAACGGATTATAGATGCTGCTGCAGAGCGCTGCGGTCTGCAAAAAGATCAAGTTTTTGTCAATATTAACCGTTATGGAAATACGACGGCTGGAACTATTCCTTTAGCCATTGATGAAGCTGTGGAAATGAACCTGTTGGCAGAAGGCGATCTGTTGTTACTGGCAGCATTTGGAGGTGGATTTACTTGGGGCAGCATGCTTATCCGCTGGGGCAATGTTTCATGAGTTTAGCGTTTTTATGCCCGGGGCAAGGGTCTCAAAATGTAGGAATGGGCCAAGACATTTTTGATAACTCTGATCTGGCTAAATCTTATTTTGAGACCGCTAATGAAATCTTGGACGTGGATATTCAAGACATCATGTTCAATGGCCCTGAACAATCGCTTAAACAAACGCAATACACTCAACCTGCCCTCTATATTGTTGCTGTAACAATCGGTTTACTTTTGATGGAAAAAGGAATTAAACCAACCAGTGTAGCCGGTCATA
>SCKQ01000017.1 GCA_004124535.1 Fidelibacterota bacterium
AATTACTACTAATCCTGGTACATTCGATAGCTTAGATGTAAGAATTTCGGGTATACCACCTGATAACCAATTATATTGCTCTATATTCGAAGTGTTTTCGAACCCCAATATTGCTATTGGTTTATTTTCTTGAGAAAAAGAAATTGTTAATAGTAATAGAAAAGAAATAAAAAGACGCTTCATTTTATTCTCCTTGGTTAAACTAAATCCATACTAACAGGTTGAATTTCTGGTTTGGGGTGTTTCTCTAATACCCAACTCCAACTTATGAAGTTGGTTATAAGTAAAAGTGTAAGTATAAATCCAATTCTCACAGTGGAATGTAAGAATTATTAAAGAAAATTGGGGTTACAAACCCTTTTTCTCTGTTTTGTGTAAGCGTGGTATATATAAAAGACGAAGGGGTACCCCCCAAAGGTTGGGTGGGTGGGGGTGTGTCCATCCCAGTGTCCATCATTTTGGTGTCCACTATTCGTATATGTTTGATATTGATTGAATCAGTTTGACAAAACAAAAGCCCTTCAATAAAGAAGGGCTTTATGTCGGTCAGATGGGGTTTCTGACGAGTCGGAGTGGAGGGATTCGAACTCCCGACCCCCTGCTCCCAAAGCAGGTGCGCTAACCGGACTGCGCTACACTCCGTGGGGTGAGCGATGGGACTTGAACCCACGGCCTCCTGGGCCACAACCAGGTGCTCTAACCAGCTGAGCTACGCCCACCATCTGTAAATGATCGCTTTGTTTAAAGCGGGCGAAATTACTGGCGTTTAATGACTCCTCCAAATGCAATTCCCGCCGCTTCACCGTGCATTGTTCGTCTGAACGTCCGTAAGTTCAAGCATGCGTCTTTTACCCCGCTATATCGCCAGGGAACTCATCCTGCCCTTCATTTTTGCCCTGGGCATTATCGTATTTATCCTTTTCATTAATTTCTTCCTCCGGGCCGTGGATCGCTTCCTGGGCAAAGGCCTGGATCTGCTCACTATTCTGGAATACCTCTTTCTTAATCTGGCGTGGATCGTGGCCCTGGCTGTACCCATGGCAGTATTAATTGCTACACTGATGGCTTTCGGACGGCTTTCAGAAGATAACGAGATCAATGCCCTGCGTTCTTCAGGGATCAGTTTCCTCACCATCCTCCGCCCCGCTCTGTTATTTGGCACCGCCATCTGTCTGCTGCTGATCTTTTTTAACACCCGGGTTTTACCCGAAATGAATTTTCACGCCCGCTTACTGGCGGGCGATATACGCAAAATGCGCCCGGGGCTGGATATTGAACCTGGCCACTTCATCGATAATATTCCGGATTATTCCATGATCATCCGCGAGAAGAATGGCAATCTCATGGAAGATGTCCGCATTTTCAGCAAAGCAAGTAAGGAAGTGCAAACCAGCATTTATTCTGAAACAGGCGAACTGTCAACATTAGACGATGCCATCATTCTTACACTTTATGATGGCGAGATTCATGAGTTAGACCTTGAAAATTTCAACAATTACCGTCGCATCAATTTCGAAAAGCATGTCATTACCATCCCGGCAGATGACCTCATGATCAACCGCCGCGATACAGCCAATCGTTCCGACCGTGAAATGACTATTGAACTTATGCAGGAAAAAAAGACGAAATATGCTGAACGAAAGCAGCGGGTGGAAGAGCGTCTGCAAAGTACCATCAAAAAAGTGACTGGTATCGATGTTTTACCGAGCAATTTTTCTGAAGCGCAAAAAATGCTGAATGTCTATAAAGAAAAAATTCAACAGGATACTACGTTATCCGCAGCAAAGCTGCGCTTGAAGGAACGACGCATCCGCAGCCTGGAACGGCAAGCCAAGAATGAATTCAGGCTCCTCGAAACATATACCAGAAGCTGGAATAAGTATGCCGTTGAAATTCATAAGAAATTTTCACTGCCCGTGGCCTGTATTTTATTTGTCCTGGTGGGCGCACCTTTGGGTACACTTTCACAGCGCGGCGGCTTTACTGTAGCCATCACAGTCGGTTTTGGTTTTTTCCTTATTTATTATATTTTCCTGATCGGCGGTGAAGAAATGGCCGATCGCAATATTGTCTCTCCCATCATTGGTATGTGGACACCCAATGCTTTGCTGTCCATTTTTGGCGGCTACCTAACCCTCCATTCTGTTCGTGAACGTGCACCCATCGAATTCAAATGGCCCTGGCAAAAATCCGCATCAGATAATGAATCCGAATGATATAATTGCCGCCAAAAATAGCGGCAGATCCATTCCAACAGCAGACCTTCATGCTTTTATCAACGGTTATGTGCAGGGACGTATCGATGACGCAACTATGACCGGATTGCTGCGCGCGATATATGATCATGGTATGAATTCGGATGAGATTTACACCTTGGTGGATATCATGATCCGTTCCGGCAAGCAGTTGGATTTTTCCCAAGTGGATGAATATGTATGCGATAAGCACAGCACCGGCGGTGTGGGAGACAACATTTCATTGATCCTGGCACCATTATTAGCCGCCGCCGGATTGAAAATTCCCATGATCTCCGGGCGGAGCTTGGGGCACACCGGCGGTACAATTGATAAACTGGAGACCATTCCAGGGTTTAGAACAGATGTAGCGGTAGATGAGTTTCAGCACTGGGTAAACAATGTCGGCTGCGGGATCATGGCCCAGTCAGATGAGATCTGTCCGGCCGATGGCAAGATTTATGCATTACGGGATATTACGGGAACCATTGCTTCCATTCCGTTGATCTGCGGATCCATCATGAGCAAGAAAATTGCTTCAGGAATACAGGGGTTGGTGCTGGATATTAAAATCGGAAATGGGTCATTTATGCCCACACTAAAAGAAGGACATAAGCTTGGGTTGATGATTCAGAATATTGGTGAACATTTTGGTGTAAAAACTGATCTTGTTTATTCAAATATGAATCAACCATTAGGCCGATTTGCAGGTATGTGGTGTGAAGTACAGGAAAGCATGGATTGTTTAAAAAATAATGGTCCAAAAGACACTATGGAAGTATGTATGAAATTGGCTTCAGCCATCATGATTCAATCTGGAAAAGCCAATGATGAAAATGAATCTAATGCATTATTAATTAATTTGATCGAAAATGGAACTGCCTATGAAAAATTTGAAGAAATGGTTTCAACACAAGGCGGTGACCTGAACGCAGCTCAACATAGACCACAATTTGGAACCACTATCAAAGCTGAAAAGGAAGGTATTATTCAAATGATGGATACAACTCAAATCGGGTGGGGATTGGTCGACATGGGTTGTGGCCGTAAGCAAAAAGATGATATTTTAGATCCAACAGCCGGATTGGAATGTCATCGAAAAGTTGGTGACGAAGTACTGATTGGCGAAAAATTATTCACCTGTTTTTGTAATAATGAGAAAAAACTTAAATCTGGAGTTGAAAAAATATCTAATGCGGTCAGTATTGGCCCTGAACCGGTAGAGATTAGTCTATTTTATAATTAATTCTTATGTACAGAACAACGTGTTTCGGGTTCTGTGCCGGCAATAAATATTTCTGTTTCAAGAGGACATGGATTTCTAGGTAATGCTTTCGTGATTTGACAGATTTTGATATCCAGTACTTTTTCCGGTTGTTCAAATTCTAAATGACCATACGTCAAAGTATCATGACTGGCTTTCATGAATCTGGCCCATGCCGGTAATGCAGCTTTGCTGCCATCTGAACCCTGCCCTAAACTCACTTGTGGATCATCTACACCAAACCACGCCCCTGCTGCAATATAAGGAGAATAGCCTACAAACCAGGCATCCGTCCAGCCTTGAGTTGTCCCCGTTTTACCGGCTGCGGGATGATAAAAATGATATTTCCAGCGGACACTCCCACCTGTCCCCCGGTCTAAAACAGTTTGCAGCAGGTTGGTCATTATGTAGGACGTTTCCGTACTCAATACTTCTTTTCTCTTGGGATAATATTCCTTCAGCACATTTCCATAACGGTCTTCTATGCGAGTGATGCCGAAGGGTTTACAATAAACACCTTTATTGGCAAAGGTCCCGTAAGCAGCGACTATTTCCAAAAGATGCACTTCTGATGTTCCCAGGGCAATGGCATCTACAGCGCGTATGTCAGTAGACATACCCATGCGCCGGGCAGTTTGTTTAACTGCCTGTGCAGGAACAACCTCCTGTATCATGCGCACGGAAATCAAGTTCAAGGACCGGCGTAGTCCCTCACGTATGGTAGTGAGGCCACCTGTAGTGCCATCATAATTTTGGGGCATCCACTTCACCCATTCACCATCGGCATTGCGGATGTTCAAAACTACAGGCTGATTCAGTAATTGCTTTGTGACAGCGACACCGTTATCAATGGCTGTTGTATAAACAAACGGCTTAAATACGGACCCCGGCTGACGCAATGACTGCGTGGCGCGGTTGAACTGGTCCGGATAATCCGGCCGGCCACCAACCATAGCCAGAATAGCTCCAGTCCGAGTGTCCAAGGCAACAAATGAACTCTGTACCAAAAGTTTGTCACGCAGATCCTCATATAATTCCATCTCTCCAGCCATCATGAGTTTCACCGTATCTTCCGGATAAATACTCAAGTAAGCCAGTTTGGAAAATTCTTCTTCATCATTGAACAGGCGCTGGTTTAATTTTTGCTGGTTAGCTGCTACCGATTTACGCACAGCATCTTCGGCAATTTTTTGCAAGCGTGAGTCAAGCGTCGTATAAATTTTCAGCCCATCCCGATAGATATTGACACCCAGTTCATCATCTTCCCTTTCGAGAAATCTGCGGATATATTCTGTAAAATAGGGCGCTGTACCTCTGGTTTGCTCTTGTTGGATATTGTCCAGCAACCGGGCGCGGGCTTCTGCGTATTCTGCTGTAGAAATAAATTCCTGATCACGCATCACCCGCAAGACAACATTGCGTTTGGTCAGCGCCAGTTCCGGAAACCGGACCGGTGAATAACGGGCCGGGGCTGGGAGCAGCCCCACCAGTAATGCGCTCTCATCCAGTACCAATTCATGGGCGTATTTTCCATAAAATCGTTTTGCCGCCGCCTGCACACCGTAGGTTCCATGGCCAAAGTGGACGCTGTTTAAATACATTTCCAGGATTTCATCCTTGGTGTATGTCCGTTCGATCTGGATGGCGGTGATGACTTCCTTGATCTTCCGCGTGATTGTTTTTTTGAAACCAATGGTATCATAAAGATTTCTGGCTAGTTGCTGCGTTAGTGAACTAAAACCTGAACGGTAACTCAAGGTTGCAGTATTAATGATCACAGCTCTGAAAACATCCCTGAGGGAAATACCCCAGTGTTCATAAAAGCGGCGGTCTTCTTTAGCCACAACGGCATCGCGCATTTGCTGGGGGATCTGATCCAGCTCTACAAAAACACGCTTTTCAAAATAGAGTTCATTTAATAGTTTGCCATCAGCGGAATAGATCCGCGTTACCAGGTCGGGATCGTAATTTTCCAATCGCTCGATAGAAGGCAGGTCAATGTGTAAGTACAATATATAAACAAAAACAATCACCATGCCGGTGAAGAGAGTGTAAACAGAATGTTTTATAACGCGTGCCCAGGATTTCATGGGATTGAATTTACTGCTGGTTTAAGATTCTGAAATCGGTGAATTGAACGGAGGTTTGAAAAATCTGTTCCAGCCGGATCAGCTTTTTCCCCGAGGCTGGATCATATCTTTAGGCTGGACCAATGTGTCAAAATCCTCGCCGCTCATGTATCCCAATGCTGTGATGGCTTCCCGGAGGGTGGTGTTTTCTTTATGAGCCTTTTTAGCCACTTCCGCTGCTTTGTCATAACCGATGTGGGGATTCAGTGCCGTCACCAGCATGAGCGAATTATGCAGATTGCTGTGAATTCGTTCTTCATTGGCCTCAATCCCATCCACACAATTATCAGCAAAGGAAACAGACACTTCAGCCAGTAGTCGAATAGATTGAATTATATTAAAAGCAATCACTGGTCGGTAGACATTCAATTCAAAATTTCCAGAAGCGCCCGCCATGGTAATAGTCATATCATTACCGATCACTTGCGTGCAGACCATGGTCATGGCTTCGGCCTGAGTGGGGTTGACTTTGCCGGGCATGATGGAACTGCCCGGTTCGTTGGCAGGTAGGATTAATTCACCGATTCCCGAACGGGGACCGCTGCCCAGCCAGCGGATGTCATTAGCGATCTTATTCAATGACGCTGCCACTGTTTTTAATGCGGATGATAACTCTACAATACTATCCTGTCCGCCCAGTGCTTCAAATTTGTTTTTTGCAGTGACAAAAGGTAGCCCCGTCAAGTTTGCAATTTCCTTCGCGGCAGCTTCGCCGAATCCTGCAACTGAATTAATACCTGTTCCAACAGCCGTACCACCCATAGCCAGTTCATAACAATGCGTCAGTGCATTATTTACTCGAGTAATGCCGTGTTCCACTTGGGATGCATAGCCGGAAAATTCCTGACCTAAACTCAATGGTGTGGCATCTTGGAGGTGTGTACGCCCCAGTTTGATGATGTCTTTGAATTCATCTACTTTTTTGGCTAATGATTTCTGGAGCTTTTCCAGTGCCGGAAGCAATTGCTGGGTAGCAGACTCAACTGCGGCTATGTTGATTGCGGAAGGAAATGTATCATTGGTGGACTGGGACATATTTACATGATCATTAGGATGCACTGGATCCTTGCTGCCCAATTCGCCACCCAGTATTTCAATGGCCCGGTTGGCAATCACTTCATTTATATTCATGTTTGTCTGAGTACCGGAGCCTGTCTGCCATACCACCAAAGGAAAATGGTCATCTAACTTTCCCTCGATCACTTCATCGGCAGCAGTGCGTATGGTGTCAGCGATTTTGGAATCGAGGCTGCCGAAGGATTCATTTACAGTGGCAGCGGCTTTCTTCAGTAATCCGTACGCACGAATGAATTCATGGGGGAAATGCTCATCACCGATCTTGAAGTTTTGCAGTGAGCGCTGGGTCTGTGCTCCCCAGTAACGATCGACAGGAACATCTACCGATCCAAGGCTGTCATTTTCAGTCCGGGTTAACATGGAGTTATTTTACCACCCATGTATCACCGGAGTTTAATAGCTCCTGAATGCTTCCGGTGCCGCGCAATTCAACAGCTTTGGCTAATTGTTTCGTTACCAAATCATCATAGGACGGTGCATCAATGCTGTAAAGAACACCAATGGGATCCGGAAAATCCGGTTGATACGTAAAGTTTGCCAGTATGGACGCAACGACGTAATCCCCTTCATTATGAACCATAATATCAGCAGTTGAAAATTTTCCGTTCAATTCAACAACTTGGGGAACATTACCATCCATATGTATGCCCTTGTTCTTATCTACGCCAAATAACATGGGTTGACCATTATCCAGCCAAAGGACATTATCCGCTTTGCTTTCTTTATTAGTCATAGGAGCAAAAGCGCCATCGTTGAAAATATTGCAGTTTTGATAAATCTCTAGAAATGATGTGCCCTTATGTTTATATGAACGCTCAATCATAATTTGCATGTGTTTAGTTTCACGATCAATCGTACGGGCAACAAAAGATGCTTCAGCTCCCAGAGCTAATGTAAGGGGATTGAATGGTCTATCCAGTGAGCCCATGGGTGTGGATTTGGTGACCTTACCCATTTCAGATGTGGGAGAATACTGGCCTTTGGTCAAACCATAAATTCGGTTATTAAACAGCAGGACATTGATATCCAAATTGCGCCGCAAAAGATGAATGGTATGATTCCCGCCTATGGAAAGTCCATCACCGTCACCTGTGACAACCCAAACAGATAAGTCGGGGTTGGCAACTTTTACTCCTGTAGCGATAGCTGGAGCGCGACCATGAATGGTATGAAAACCAAAGGTATTCATATAGTATGGAAAGCGGCTGGAACAACCAATACCGGATATGAATACAACATTCTTTTTATCCATGCCCAAATCAGGAAATAATTTTTGTGTTTGGGCAAGGATGGCATAATCACCGCAACCCGGACACCAGCGCACTGACTGATCAGAGGTAAAATCCATGCGTGTATATTTTTTCTTTTCAATTGCTTGTTTTTCAGCCATGGTCAGTTTCCTAAAATTTCATTAATCTTTTCAATAATTCGGCCTTTGCCAATCGGTTTACCGCGGACAAGATTCAATCCTTTTGCATCGATGAGAAAATCAGCACGTATTATTTTGATCAACTGACCCAAATTAATCTCCGGAATCAAGACGTTCTTAAACCGAATCAGGATTTCACCAAGGTCTTTTGGCAGCGGATTCAGCCAGCGTAAATGAACATGGCTAACAGCTTTTTTGGCAGTTTGCATTTCTTCCGCAGCCGAACGGCAGGCGCCCCTGGTCCCGCCCCAGCTCAATATCAATAATTCACCGCTGGACTTACCATAAATTTCAGTGGGTGGAATGTCGTTTACGACATTATCGACTTTTTGCTGTCGCGTGAGCGTCATATGGTGGTGATTTTCCGGATCATAGTTCACATTACCGGTTACGTCCTCTTTTTCCAAGCCGCCGATGCGGTGTTCCAGCCCTTCAGTTCCTGGGATCGCCCAGGGACGTGCCAGCGTTTCTTTATTGCGCAGGTAAGGCATGAACTGGCCATCGACCATACTGGAGGTATCTGCAAATTTGACATCGATTGGTTCCAGATCATCTACGTTGGGAATTGTCCAGGGTTCTGAACCATTGGCCAAGTAGCCATCTGTAAGCAACATGACGGGTGTCATGTATTTCAAGGCAATGCGACAGGCTTCATAAGCCGTATAGAAACAATCGCCAGGTGTAGCCGAAGCGATTACAGGCAGAGGTGCTTCACCATTACGTCCATACAACGCTTGTAATAAATCGGCTTGTTCTGTTTTGGTTGGCAATCCTGTACTGGGACCGCCGCGCTGAACGTTCACGATCACCATGGGCAGTTCCGCTATGATAGCTAATCCAAGAGCTTCTCCTTTTAATGCAATCCCGGGCCCGGACGAAGCCGTCACTGCAAGGTTGCCGGTAAACGCAGCACCAATAATGGATGTCATTCCTGCAATTTCATCTTCTGCCTGAAAAGTTTTCACATTGTGGTGTTTTAATGCTGCAAGATGATGGAGTATATCACTGGCTGGTGTGATGGGATAGCTGCCGTAGAATAAGGGCAGTTTTGATTTTTCAGCAGCGGCCACCAGACCTAATGTTAGGGCATAATTCCCTACAATATTGCGATAAGTTCCGGCAGGTAGGTCCGCTTTATCAACTTTATAACGGGTGGTAAAAATTTCTGTTGTTTCGCCATAGTTATAACCGGCTTCCATGGCTCTCACATTGGATTCGATCAGTTCCGGCCGTTTGGCAAATTTCTTCTCCAACCAGTTTTTTGTGGTCTCCATAGGACGGTCATAAATCCAATACAACAGACCCAATGCAAATAGGTTTTTGGTTCGATTTACGGTCTTCCGAGTTAAGCCCATATCAGCACAGACTTCTGCAACGATCTTGCTCATATCAATGGCATAGACTCGGAAATAATCTTCCAATGATCCATCTTCCAGTGGATTGGAATCGAAACCGGCATAGGTCAGATTCTTTTTGGAGAAAGCAGCCGTATTGCAAATGAGCATTCCGCCTGGCTCCAGTTCTTCACGATGAACTTTTAGAGCAGCGGGATTCATTGCAACCAACACATCAACTTTATCGCCGGGTGTATAAATAACCCTGGAACTGAAGTGAATTTGAAACGCACTAACTCCGGCCAATGAACCGGCGGGAGCACGGATTTCTGCAGGAAAATCCGGAAGTGTGCTTAAATCATTGCCAACAATGGCAGTGGTGTCTGTAAAACGTCCACCGGTGAGCTGCATTCCATCACCAGAGTCACCGGCAAAACGAATGACAACATCATCTACATTTTTAAGTGTTTTTTCCATAAAGTATAAGCGGGTCTAATCTAGGGTTTAAATAAGATAAATCCAGTGAGAATTGGGACTCTATGGGCGTTCAAAAATGTTATTTTCAATCGGTTTCTGTGCCTGTCCAGTGTCAAATTTACCATGCTGTTTATACGTAAATCAATTCTAATAGAACATGTATGTAATCATGATGAAAAATTGCACCTTACCCTCTACAAGCGTAAACTTGATGGCGTTCTTATGAGTCCCAAACATAATCCGAGCCAGCTTTCAATTTTCCCGGAAATATCTGGAGACCTTTCTGCACCTTCGATTGCAACCATTCCAGAATTTGATAAAGCACTAGGCAACCTCATCAAGATGAGTGACCTGGGTGCCTTTATTCAAATCAACATTCAAGGTGTCGAAAAAATATTTTCATTGAATCTGTATGAGTTGAACATTCCCGCAGATTTCCTAAAAAACAATATCCCTCCTGCTCCAATTACTGTTCATCTCTTTCCGCAGAACACACGCAATGAATTGAAAAAACTGACTTATGAAGTAAAAGCGTTTTTTAATCGTGGCAATTCATTTAAAACATCTTTTGGGTTTTTTCTCTTCCGTAGTCATTTTCCATCTTGGAAAACATATTTGCATGAACGACAGGAAGCACTGAACCAATATTTATCTGATACATTGAGCAAGGGTGTTTACGGACAGTATTTTTTAGATCATTTTCAGCAAGGATATGATTATTTAAAAGATGCTGCAGATGAAACAGCGCCTTGGGTTTTCCGGGAAAAACTTTTGTTGAAGGATATTCAGGAAGTCCGCAATAATCTCATGGAAACACAGGCAACACTATCTGCTTTAACAGCCACTGATCTGGATTTTCCATTTCAAGTATTAGCAATGAAAACAACCCATATACCCATGGTGCTTCATCAGTATCAATCGCAAATCCATGTTCATTCTATTTTTAAAACGATCCATTTAGAATATTTAACTGATATTGATGTCAATACCATTGAAGATGTACGCAAGTTGACAGATAAACTATAATGATGACTAAAGAACAGATTAGACTAACTACACTTTCCCACGGCAGTGGTTGAGCATGTAAAATAGGTCCAAAAGACCTGGCCCAGGTTCTGGGTCAACTCAACCTACCGCAAGATGATCGGGTCATAGTTGGCTTTGACGGCGCTGACGATGCCGCTGTGGTACGTTTGGATGGTGACAGATTTATCGTCCAGACAGTAGATTTTTTCACTCCAATTGTGGATGATCCCTATCAATACGGCCAGATCGCCGCGGCCAATTCACTTTCGGATATCTATGCAATGGGTGGGACTCCGTTGTTTGCCTTGAATATTGTTGGCTTTCCTATCAATGAATTACCCAAATCGATTTTATCTGACATATTACAAGGGGGTGCTGATAAAGCTGCAGAAGCGGGAATTTCTATTGTAGGTGGTCATTCTGTTGATGATCATGAACCCAAATATGGTTTGGTTGTTACCGGTGAAGTTGAAAAAAACAAATTGGTGCGCAACAATGGCGCCCAGCCGGGTGATGTCCTTATTTTAACCAAACCACTTGGCACAGGAATCATATCCACAGCAATCAAAAAAGAAAAAGCTTCAGAAGAACAAATCAATGCAGTTGTGGAATCCATGTCTGCATTAAATAAAGCTGCCGCTGATGCTATGAACGGATTGGATATTCATGCTGTCACCGATGTGACTGGCTTTGGGTTGTTAGGTCACTTGCGGGAAATGTGCCTGGCCAGCGATGTGTCTGCAGAGATTAATTTCAGGAATTTGGACTTTCTGAAGGGTGTTCGTGAACTGGCTGAAGCTGGAGTTGTTCCTGGCGGTACAAAACGCAACCTGGATTTCGTAAAGGATGATGTGATCTTTGATAAAAAACTGTCAGAAGTAGAGCAATTACTGACAGCAGATGCACAAACATCTGGAGGATTGTTAATTGCAATGCCCGAAAAATCTGTTCCTGATTATATAAATAATATGGATCCTGATTATTTTTATAAGCCAGTTCAGATCGGTATGATCACTAATAAAACAGTATATCTCATTTCAGTTAATTAACCCCGATCAATTTAATCGTAAATAGTCCTTGTCTTGCATTTTAATACCCCGGTAAATTTACCCGACAAAAATAGTCGGGTTAGATATGCTTAAAATTACAAGAAAAGTTGAATACGCCTTGATTGCCCTGCGTCATATGCAAGAAAAGGAAAAAGACGAATTGACCAATGCCAAGGAAATTGCAGAACAATATGGCATGCCTGTTGAGCTCTTGGCGAAAACCTTACAGCACTTGGCTCGGGAAAAAATTGTAGAAGCTGTTCAGGGGCCTCATGGAGGTTATCGCATAAAGAAATGTCTGGAAGATATCAATATGAAAGACTTCTTTGAAAAAATGGAAGGTCCCTTGGGAATAATGGACTGCTATTTTGATTCAGATTGCACGCTTGTCCCTATGTGCAATATTCGCACACCGATTCAACGCATCAACGAAAGCATACGCTCCATGTTTGAGAATATGTCCGTCGGTGAGATTACCCAGTGAGGCAATGATGGCAATTGATAAAGAACAAATTATTGAGGTTTTAAAACAATGTTATGACCCGGAGCTCCCTGTTGATCTCTGGAGCCTGGGACTTATTTATGAAATCAAAATTGAAAACACAAAAGTTGATATTACCATGTCATTAACAACTCCTGGTTGCGGCATGGGTCAGCAAATGGCAGAAGATATCAAAACAAAAGTGTCCAGTTTAGACGGTGTTGAAGAAACAACAGTTGAAGTGACCTTTCAACCGCCGTGGAATCCAGAAATGATGAAGGATGAAGCCAGGGAAAAACTGGGCTTCTCCCCTAGCAAAACTCAATCAGAAAATGTGTCAACGGAGTGGGAGTAAATATGGCTGATAAAACACAAGAAAAATTAATAGAAGATTTTGCAAATGCTACTATAACAGTGTCACCTAAAGCTATTGAGCGTATCAAGAATGCCATGAAAATGGAAGGCAAAGAAGGATGGGCACTGCGTACGGGTGTTGATGGTGGTGGTTGTTCAGGGATGAATTACAAAATGTCATTTGATAATAAACAGGGTGAAATGGATAAAGTGATTGAAAGTAATGGTCTAAAAATTTTATGTGATCTAAAGAGCTGGCTTTATTTACGTGGAATGGAGATCGATTTTTCCAATGATTTGCTGAACGGTGGTTTTAAGATCCATAATCCCAACGCCAACAGAACCTGCGGCTGCGGAACGAGTTTTTCTGTTTAATTAAAGTCTAAAAATATTATGTCCGAAGTAATCGAAAAAGCCATAGAGCAAGATTATAAGTACGGGTTTGTCACTGACATTGAGCAGGACACCCTCCCTCCCGGTTTAAATGAAGATGTGATTCGTACCATCTCTGCTATAAAAAAAGAACCAGAATTCATGCTGAAATGGCGCTTAAAGTCCTATCGTCAATGGCTCAAAATGGGAGAACCGACATGGGCAAAAGTAGATTATAATGAAATTGATTACCAAGCTATCAGTTATTATTCTGCCCCAAAGAAAAATGAATTGAAAAGTTTGGACGAAGTAGACCCTGAAATTTTGGAAACTTACAAAAAACTGGGGATTCCCCTGGAAGAGCAAAAAATGCTGGCTGGCGTGGCGGTGGATGCTGTGTTTGATTCTGTATCTGTAGCAACCACATTTAAAGAAGAATTGAAAAAACACGGTGTCATATTTTGCCCCTTTTCTGAAGCTGTCCAGAATCATCCAGAACTGATTAAAAAATATCTGGGATCAGTAGTTCCCCACACCGATAATTATTTTGCAGCTCTCAATTCAGCAGTATTCACCGATGGCAGTTTCGTCTATATTCCAAAGGGGGTGCGCTGCCCAATGGAACTCTCAACATATTTCCGCATCAACGCCGCCAACACTGGCCAATTTGAACGGACGCTCATTATCGCTGACGAAGGCAGTTATGTCAGTTATCTTGAAGGCTGCACGGCCCCTAAGCGGGATGAGAATCAGCTCCATGCTGCAGTTGTAGAACTGATCGCTCATAAAGATGCCACCATCAAATATTCCACAGTTCAAAACTGGTATCCCGGTGATCCAAAAACTGGTAAAGGCGGTATCTACAATTTTGTAACCAAACGCGGAACGTGTTTGGAGGAAAATTCCAAGATCTCATGGACGCAAGTCGAAACCGGTTCGGCCATCACTTGGAAATATCCATCCTGTATTTTAAAAGGCGATAATTCAGTGGGAGAATTTTATTCTGTAGCCCTAACTAACAATTTTCAACAAGCCGACACTGGGACTAAAATGGTGCACATCGGCAAGAACACCAAAAGTACCATTATATCTAAAGGAATTTCAGCCGGTAAAGGCCGGCAAACATATCGAGGTGGGGTAAAGATCATGAAAAATGCCGATAATGCACGAAATTATTCACAATGTGACTCCATGCTCATTGGTGATAAATGTAAAGCTTATACTTTCCCATATATTGATGTCCGCAACTCCAGCGCTCAAATGGAACACGAAGCATCCACATCTTCCATTGGTGAAGACCAGATTTATTACTGCAATCAGCGGGGCATTCCTACAGAAGATGCCATATCCCTCATCGTAAACGGCTTCTGCAAAGAAGTCTTTAAAGAACTACCAATGGAATTTGCTGTGGAAGCCCAGAAACTCATGGAGGTGAGTCTGGAAGGCAGCGTTGGTTAAGCAACTATTTATTGAATCAGGAAATCATGTTAGAAATAAAAAATTTATACGTCCGCATTAAAGATAAGGAAATTATTAAAGGTGTTGATCTCACAATAAAGGCAGGTGAACTCCATGCCCTCATGGGACGCAACGGTTCGGGCAAAAGCACCTTAGCCCATGTCATTACCGGTAAGGACGGTTATGAAATTGAAGGTGATATTCTCTTTAACGGCGAAAGCATTTTGGATAAAACTCCGGAAGAACGTGCTTTGGATGGGATCTTCATGTCCTTTCAATATCCTGTGGTAATTCCCGGAGTCAACAATATGTATTTCTTAAAGGCTGCGCTGAATGCTCGTCGTAAAAACAAGGGTGAAGCTGAATTGGATGCCATGGATTTTCTTACCCTCATCAAAGCGAAGATCAAGCAGGTGGGGATGGATGAAAGTTATTTAAGTCGAGCAGTGAATGATGGTTTTTCCGGGGGTGAGAAAAAACGGAATGAAATTCTACAGTTATTAACTCTTGAGCCAATATTTGCCATTTTAGACGAGACCGATTCCGGACTGGACATCGATGCAATGAAAGTTATTGCCAATGGTATAAATGAATATCGAAATGGTGATCGCGCGATTTTTGCCATCACCCACTATCAACGGTTGTTGGACTACATGAAACCGGATATGGTCCACGTCATGATTGATGGGCAGATCGTCAAAACCGGCGATATTGAATTGGTTTATGAATTGGAAGCAAAAGGATATTCCTGGCTGGAAAACTAATGCAGCATTATCGATCAGAATTAGAGTCATTACAGGCCAATGGGTCTGCTGAGCCTAAAGAGCTTTCAGCCTTACGAAGCAAAGCTTTCAGTCGATTTACTGAATTGGGTTTTCCCACCAAGAAATGGGAAGACTGGCAATTCACGGACTTTTCTCTTTTCCACAAATCTCATTTTAGAATGACCACAGCTGAAGACTTGCAGCCAGCTTTGGACTATCCAGTCGAGCCATTTAAAGATTGTTATTCGATCATCATCTTGAATGGGCACTTTCAACAAGATAGATCCAACGTTCCTGACGGTGTTACCATTCGCACACTCCTCGATGTTTTCATGGATGATGAATTGACTGATTTCTTAAATGCCGAAGAAAATCCATTTGTAGCATTGAATACTTCGTTGATGAATAGCGGACTTGCCATTGATATAGCTGACCAAGTTCAGTTAAGTAGGCCCATTCATTATCAGTTTATTACGACTGGACTTAAAGATAATATTATGAATCATCCGCGTTTGCTCATCAGAATGGGTAAAAACAGTTCGGCTGAATTCATTGAACATTATAAAGGTGATACCCCATCTCTTTATTGGAATAATTGTGTCACTATATCAGAATTGAGTGAAAACAGTATCCTTAACCACAATCGTATTCAGGAAGATACTAGTTATCATGTTGGCAACATGGAATATCACTTACAAAAAGATGCAATATTGAATTCAACTATATTTAACCAGGGGACTGAATTATATCGCGGCGATATCAGAATCAATTTTTATGGCAGGAATGCCACTGCAAAACTAAATGGGCTTTCGTTAATGAAAGATAACCAGCATATGGATATACGAGTGATCGTTGACCATAAGCAACCTCATTGCAACAGCAGTCAATTCTTTAAATATATTCTGGATGATAAAGCCAGTGGAGTTTTTAACGGAAAGATTGTGGTCCGTGAAAACAGCCACAAAACAGACTCAAAACAGTCCAATAAAAATTTATTATTGAGTAAAAATGCAAGCATGCATTCCAATCCTCAATTGGAGATTTATACCGATGATGTACGCTGTACCCATGGTTCAAGTACTGGACAATTAAGTGAAGATGCTCTTTATTATTTACGTTCAAGAGGAATTGAAACAGCTTTTGCCCAACGACTCATGGTGGAAGGTTTTGCTGCTGAAATTTTAGCAAATATTAAAGACGAAGGCACAGCAGCATATTTAAATAAAAAACTTACTTCGTGGCTGGAAAGTTTAGAAAATGGATGATTTGAGAGATCTATACCAACAATTGATCCTGGATCATAATCGGAATCCCCAGAATTTTAGGGAAATGGACAATGCCACTGCCATAGCTGAAGGCCACAATCCACTCTGCGGTGATGAGATAACTTTATTTTTGCATTTGGAAAATGATCAAATTTTCGATGTGAGTTTTAAAGGATCAGGATGCGCCATTTCCAAAGCGTCCGCATCCATAATGACAACACTTATTAAAGGAAAAATGGTTCCAGAAGCAGAAACATTATTTGAGCAGTTCCATACCATGATCACCACTGGAGAAACGAATGGAGATATCGGCAAACTTGTTGTTCTTGCCGGTGTTCACAAATTTCCTTCCCGGGTGAAATGTGCTGTATTGAGCTGGCACACAATGAACAATGCCCTTCATGGTAATTCAGAATTAACCACGACAGAAACAATATGATAAATAGTACAAGCACAGAAGAAGTCATCACATTTACCCGTGATTGCAAAGCCACCATGATCCCATCCGGAACGAAAGGAAAGATCATTGCCGGTGAACGCGGCATTATCACACAATCTCTTGGCGGCAGTTATACTGTCGCCGTGAATGGTAACCTTTATCGTATCGAAGGCGCTGATGCCGATGCCATTGGCAAAAAACTGATCGATGAAGAAAAAGATAAATTACAAAATGGTCAAGACGTTGATGAACGGGCTGTCTGGGATGCGATGAAAACCTGTTATGACCCGGAAATCCCTGTTAATATCGTGGATCTTGGTTTGATATATTCCTGTGATTTTGCTGAAACAGAATCAGGGGGGATAGTGGTTGATGTTTCCATGACTCTTACAGCTCCGGGTTGCGGCATGGGTCCGATCCTGCAACAGGAAGTGGAACAAAAGATCATGGGCATCCCCGGTGTTTCTGAAGTAAAGGTCAATCTGGTTTGGGATCCGCCCTGGGGTCAGGGTATGATGACCGAAGCTGCCCGACTGCAATTAGGCCTGCTTTAATATTCCATGCTTGATGTAAAAAAAATTCGTGAAGGTTTTCCTATCTTCACAGAACAGGCTGATAATTTTGTTTATTTAGACAGCTCTGCAACTACATTAAAGCCACAAACTGTAATTGATGCAGTTGATGGCTACTATACCAAATACAGCGCTAATGTGCACCGCTCCATATATAGTATAGGAGAACAAGCGACAATTAAATACGAAAGCGCTCGAAAAAAAACAGCTGATCTTTTAAATACCGATTCCAACTCCATTATTTTTACTCGTGGAACTACAGAAGCCATCAATTTGGTCGCCTATGCCTGGGGGCGAAAAAATCTGAAAGCAGGTGATGAAATCCTTCTCACCGCCATGGAACACCACAGCAACCTTGTCCCTTGGCAGCTTTGCGCGAAAGAAACCGGTGCTGTATTAAAACACATTCCCTTTAATGAAGATGGTACACTTAATCTTTCTAATCCTGACAAATGGTTTACTCGCAAAACAAAACTGGTGGCGGTTATCCAGCAGTCCAATGTTTTTGGGACAGTTAATCCAATTAAGGACATGATAAAAATGGCTCACAACGTGGGCGCTGTTGCGTTAGTGGACGCAGCCCAGAGTGTGCCCCATCAAACTGTAGATGTAAAAGGTTTAGATTGTGACTTCCTGGCTTTTTCTGGACATAAAATGCTGGGCCCAACCGGTGTGGGAGTTCTGTATGGAAAACAGGAAATTTTGGAAGAGATGTCTCCTTTTATGGGTGGTGGTGAAATGATTCGTACCGTATCATTAAACAATTCCACATGGAATGATGTCCCGTGGAAGTTCGAAGCGGGAACGCCTAATATCGCCCAAGCCATCGGCTTGGGAGCGGCTATTGATTATATCAATTCAATTGGTATGGATCAAATTCATAACCATGAACAAGAATTAAAGAACTATGCATTGGAAAAAATCGGTGCCATATCGGAAGTTAAAGTTTATGGTTCTGCCCCTGACCGCGGTGCCGTCATCAGCTTTAATGTAGAAGATATTCATCCCCATGATCTTGCACAATTCCTGGACAATGATGGTATCGCCATCCGTGCCGGACACCACTGCGCCCAACCGATCATGAAGGAGCTTGGGGTAGCGGCCACAGGCCGGGCAAGTTTATATCTGTACAATACAAAAGCGGATGTAGATCGTCTTTGTGAAAGTATAGTGAAAACAGTTAAGTTTATGGGCGTCCGCGCCTAGGCGGAAGCAAACCATTTATCAGAAACCAGAGGACTTTATGGTTAAAAACAACAACGAAGATAAACACCTTAAATACTTGATTACCATGCGCTGGTACGTGGAAACAGACGAAGATTTGGTGGCCGGCGCAAAGGAATCAGATGATAAACTTTTGGAGTTATTGCGCCATCGTGCAGATGGGTCTTCCAGCTGCTCAACCTGTCCTACGCGGAATAATGAAGGTTATGCCATCCTTAATTATCATTATTTCATGGGTGAAAAAAAACCGGTGTATATGTCAGTGGATAAGGTTAAAAACAAATAGCCATAGTGATCTCAGAGGGTTATTAAAGTGACCACAATCAGCATGGATGATTTTCTCGATGGCGGGATTTTAAAGGAAAAATCGTTTCGCAAACAAGTTGCTGAGATAGATTGGTCACAATATAAAGGTGATCGTGTATTAGTCAGGGGGTGTTCAGAAGTTCCAGTTCCAACCTGGGCGTATCTTATACTCACCGCGCAATTGGCTCAATTTGTAGATCGGATTTATTTTGGTGAGTTGCGGTCTGCTGTGAAAATATTTGTTCGAGATTGAGATTGAATATGTCTGAACGAGTAAGCTGGGAAGCCTACTTTATGAACATTGCCAAAGAAGTAGCAACTCGCTCAACTTGTGATCGTAAAAGTGTGGGAGCAGTCATTGTGCGTGATAAAAATATTTTATCAACCGGATACAACGGCAGCATCAAAGGGTTACCACACTGTGATGAAGCAGGGCACGAAATGGTGGATGGCCACTGTGTTCGTACCACCCATGCCGAAGCCAACGCTATTGCCCAGGCGGCCAAAAACGGCGCCCGCGTGGATGAAGCAGAAATCTTTGTAACAGTTTCTCCCTGTTATAATTGTTTTAAGATCATCGCCAATGCTGGAATCAATACTATTTACTACGAAGAATTCTATCGCGATGAGCGTATCCTGAAGCACGCCAGTGAAGCCGGTATTGAATTAGTCCATTTGGACTGAATAATCACCTAACCTTCTAAAGGTTTCAACCTTTGGAAGGTTCTGTTGCACTTGCTTTATTCTTTGATTAAATCCGCCAAGGTTTTTCGCAGTGTTTTCAATTTGAATGAATTTTCCATATGGCCATGTTCCTTAAGCCATTCTGTGGTTTGAAAATCACGGCTGGTTTTGTGACCTGTATATTGTTCAATGACCCGCTTGCCTGAAAAGCCGATATTACCAGCGTGTTCTTCAAATAGTCGAATTCCTCGCGAAGCATAACCAATAGCCACTCCACCAAGGGTTGGATCGGTGATAAGTGTAATGACTTTAAGCCCTGCCCGCTCTACTCGCGTTAAGGCCACGTGAGCTTTTGGAATACCAACCATTGAAGAACATCCTTCATGCATGCGGGCGCCACCACCTGCGGCTTGAAGAATTATAGGAACTTTTTTATCAATGGCAAATTCTGCCGCACGCCAGATCTTCTCAGCAGATGACATGCAATATGATCCGCCCAAAAAACCAAAATCCGTTCCGCAATAAACTACCAGTAGACCATTTACTTTTCCATCGCCAGTAATCATAGCTGAAGCAAGCCCGGTTTTGGCTTGCGTCTCTTTTAGTTTTTCAGGATAGTCAGGAAAACCTAGAATGTCTTTATCGACCAAAAATTTTGTTTCTTCATGTTCAATAAACGAATTTTCATCCAGGGCATAATGGATATAATCCCAGGCTGAAAGACGTGAGTAGCAGTGAAAGCAATCCGGACATACAAAATCATTTTCAAATAAAGAATTATAGTTTTGGGGATCGAAAATTCTTTTTCCTGCAGCAGTCCTGCAACCAATGTGTCGTTTAATATATCCGCTTTTCTGAGGTGTGGGAATTCGAGATTTAATAGATTTGAAGCTTAAAATGGCTTGCTTAGTTGTTGCACTCCAATGGCCAATATTTTTCCAGCGCTTAATCCGATTATTAAATACATCTGCATCTTTTACATTATGCAGTTTAGGGAGCCATTTCTCTAAAGAAGCTTGTATTGCATCTTTTGCTTCTTTTGGAAATTGATGAGCAGGACCGGCAACTTCAGGGATGAGTTCATCCACGATGCCCACTTTTTTTCCTTCTTTGGATGTGATCCACATGGCTTCGGCCGCGCGGTTGGCTTCCTGCCGGGTGTGAAATAAAATAGACGATGCCGCTTCTGGAGAAATAACGAGATACGTGGAATATTCCATGGCCAAAACAATGTCGCATCCTGACAATGCAATAGCACCGCCGCTGCAGCCTCTGTTTATAATGATCGATAACGTGGGCCGCTTTGCTTCTGCCAAAGCCTGAATAGTATTGCCAATCCGCCAGGCAATGCCGCCCTCTTCTGCTTCTTCTGTGGGGTCAGCACCCGGTGTATCCAGAAATGTGATAACAATCCTATCCTCTTTATTTGCCAGTTGCACTGCAGCAGCTGCCCGTTCATACGACTCCGGTGTAGCCATACCGTGGTTCCATTTCTCAAGCGTCCCCGGTTTAGCCATGGATTCACGGATATCATTATAATTGGAAGACGGCCCACTCTGCTGACCGATAAGCATGAGTTTGATGTTTTTGAATTCCGCCCGATGAGTCTGGATTAAACATGATCCAAATGGATCACTTGCCAGGCATTCTTTAACATTGTCAAATATGATTAAATAGTCGAGATACTTTGGGCGCTCGGGATGAAAAGAAAGCTGGTATTTTTCATACTCGCTCAATCCATTCAGGATTTCCGGCGAGTAATAATCAAAGTCCTTTTCAAAGGGAAAATAAAAATGATTCGACATTGAATTGAATCCTAGGCAGTGTTGGTATCCGCCACTTTTATGACTACTGAATCAGCCTTGGTTCCCTATAAATTAACCCAAACGGGACCGTCACCACCTTCAGGTGGGACCCAGTCAATAATCTGATAGGGATCCATGATATCACAAGTTTTACAGTGTACACAGTTAGAAAAATTAATTTGGAGCCTCTGGCCGTCGCCATCAGGTACCATTTCATAAACATCTGCCGGACAGAATTTCACACAGGGATTCCCATACTCTTCAGCACATTTTGTGGTGCATACGTTCTGATCATTGATATGTAGATGGGGCACTTGGTTTTCTTCATGAGCGGTAGCAGAATAATAGACATCAGTTACCTTATCAAATAAGTATGTTCCATCAAATTGCAGATCTTTGTAACGGTTTTTTTCTACGATCTTTTTCATCTTCTTATGACCGGCTTCTGAGAATAAGCGGTTTTTAAACCCCCAGCCGCGGCCGCCCGTCAAAAGTCCCATTCCCGCATTTGCCAACCCGCCCAACAGACCACGGTCAAATCCCTGGTGAAAATTCCGTACTTTCCACAGCTCGTCCCTGATCCAGCTGGATTCCACCCGTGACTCATAATCTGCCAGTTGTGTTGCAGTAAAATTTCCCGTAGACAATGCCTCAGCAGTTGTTTCCGCCGCAAGCATCCCTGATTTCATGGCCAAATGGATACCTTTCAGCCTCTGACCGTTCATAAAGCCCGCCGAATCTCCAATAAGTAATGCACCATCCACCGCTAACCTTGGAATAGAATACCAACCACCTTCCGGTAATGATTTAGCACCATAAGCAATCATTTGTCCCGCTGACAGTAATGAACGAATCCATGGGTGATTTTTCAGGCGCTGGAGCTCATGATGGGAATCCACTGCGGGGTTCTTATAATCCAAGCCAACCACCAGGCCCAGGTCCCAGATATCGTTCTGCATGCCATACAGGAAGGCGCCGCCGAAAATGTCATGACCCAAAGGAAAGCCCATGGTATGTGTCACACATCCAGGCGGGACAGTTCCAACTGGCATCCGCCAAAGTTCTTTTACGCCAACGGCCCAGACCTGTGGGTTCCGTTCTTGCATAAGTTCGTGCCGGTTGATGAGTTTTTTGGTCAGGCTACCCCGGGTTCCTTCGCCTAAAATAACGACCTTAGCGTGAATGTCTGCCCCCGGTTCAAATTGGGTTTTTTTCTCCCCATTTTTATCGATACCTCGATCACCAGTGCGCACACCAATTACCTGATCCCCATCATATAGCAGTTCTGTCCCGGCAAAACCGCAGAAAATATCCACTCCTTCATCTTCGCAGATTCCACCCAGCCAGCGGGTGAGCTTTCCCAGCGAGGTTACAAAACAATTGTGGTGGCTCATGGGTGGCGGTACAAACGGAAAAGGTATTTTCTTAGTTGCTGTTAAATAATAAAGATGTTCTTCTGTAACCTCTGCTTCGAAAGGAAAATCAGCATCATTATAATTGGGGAATAGTTCCCTCAATGCACGGGGATCAACAATGGCGCCGGACAAGGAATGGGCACCGACTTCGGATGCTTTTTCCAGGACAGCCACATTGGCTTCCTGGCCGGATTCACGCAGTAGTCTTTTTAGGTGAATCGCCCCTGCGAGACTGGCAGGTCCAGCTCCCACAAAAAGGACATCCATATCCAGAACTTCTCGTTCTGCCATCAGTTTTTAAATGCCTGAATTGCTTCAGTCAATTTAGGTACAATCTCCAACAGATCGCCTACAACGCCATAATCCGCTATTTCAAACAACGGTGCATCCGGATCTTTATTTATGACGACAATGTTTTTAGATCCTTTCATGCCAACTACATGCTGGATAGCCCCGGAAATCCCCAAAGCTAAATAGAGTTTTGGAGCGACTGTTTGCCCAGAACTGCCCACTTGATGATGGGGCGGTAACCAACCGGAATCTACGACTGGTCGTGATGAAGCAATCTCAGCGCCCATTGCCTTGGCCAATTCCTGGGCGATGGAAATATTTTCTTCTTTACTGATTCCACGACCAATGCTTACAATCAAATCTGCGCTAGAGAGGTCTACTCCGCCTGCGGTTTCTTGGAAAGGATCTTCCGGCACAGTCTTGATTGACCCAGCATCAATATTAACTGTTACTGAGCGGACACTGGCCAAACCGCTTTGAATAGTATCGGATGAAAATGCAGCAGATTGAAAACTAACAATGCAGGGACTATCATCAATTAGCTGTAGAGCTGTTACTAGTTTAGCATTAAAGGCTTGTTTACTAAAAACAGGTTTACCTCCTTGAACAGAATATGATACAATATCGTTCAGAAATGGTCTTTTCAATTTGGCGCTCACTCTCGGTACATAGTCTCGAATTTGATAGGTATGACCAAAGAATACATATTTTGGGTTTTCACTCGAAACGACTTGTGCAACTGCTGCTGCAAATCCGTCAGCAGTGTAATTAAATAAATATTTATTTTCCAGAGATAGAATTTCTTCCACAGCATATTGGGATGCTTGTTCAGCAAGTGCAGGAGCGTTTTCCCCCAGTGCTAAAACACCAATACTTAAGCCACATTCTCCGCCAATTTGTTGAGCACCGGCAATCGCCTCCTGGCTCATACGATGAATGTTGCCACTCTTATCTTCTAATACAACTAATATATCCATCATACCGTCCTAATTGATCCGTATCTCATTTTTCAAAACGTCCACCAATCTTGCAACGATCTGGTCAACAGTACCTGCGATCATTTCTGTTTGTTTCTCTGCGTGTTGTACAGACAACCCATTAAATGATTGCAGTTCATCCACAGCACATATATCAGCAAAGGATAATTCTTTTATTTCTTTCTTCTTGGCGGTCATAATGCCTTTCAAAGTTGGATAGCGGGGTGTATTCAAACCGGATTGAATTGCCAGGCTGGCCGGCAGATCCATGGTTTGCCACTGAAACCAGCCAGCTTCCAACTCTCGTTTTACTCTGATCTTCCCATCTTGTACTTCCGTTCCAACCACAAGAGTTGCCGTTGTCATTCCAAGAAGTTCACCTAAAATAACACCTGTTTGGCCAAAACCAAGATCATCGGATTGCAGGCCGGAAAGAACCAAATTAAATCCCTCATCCTTTATCGTATTGGCCAACGCTGAAGCGATTGCATAAGGATCCGTATTATAAGGAGCATCTTCTTTGATATGAATAGCGCGGTCTGCGCCTTTGGCAAGTGCTTCACGAATAACTTTCTGGCAGCGGTCCGGGCCCAAACTGACGACAACCACTTCACCCGTTCCTTTTTGTTCGCGGATCTGTAATGCTTCCTCGAGAGCATAATTATCACTCTCATTCATTTCAAAGGGCAGTTCAGTTTCCTGAATCCATAAACCATCTGCAGAAACGCTAAAATGCGCTTCACTCCCCGGGACTTGTTTAACTAAGACACAAATATTCATTAATAGTTCTGTTACCTCTTTGATTATTGAAGATATAGAATTTTGACGGGCCGCAAATTAAATAATGACAAGTAAATAGACCTACAACTTGTTCGAAGTTAAGGTCATTCGTAAATTTCTCAACGAAAAAATCATGGACAGAACTTTTACCATCTTACTGGCAAACGCACTTTTTGTTTTTGGATCACTCATACTTTTATGGGCTATCTGGCGCTGGATTCAACGCCGTGATTACAAAAAATGACCCAAATCACAAATTATAAAAAATGTTTGAAAAAGGATACAAAATCGTGGTATACTGTATGTGACGGGACGAACAAGGCAACGCCTTTCGTGGGAAGATTTCGTTCTTAACTAACTGCAAGGAAGCAGGGGGTAAATATGAAAAAACAATTGCTAACAAGCATTGTAATAACACTAATATTGTCTGTAACTCTACAGGCACAAACATTTACAGGCTCGTACCAACTAACTGGTGTAAATGTTGTTTACACAAACATTGCCAGATTAACAGATAGCCCTGACGATTCTATCGCTCAGTATACATTGGATGCCCATTGGCCAAGCGCCGCAAGCTCAGCGTTTTCAGCTACATTGGCCGGTTGGGCTCCAGGAGACACCATTGCTGTTATCGCCACTCCGGATATTCTCTTGACTCCGTTTGGGCTGAATTACGTTGGTATTGATCTTAACCTAGGATTGAACCAGGAAGACGGTCAAATGCTGATCCCAGGTGTTGAAGGCACATCTTCAACTTATCCAACCACAAATACGGAAGACTGTTCTACATTTGCTGTGGTTGCTCCTGTGACAGATAATGCAGACATTACGTATTCCACTACATCCAATTCGTATAATGCTGAAGAAGGAACCTTTACTTGGGGATTTGGAATATCACAATCTTCTGTCTTTGACTGGTTTGATGCTCCGGACGATTGGGAGGATCCTACAGCCAGTGCTACCAACTATGGTATATTAACCGGATTTTTTAATGATGATAATACCGGTTTTGATGAAATGGAACTTAAATGGCATGCTGTAGATGGTCAAGATTCAGATAGTGGCATTGATGCTGCTGGATTACTTAATCGTCATCTGGGTATTACCCTGGCTTTTTCAGATACAGTAACGGTTGCAGCACTTGCTGCACAAGGCATACCAGTCAATGTTGGTACATATCCTATTCTAGGTGGTACAGGTGTCGATTTGGACGGTGATGGTGAACCAGATGGTGTCTTCGATACTGATTGGGGTTATTATTTTGACCCCGTTGGCGCGGACGGTATTCCATTTTGGTTACAACCAGGTGCCGATGATTCACCCTTTCAATTCACCGGTCATTATTTTACCTACAACGGCCTGGCTGCAATCAGTGCTATAATGACTGCAGCAGGTGATGATGCCGATGGCGACGGTGTTCCGGATAATATAATGGCATTAATTGTCGGGTATATGCAAGCTGGTTATGATCAAGATACTGCAACATTGATGGCCTTAGATTATGTTGGACAGGCAGCATTTGTTGGTTTTGCTATGGCATTTGGTGTTGATTCCACAACGGCAGCTGCATATGCAGTAGCCGTTGGTGCATATGCTCAAGCTACATATACAGCTTTGGTCGCAGCCGGCGATCCTGACGCCCTTAATAATACAGCCCAAGCCACTGCATTTTATGCTGTAGGCGTTCTAGCTTCAATGGGTATAGATGTAGATGACTCTGATCATGATTGGAGCCCGGGTGCAAACGGCCGTTTGGTTTTCCAAATAGGCAATTCCTGCGTACCGGATTATCAGGAGCGAGATGTTTTCGCCCTATTTGAAGTTATTGAGGTAGCAGGTGTAGAATCTGAAGATTTTCTCCCGGCCAAGTTTGCTGTCTATGAGAATTATCCCAACCCCTTCAACCCGGTTACGAAAATCAGTTTTGATCTAACTGTACAATCTGCAACCGAAGTTACTGTTTGGAATTTGCTGGGTCAAAAAGTATCCACATTGTTCGCAGGAAACTTATCAGCAGGTCATCATACTGTAACCTTTGATGGTCATAATGCAAACGGCAGTCTGCTTCCCAGCGGTGTATATATCTACCGTGTGGAGTCAGGCAGTAATGTGGCAACCAAAAAAATGATGCTGTTGAAATAAATACAGTTTTCATTTTGAAAACATAATAACTCAGACAGCTCCACCCCCAGGTGGAGCTGTCTGTTTATAGGCAAGATTAATATGAAAAAAATAATCTATCCCATCATCATATTTGCCCTTTTCAGCCAGCTTTTTGCCCAAAGCGGCTCAATCACCGGACGGATTACAGATGCTGAAAATAACGATCCCCTCATTGGTGCAAACGTGATCGTTAAAGGAACAACCATGGGCGCCGCAACTGACGTTAGGGGTAATTATAACATTTTAAATGTTCCAGTGGGAGCAGTAACCATCATGGTCTCATACATTGGTTATGAAGAAAAGACCCAGGATCTGACTGTTACTTTAGGTGAAATTGTTACTGCCAATATTGCATTGGCTCCAGAAGCCATCCAGATGCAGACCTACGTGGTAACCGCTTCACGGAGACGGGAACGCGTGGAAGATGCACCGGCTGCGATCAGCGTGATTACGCAAAAAGAAATTCGCCGGGAGAGCAACACAAACTTGGGTGATTATTTGAAACAGGTAAAAGGGGTGGATTTTACCCAGTCTGGTGTAGACAGTTATAATTTAAGTGCCCGGGGATTTAATTCTTCTTTCAGTTCAAGGCTGCTAACATTGACAGACGGCAGAATGGCCAATGTTCCTTCCCTGCGTTTGATTGCTTACAATGTCATCCCTGTTTCTTTTGAAGATGTAAAACAATTTGAAGTGGTGCTCGGACCCTCTTCGGCACTCTATGGCCCCAATGCTCACAGCGGTGTATTAAATATCATTACATCCACTCCCCGGGAATCAAAAGGTACAACGATCAATGTACAAGGCGGAAACCTGGCTCAAGAAAGGGGTTATTTAAAAAAACTGACTATGCGTCACGCGACTACCTTTAAAGATTTTGGCTTTAAAATTTCCGGTGTTGCCTTCAACGCCTATGATTGGGAGCATTATAATACCGATGAATACGAAGGCCACGATCCTTCATTCCTGGGAAGAGCAACATTAACACACAATGGTGTGGACGATAATAACTCCTATGCTGAATTCGGCAATCCCACTTTCAATATTAATATGCTTACAGCCATATCCAGCGGTGAGATCGCCAATAACGGTATCGATGATAACGGCAATGGCTTTATCGATGAAAATGATTCGTGGGAGGGGCTCATGTACCGTGACAATATTGACGGGTTGTTTCCTATCGGCACTGAAGCCGGCAGCCCGACCATTACCCAAGAAATGGTAGATGCGGCTGCTGATGACCCCTATTATCGTTATGTATTAGATAACGGTATAATTCTTTGGGGCGTAACAGAAGATATGATCGGCCGCGCCTATGCCGATGGGTTGGATAACAATGGAGATGGGCTCATCGACACCGGCATCGATGAAGGTATTGATGAAGGTGATGAATCCTGGTACGATGGTTTTGATAATGATGGCGATGGTCTGGTGGACGAAAAAGATGAGATTGGATCGCGCTGGATCGCGCGCTTTGGCAGTTATAATTCAGGGACTCCTAATGATGACTCTACAAATTGGTCTGGTTACGGTTTTGGTGATTATGAGTATGATGATGAGGGCAATATAATTTTTGATACAAATGGCGATGGTATTTACAATGGTGATGGTGATTTTCAACTGCAATTTTCCCCAAATTTCCCACGCTTTGTATCAGATGCCAATGATGATGGTGTTGATGATTATCCTGATTTCAATGTCAAAAATTACCGCTACGACGTACGCCTTGACTATGAACCCAGCCAAGACTTTACAATGAGTTTTTCGCACGGATACGCCTACGCCCGTAATATTAATATTACCGGTATTGCCCGCTACCTCGCCGACGGCTGGGTCTACCGTTACTGGCATGGCCGTATGCGTTATAAGAATTTTTTCCTGCAGTCGTATTTGAATACTAGTTTTTCAGGTGATCCCGATAAACCAACACGAAACCTGTCTACAGGCGGAACAATTTATGACCGTTCCGGGAAATGGAGTACACAGCTCCAACATTCTATGGAACTTTTAAACGGGAATTTCCGGTTCGTTTGGGGTATTGATTATTTCCTCACCATGCCGGATACGCGCGGCTCAATCCTTTCGGATAATCATCTTGTGGATAGACGTGATAATAACGGTAATGGTGAAGCTTTTTCCCCTATCAGTTTTACCGATTATAACGATAATCTTTTGTACGATGATGGTGAACAATTCAATATGTGGTCTTCCGATTCCACAGATAATGTATTAAATGCTATTCAAGACGGTGTGGATAATGATGGTGATAGTGATGATTATGAAGATACAAATGGCAATGGCCTGCCGGATGCCTGGGAACCGGGAGTAAACGGTGTTGGTAATGTCTACGCTGACGGTATCGATAATGACGGTGACGGCAAGGTGGATGAGAACATTGATGAAGGTATTGATGAGCAAGCTGAAGACAATCGTTATGTGGTCAATGAATTGGGTATATATTACCAAATGAATTGGAAGCTTGCAGATAAATGGGAATTGATCCAGGCTACACGTTTTGATTCCCATGACCGTTTGACGGATGTGATTGAATACAATAATTCTGATCGTAATTACAGTCCCTTTAACTGGAAAATAAACCTGGATAAAACAGACGGTGTGCAGATCTCGCCAAAGATCGGCCTTATCTGGCGACCCCGGGAAAACCAGAATATTCGCCTTACCTATGCCCAGGCATTTAATACACCTTCAAATCAGCATTTATTCCTGGACATTTTCGTAACGCGTGTGGTGACGTTCAAGGTCTACGCCAAGGGTGCTCATCAAGGCTATAATTTCCCAAGAGACCCTGCAACAGGACAAGTATACTGGAAGGATCCCTATGATGCATCCAGCCTTGCAGTCTTTGATCCGGAAACTCAAGTCCTCTTTTTTCCGTCAACTGATCCAAAAGTGAAAGGCCATTTTAAAGATAAGGTCAATGATCAGTCAGGTATGTATCCTGAAGTCATGCGTACACTTGAATTGGGCTATAAAGGACGCTTAACACCAAAACTATATGGTACTGTGGATCTTTTTATGAATCATTATGATTCATTCATTAGCTCAATTTCCTTTATTACTCCGCTAGTATTAGACAAAGTAGCCCTGTCCACTGACTGGAATGGAGATGGTATTAAAAATGATGATCCGAATGAAATTTTAGATCAGCAAGATTTGGAGACATCTTTTGATCATTGGCGTGATTATATCGATGGATTAACCGCTTTGGACACAACCCGTGGTCAAAATCCACCTGTAGTCGTGGGTTATATCAATTATGGGGAAGTAGATATGAGCGGTTTAGATATGAGCCTGGCCTGGTTCTTGAATCGAGAGTGGTCATTGGGTTTAAATTATTCTTATTTGAGTATTACTGAATTCATGAACCCCATCACCAACACACCCGATCCTATCAATGCCCCACGGCATAAAGGAGGAATAAAAATACAATATAATCCCAGGAAATTTGATTTCAGCAGTACCCTGAATGTCCGTTATGTGGATGCTTTTCCGTGGTCATCAGGAATTTATTACGGTAAAATTAATTCCTATTTCATTGGTGACCTGCACACCAGCTATAAATTAAATGAACACCTGGCAGCGATGTTGACAATCAATAATATTCTGGATCATCGCCATGTGGAAATCATGGGTGGTCCAGCATTGGGTAGATCGATCATTTTGCGCTTACAGGCTAAACTCTAGAATTTCCCAAACCAAAAGAACGCCCCTGTTTCGATATAATCCGGGGCGTTTTAACTTTCAGTACTTTTATTAGGGGAAATATCATGATCAAAAACATAACCTTAGCCGTAATATTTATCTCATCGCTTGTATATAGTCATTGCCAAGTGCCCTGCGGTATATATGATGATGCCCTGCGCATCCACCAAATACAAGAGCATATTGAAACAATCACTAAAGCTATGCATCAGATCGAGGCATTATCAGATCAAGGAAATAATGCGTTGAATGCAAATCAGCAGGTCCGCTGGATCAATACCAAGGAAGAACACGCCACACTAATTCAGAGGATCGTATCCGACTATTTTTTGACTCAACGCATAAAATTCAAAAAAGAAAATGGTTCTGCAAGATCAACATACGTTCAACAAACAACGACGTTACACCAAATGCTGGTAGCCGCAATGAAATGCAAGCAATCAGTAGATAGTCATAATGCTAACAGATTATCAGAGTTAACCAAAACATTTGCCGAATTATATTTTGATGAACATGGTTTAGAACATTTAGAAGAATTAAACCATAAATAATGATTTCCTGGCTGGATAGAATTGACTCAGCCTTGCTTCATTTTTTCAATGGCACATTGTCCAATCCCATTTTTGACTTTATCATGCCCATCATCACCAATCAGGATTATTGGGCAATCCCCATCCTGCTTCTTGTTTTGGGATTGATATTTAAGGGTGGTAAACGAGGTAAAATAACAGCCGCTTTACTTATTATTGCAGTGGGTGCATCAGATGCAATTGCTGCTCAATTGATAAAACCCGGGGTTGAACGCCTCCGTCCTTCACATGCATTAATAGACTCAATCAATCTTTTGGTATCAAAAGGTGGTAAATACAGTTTTGTCTCCAACCATGCCGCGAATATGTTCTGCGCAGCTGCTGTTTTAACCTATTTCTATTCTAAATGGAAGAAAGTACTTTATACTTTGGCAGTGATCGTAGCCTTCAGCCGTGTGTACACAGGTGTACACTATCCAGGTGATGTTATTTTTGGAGGACTATTTGGCTATGGAATGGCATGGTTGATTATTTCCCTTTGGGTGGTTGTTAAAATGAGGGAAATTAAACGAGGACAAACCTGGGTGTTCTATGAATAGATATTAATTGGGAAGGTTGGACTCTGGCGGTTTAACGCCAAATTCCTGGAACGATTCATGTCCCGGGGATTTGATTTCCCCATGTTTCTCTTCAAATTTGCTGATATTATCCTGCAATGCCAACATAAACGCTTTGACATGCTGTGGGGCCATAATGATTCGAGAATGAATTTTTGCCTTGGGAACACCCGGCAGCAAACGAGTGTAATCCATTACGAATTCTGCGGGAGAATGCGTAACAACGACAAAGTTTGCATATTCACCGCTACTTACACTTTCATCTAATTCTATATTAATCTGCTGGACTTTTTTCTTATCCATAACTCCTCCTCAAAAGTATTTAATAATTATCGAATTCACTGCGGTTAAATTCTTCCCAGTCTTCATCCAGTCCTTTAAATTCAGTGTATTCCGGACGCGGCTCATTATCTTCTGCATCTTTTTGTCGGACCATTTCATTTTCATACAGACTAAATGTATCCTTTTTCTTTTCAAAGTCGGCAGGATTTACATCTTCTTCTTCAGTTTGATCGAGGTTTTCGATATCTTCACTATATATTTTGGTATTAAAGAAATCCAAATTTTCCACAATACCGTTGGTCATTAAATATTCAAGAAAATCTAAATATTTTCTGTCTTTTAATTCTGTTTTACACTTTGGGCAAGTTAAACTTTCCTTGAGTTCTTCCTCCTCAAGAGTGATTTCACACGCCGGGCAAATAATTCCTTCTAACATACGTTTTTTCCCTCGAAAATCGGGCGTTAAGTTAATCGAGTGCTTCAGTATCGTCAACAGCTTTATTATGTTTTTTTACGACGGTAAATTGAGTCTAACAGCGATTTTTCAACTGCTGATAATTCCAATCCGCGGTGCGATTTAACAATTTTAGCTGTTTCCAAAAAGGATTCCCAGCGGACAGACCTTACTTTACCATCGACACACCATGAAAAAGGGGGTATTGATTTTGGAGGAAATCCATTGAATACAACATTGCTGCCAGTTCCAATGACAGTTCCAGTATTAAACCGCGTACCTATAGCTGTTTTTACATGATCACCCATGAAGCAGCCCACATGTTTTAAACCCGTATTCGTCATAACACCATTGACTATCACATTAATATCGCTGTAATTATTTTTCAGGTTACTGATTACTGTTCCCGCACCAAGATTCACCCACTGGCCTAAATACGCATCGCCCAAATGGCCATCATGTGACTTATTACTCCAGCCCTGCATAATAACGCTGTTTATTTCCCCGCCCAATTTACATACGGGCCCAATGGAGCAGCCGCCCTTGATCTGTGTCATGGGTTCGACGACACAATTTTCACCTAAATACAAGGGCCCTTCCAAATACGACAGTGGTTTAACGACAGTATCATTTGCAATGATAACTGGCCCTTGAGAAGCATCAACAATTGCTCCCGGATAGATGGTAGCAGATTTATGAGCTAAAATGTTCTCTGTATTTATCAATATTGCTTCTGTTTCAGGTGTAGAAAATTCAGAGAAAAACTGTTTATCTTTTTCAATTTGCTGGTTGGTTAATGCAACCGCTTCCCATAAATACTCTACAACGTTTGAACTTATTTCTTTCTTATCGTCATCACTTTTAAAATCATTTTCAACAGGTCCACCAGCTTGTAGCCATGCTTGCCCTGCCTCTTTTGATAGATTTGCGCCAATAAGAGTTTTATTATTGTAGAAAAGAGTTCCCGGTTGATTCATTATAGAATCAATATCTTCAGCACTCCAGAGTGCATTGCCTAATAGCCAAATACCTTCATCAACGGTTGAAGAATTCACACTATTACCTGGAAATGTTTCTTTTGTAATCTCTTCTAATCCAGGACGTACAAAAAAATGGATATTTTCATTGGGCAGTAAAAAATTAAGCCGTTCAATAAACGTAAACGCTCCACAGCGCACATCAAATGCTGGCCGTGTCAGCGTGATGGGCTCCAGATTTAATGTACGGTTATTTTCAAAAATATAAATATTCAAGTGAGTCCCAATAATTGCTGGATGTTCCGAAATCCTATTTCAAGATATTCGCTCCCTTTACGTTCGATCAATATATTATAATATTTTTCACTTTCTTCAGTATAAAAGCCAATACGCATGGGTGCATTTGATTGCTGCACAATGGTTGCTGAAATCGGATCGAAATCAAAATTTAAATCTATCACAGCATCCGGCTGTGATGTAAATATTATTTCCAAAAATGACTTATGAAGTAAACCCCAGCGATTCACATGTTCCTTTGAGTACGTAATCAAGCGGTCATTAATAGATGAATCAATATATTCCAAATTTCTACGCATAGCGATATAACGCACCTGTATGCGGCCTTCCGGGCCAATGGCATTTTGCAGCGCTTGTATAAAGATGCGCGCCATGCGGGAATGTTCCGGCTTTTTTGGCAACAACACTAAAAGATTTGAAAAGGGATAGCGTTCCTTCCTTAAAGCCAATCCAATGGTGCCATTTGATTTTTTCCGGGGACGGTTCCACCACAATGCTATGCGAGTTTTTAAAGGTAAATTCACGGCGGAATATAACTTTTTTCACAGAATAGAACCTGTGTAGTTTCGCCCTTCTATTAATCTGAGGAAATAATGGGCGTAGGTAAAAAAATTCTTTTTGGCGGGCTGGGCTGGGTCTTGGGCGGACCCATTGGAGCAATTATAGGGTATTATCTCGCCTCGCAAGGTGATCATGCTGATCAAGGGTATTTTACCCGGCCAACGACACGAGGCTATCCAAATACAAAACCTGGGGATTTCATGGTATCTCTGTTGGTACTCCTGGGCGCTGTCATGAAAGCAGATAAACAGCTGTTGAAATCTGAACTGGATTATGTAAAAAATTTCCTGCGCCAGCAATTCAGTCATCAAGACACCCAGGAATATATGATCCTGTTTAAAGATATCATTAAACAGGATTACCCCATTCGCGATGTGTGCCGCCAAATTCAACGCTCCATGGATCATCCCAGTAGATTGGAGTTAATTCATGTGTTGTTCGGCTTGTCCAAGGCAGATGGCCACATCCATCCTGACGAAATCAAAGTCATTAACACCATTGGCCGTTACTTGAATATTAATAACAGTGACTTTGATTCTATTAAGGCTATGTTTGTTAAGGATACACATTCAGCCTACAAGATACTTGAAATTGAAAAATCTGCAACAGACAGCGAAGTAAAAAAAGCATATCGTAAAATGGCTTCTAAATATCATCCCGATAAAGTGACTCATCTTGGAGATGATTTGAAGCATCTGGCGGAAGAAAAATTCAAGGCAGTGAATGATGCCTATCAATCAATCAAAAAAGAGCGAGGCATGTCTTGAGCCGGGAAGAACCTGGGCAATTTCCTTTTACTCGGGGAATTTATCCTGAAATGTATAAACAGCGGCTATGGACCATGCGCCAGTACGCCGGCTTCACCACTGCAGAAGAATCAAATAAACGCTATCGTTATTTGCTTAATCATGGTGTATCTGGACTTTCTGTAGCCTTCGACCTGCCCACGCAAATAGGATATGATTCTGACCATGAAATGGCCTTAGATGAAGTGGGTAAAGTGGGTGTGCCAATCTCCACTCCGGATGATATGGTCAGGTTATTCAAGAACATTCCCCTGGAGTCCGTTTCCACATCCATGACCATCAATGCCACAGCCGCTATTCTTCTGGCTTTGTATATCGTTACAGCGGAAAAGCAGGGTGTTTCTGCAGATAAATTAAATGGTACAATTCAGAATGATATCCTGAAGGAATATATCGCCAGGGGTACATATATCTATCCACCCGGACCTTCGTTAAGAATTGTGACGGATATTTTTGATTTCTGCTCCAATCATGTTCCGAACTGGAATACCATTTCCATTTCCGGATACCATATCCGTGAAGCTGGTTCAACCGCAGCACAAGAACTGGCTTTCACACTGGCAAATGGTATTGCTTATGTACAAGCAGCAATAGATAAAGGCCTGGATGTTGATACTTTTGGCAAACGATTTTCTTTTTTCTTCAATTCCCATAATGACTTTTTAACTGAAGTAGCCAAATTCCGCGCGGCGCGGCGTATGTGGGCTAAAATAATGAAAGAACGTTTTGGTGCTACCAAAGAAAAAACCATGATGTGCCGCTTCCATACACAGACCGGTGGTTCCACATTGACCGCTCAACAAATTGATAACAATGTTGTGCGTACGACCATCCAAGCTATGTCAGCAGTTCTGGGCGGAACACAATCCCTCCATACCAATTCCCGTGATGAAGCACTGGCATTGCCCACAGATGCCGCTGCAAAACTAGCCTTGCGTACCCAACAGATCATAGCTTATGAATCGGGTATTGCCAATCATCCTGATCCGCTAGGCGGTAGTTATTTGATAGAAAAATTAACTGATCAATTGGAAGCAGAAGCTAACGCAATTATTGCGGATATTGAAGCTATGGGGGGTGCTGTTGAAGCCATTGATAAGGGGTGGATACAAAATGAGATTAGCCGCAGTGCATATGAATATCAAATTAAAATAGATACAAATGAGCAGATTATTGTTGGTGTAAATAAATATGAATCTGATGAAGAGGATGAAACTGAATTATTGAGCATTAATCAAGAAGCCGTTGAAGTTCAGAAAAAACGAGTAGTTGATTTCAAAATAAAGCGCAATAATGACCATGTGCAAAATAGGTTGAACGATCTCCAATCAGCTGCTGCTAACGAAGAAAATCTCATGCCTGCCATCATTGAGTGTGTTAAACATGACTGCACATTGGGTGAAATTGCCGATATTCTGCGTGCTGTGTTTGGCGAATACAATTCTTCTTTCTAAAAATAGTTTCAAAATGAATTCACGTCTACTTGCTTCTATTATATCCTTTATTTTCCACCCAATGCTCATTTCCCTTGCGGCATTTATGCTGCTCATTTACAGCAGCAATCCCATTCCTGATAACGCAAATTCAATTCTTGCAATCTGCTTTATATTTTCAAACCTTATTCCTATTGCGACTGTGTTAATTCTCAAGAAAACAGGGATAATTTCTGACCTTGATGCGTCACAAAAAGAACAACGGATTTACCCTTTAATGCTAGGGATTCTGTATTCGGGACTTGGATTTCTGGTACTGACTTTATTACAGGCTGATGCCCTCGTTAGAGGATTAATGTTCTGTTATATGACCAATACAATCATCACCATTATCATCACCAGGTACTGGAAAATATCCATCCATGCTATGGGGATTGGCGGACCCATTGCAGCGTTATGGATCGCCGGTTTTCAATACCCTATTATTGGATTTATAATATTATTAAGTGTCAGCTATGCCCGCGTTATTCTAAAAGCCCATTCAATTAATCAAGTTGCTGCTGGCTCAATAGCAGGATTGATTTTAACCTACGCCCAACTACACTTATTTTTTGTTTAAACATGTTTACAAACCTCATCCAAACTAATCTCACCACTACTGTCCTGGGTAAAAAAATAGAGCATTATACCTGGACTGAATCCACCAATGACGATGCTTGGGAGCTGATCGAAGAAGGAGCTGCTGAAGGAACTGTTGTTATTACAGATAAACAGACTGCCGGTAAAGGACGTGCCGGTCGGAATTGGGTGACTACTCCGGGAAAAAGTTTAACCGCTTCACTAATTTTAAATCCAGCTGTGAACAGCAGGTTGTCCGGCTGGTTCTCATTATTAACCGGAGTTGCTGTGGTAGATGCTCTAATTGAATTAGGTCTCGAATCAAAATTGAAATGGCCGAATGATATAATGGTCAGTGTCAGAAAACTCGGCGGAATTCTCTGTGAAAGTCGTGTTAAGGGAAAAACACTCGAATGGGTTGTGATCGGCATCGGCTTGAATATCAATGAACTTGAAAACGAATTACCAAAAGAATTACAGGCAACATCATTTTTTATGGAAAAATCTTCATCTACACAACGGGAACTGATTTTAGCCAATATTCTAAACCACCTTGAACCATTATATAATTCATTAAAAGAAAGTGAAGATTCAACCCAATTGTCGTCCATGTGGACAGATCATTGTAACCATTTAAACAAGACAGTTAAATTTGAAGCTGAAAATGAATCACTCTCAGGTGAATTCATGGGCATCAATGCAGATGGGGCAGCAATTATTATTACGAACGGAATTGAAAAAATCTATGCAAGTGGAGATATCCATTTAATTCAATTATGATCCTGGCAATCGACATCGGTAATACAAATGTAGTTCTCGGTCTTTTTAACAATGACGAACTCATAGAAAGTTGGCGGTTAAATACGGCTTCTACGCGGACGATTGATGAATGCTGGGTCGCTGTCAAATTGTTGGCCATGGATGCCAACCGTGACCTCAAAGCAATCGATGGTGTTGTTATCGGCAGCGTGGTACCTAAAGAAACGTTTGTTTTCAAGAAAATGTGCGACCATTACTTGAACCTCACTCCTTTTGAGATTAATGGTTCCGTTGATCTTGGAATAAAACTGGATGTCACTTCTCCTGAAGAAGTCGGAGCAGACCGCATTGCTAATGTTTATGCTGTGGGAAAGTTGTATGGCAAGCCAGCCATAGTAGTGGATTTTGGCACAGCAACGACGTACGATGTTATTGATAAAAGCGGTAATTTTATCGGCGGCGCCATCGCCCCGGGAATTGAAACCAGTGCCATACATCTATTCCAGAAAGCAGCATTACTGCACCCCATCGATTTTGAAATTCCTGATTCCGCCATCGGCCGGGATACACGCACCAATCTGGAGAGTGGTATATTATTTGGAGCCGCCGATCAAGTCGATGGCATGATTAAACGCATAAAAACTGAAAAAGAATGGAATGATATTCCTGTGGTTATAACCGGTGGATTAGGTAAAGTAATCGGTGGCATTGCCAAAGTGGATATCACTTTTGATGATGACCTTACTCTAAAAGGGTTATTTCATTTATATAAAGATTTGAACTGATTAGAAACGGTGCGGGGGCGACACCTTAATATTGACTTCATAGCCGGAGTATTTTTCCTGTAAACCATTTTCCATATCTTTACAACACTCTACGATTTGAGATTGGGTCATTCCTGACTGCACATTTATACCAAATAAGATCACGTGGTGGTTTTCTGTTTGGACGACACGAATATCATGGATATCCATGATGCGATCATCTCCGTTCCAGGTTTGATTTAGGAAGGATTGAACTTTCTGCACCAATGGATTTCCGGGTTGTACGGGATCCATGTGGACAGTGGGTTCAATACCCATGGCTTTTTCAAGTTGTTCTTCAACTTCTTCTGAAATATCATGCGCCACAGCGGTGGTTTCATCCGCATCAATTTCAACATGGACGCTGGCAAATTTATCCTGGCCGTAACTATGAACCGTAATATCGTGGACGCCTAAAACACCATCGACACTCAACACAATTTGTCTAATATCTTCCACTTCTTCCGTGGTGGGCGGTTTGCCGATGAGATTATCCACCGCATCCCTGGCGATCTCAAACCCAGTATAGATCAAAAACAGCGCCACGCCTAATCCGGCCCAGCCATCCACCGCTGAATATCCAAAAATTCCGGCAACCATTGCACCCACAACCAAGAGACTGGAAATGGCATCAGTGCGGTGATGCCATGCATCAGCATGGAGCGTCCCAGAAGCGATTAAAGACGAAAGGTATTCGGCATACTGTGCTGTGATTTCTTTCAAGATAATGGTCGCTGTCAGCACCACCACCATCCACCATTTCGCTTCCACCACTTCGGGATGTAGGATTCGGTCAATAGCCACTTTGATGAATTCGATTCCGGCCACACAAAGTAGAATGGCAATAATAAGCGTGGCAATATATTCGGCTCTACCGTGTCCGTAAGGATGTTCTACATCAGCGGGCTTTTTAGCCTGCTTGAAGCCCCAGATCACAACGGCGGATGAGACGACATCGGATAATGTGTGAATGGCGTCTGCGATCACACTGACGGCACCAACCATCAGACCAATGGCCATTTTGAGTATAAACAGGATTCCGTTGACCAGAACCGAAATCCAACCTTGAAACACACCGATTTTGGTTCGGTAAATTTGTGCCGATTCTTTTGTATTTGGAACGAAACGGTTGGTAAGTGTTTCAAACACGGATATTAGATCAATCCTTTGATATTGAGCAGGTTGTTCCTTTTGAGGCGGACCAGCGCATATTCGAATGACCACTTGATACAGGTAGAACCGATTTTGCCATCTTTGTGAATGGCGAGTTTTTGTTTTTCAGTTATTAATAGTTCGGCTTTGAGCATATAATTACGGTTAAAACACAGTTGTAGATTAGAGAGTAAACCTGTTAAACACAATAATTTGGTTTAGCATAATTTTAGTCACAAACTAGACCAAAATTAAATAAACGTATTTGCTGAAAATTATTAATTGTTTATTTTAATATAGATTGAGGTGTAAACTGAGTGAATTCATAAATGAAAAGGATTTAAATATGAAAATTGCCAGATTATTACAATTATTATTCTTTCTATCGCTTATCTTTATTTCATCGTGCAGTGAAGTTGAAGAAGAGCTGGGCGATACATCCCTTATTACATTTGAAGAAGCAACATTTTCTGAAGACGAATTCATCATTTATTTAACAGAAGATCCAAATGGAAAAACATTTTCATTCGGTGCTGGTACATTCAGTTTTTCCAATACAATTCCGCTGGCAGATATTGAAAATCTAACTATTAAGGGAGCAGGAATTGATGATACTTATTTTGATTTTAGCAATTCAGCTTCTACATCCGGTGAAGGGATTGCAGCCATAGATTGTTCTAATCTTCTATTCTGTGGATTTACCATTCAAAACACGAATGGCGGCAATGGTATCACAGCGAGGAATATAACAGGACTTAGAATTGATGGCGTAGGCACGGTATGGCCGGAAAGCAGTCCGGATAATGGAGCCTATGGCATATATCCTGTAGAGAGCGATGATGTTATTATCGAAAACTGTTATGCCCAGGCAGCTGTAGACGCAGGCATTTATTCTGGTCAAAATAAACGGGT
>SCKQ01000062.1 GCA_004124535.1 Fidelibacterota bacterium
ATTTGCGAAATCAAAGGGATTTTTATCATTAGTACGTTGATAAAATGCTGTTGCTTCACTGAGTTTCGGAATCCGCTCAGCATTCAATGTCAATGCTGCTACAAAACTGTTCACCGTATCTGTATCTGATGTCATATTTGTATATGAACCGTACAAACTGCCAAATCCAAACGCATCGGCACTGATTGATCCAAAGTGCCCCACTAGACCTTCCTTCATGGATGAATCCGCAAACAGGGTCATGTCCTTTGTTTTCACAATTGCGCTACCATCAATATACTCTGGTACTACACGGGTTATATCATATGACTGGTCAAAAAACTGGGGTACAAAATATCCATTCTTAATACGGAATTCATAACTCAGTTGCAGAAAGTTGAACAAACTGGCCCGTAAACCGGGTATAGAGAAACTTTTGCCACTGTAATTTGGCCTGTAGAACAGAGAATCCGGGGCACCAACTTCGGGGAAATTTAGAAAATTAAACTCTGTATACACATCCAGAGAAAATACTTTACTCTTAAGCAACGGATAACCCACATCAAATGCTAGTCCCGTGACGGATGACTTGTTATCACCAAGGCTGAAGGGTACACCTTTTAGTACGAGTTCAGGATCATCCTCATCGTAAATATTATCTCCATCGGCATCAATATCCCAGCCTTCTACTGGCGCTTCTACACCCGGATGGATATCAGGGACACCATCGCCATCCGTATCATTATAATAATTTGCATCACTTGGAAAATCATCAAATATATCAGGATATGAATCATCATCAATATCCTTCAATCCTGAGAACTGATTCATATCCGTAATAAAATTTAGCCCAACGGTAAGGGGAAACGAGTCCGATACTTTATAAGTTCCGCGCAGGCCGAGGAGCGTACCACCACGGTTGAAATCCTTCATATTGGACATGAATAACTGACCGCCAATACCGGCTATATTTACCCCCGTATTCAAACCAATTCTGCGCACTGTAGGGAATTCCATCATGTTCGAATACCCGCTCAAAATACCGCCATAGCCAAAGGTAACGTTTTCTAGGGAACCAAATTTGACCCAGAACGGATCTGATTCTGCACCCCAGCGCAAGAACAATATCTTATCAAATATCCGGCCAGGATCACTTTTGAAATCCCATTCGTCTTCTTTGATATTGCCTTTGTTATCAACATAAAATACCAGATCCAGTCCTATCCCAAGCTTACCAAAATTTATTTCGGGCCGCAGTGCAATTTGGTTATAGAGGACTCCATCAATGGTCACAGATCCTACGCCAAGCCCCATGCCAAATGGTTTTTTTGGTTCCGGTTTGCTAGGCTGTGATTCCGATGGTGCATCATCACTTTCCGTTTGTTCCTGCCCTTCATCTTCTTCCGCTTCAGGCTCTTCGTCAGGTTCTTCATCTGGCTCTTCCTGCGTTTCCTGCCTTTGTTGCTGTTGTGGTTGTTCTGCCTCAGGCTCTGGTTCTGGTTCTGGTTCGGTCTGTATTTCAGGCTGCACCCCTTCTGGATCTGCTGGATAATCATCTGGCGTGAAAGGCAGTTCCATCAGGTTACCCATGGCATTGGAAATTGCTTTTTGACCCGGCCCAATCACTACGGATTGACCACTGATCAAATTTTGCACATCCAATTGTCCCGAGGCACAGAAAACTTGGTCAATGCCTGCTGGGCTGGAAACCACCGCAAACTCCGTACCCTTCACAGATGCAACAGAAACGGGTGTTTCCACACGGAATGCCTTGGTCCGACCTTCTTTTTTTATATCAAAGAATATCGTACCCTGTTCAACATCCAGCGTCCGGGAGTTGGTTGATTCTATAAATTCAAATTGGGTCTTTTCCCTAATTTTAATTACAGATTTATCATCGATAAAAATAGCCACTGCAAAGCCTTCTTCTCCTACCTTGATCGCATCTCCATTATTAATGCCAAGCCCTGGCTTTCCGGGAATGGTAAACGTGGATTTACCCATTCGTTTTATGAGGACATTACCTTCGGATTTCATGATCCTGGCAATGGGCGCAGCACCTACCATACTGACAATCATGGTAAACAATAAAATAATTGATTTATGCTTCGTGCACATCTCTGTTCTAGTTTGATTGATACTTATTTCAAAATAACAAATGCTGCTGGTTTAATTTAGTGAATTATGTAATTACTTCCAGTGATCTAGTTCACCCGGTCCTGGGATAAATAGTCCCGCACCAACAGTGCAATCGATTCATAGCTGCGACCTGTGGCCCGCTGCATCCCTATTTCACAAGTCCTGCTCGATGAATAAGCAAAGGCCTCAGGATCACAATTGACAAGTTCATCCGCCTCAAATTGGGTGGCACTAGCCGTTAATTCTGGAACTAGCAAACCACGATCACCAGCAAATCCGCAGCAGCCGCGATTAATGGGTAGTGTTGTTTCTTCAGCACAGGCATTTGCAAGGGCCAGCAAGGATTCAATGTCACCCATCTTTTCTGTGGAACAAGTCGGATGTAAAATTGAATGGCGCTGCAGTTGCGGATTAGGATTGTTACGGACAAGGTCCTCCAGAAATGGAATCAAGTCCATAAAGGTCAGTTGTTGGTACAGTTCTTTATGGTTATCATCCAGAAGCGGTAATAATGTTTTTAATTGATAGGTGCACGGCGAGGTGTCGATCACTATGGGGATATTCCCCTTATTTGAACTCTCATAAAGCATAGCTATCGTTTTCCTAGCCATGGCCTCGCTGGCCGCGCTATACCCCTTTGAACTGTAAGGAGTACCACAACAAACGTGATCGATATTTTCCGGGATCAGTAATTGAATACCCGTCAAACATGCGATCTGGCCCATCACATCAACCAAAGACTCATTCTTGTCACCTGGTTGGAAAACACGGTTAATACAGGATGTGAAATAAATATACGGTTTGCCCTGACCCAGTTCATGCATATCGTATTTTGGAACTGTCCTGGGCATATCCGCGTTCCAAAGCGGTGTTTTTCCAAAGGTCAACCTGTGCAGACCACGGGCCACTCCGGAAGTGATCGTAGTACCGATGCATTTTGCAGTAAAATGAAGCAGGCTATTGAAAAAACGTACGGCTGATTGCACAAACTTGAAATGGCGCACTGTCCATCCGGCTACCATTTCGGATATTGGGCCATGACCTGTGTCCCGCAATTCTTTCGTAAAATGGCCCGTATTGATATTCACCGGACAGGATAGGGCACATAACCCATCCGTAGCACAGGTGTCGAGGCTTTGGTACTGCATATCCCGGGCCACATCCCGCCAGGAATCATCGCCAGCTGCTTTCATTAAATTAATATCCCTGGAAATGGCGATCCTCTGACGGGGAGTTAAGGTTAATTCCCGGGAAGGACAAACATGTTCGCAAAATCCGCATTCGATACAAAGGTCGACAATATTATTGACCAATGGCATCGGTTTGAGATCTTTTAAATGGACCTTACTATCATTGTTTAAAATAACCCCTGGATTGAGAATATTCATTGGATCAGCGATCGCTTTGACCCGCCGCATGATATCATATAGTTCCTTGCCCCATTCTTTTTCCACAAATGGTGCCATATTCCGGCCAGTACCGTGTTCCGCTTTTAATGAACCCTGGAATTTCCCAACTGTAAGGTCGACCAGGTCATTGATCAGGCCTTCGAATGATTTTACGCCCGATGGTGTATTCAAATCGACCGAACCAACAAAATGCAGGTTACCATCCTTCGCGTGACCAAAAATGACCGCATCATCATAATGCCAACGCTCAAATATTATATGCATCTCGCTCACAACTGCTGGCAGGTCTCGGTAATCATAACACAGGTCTTCCGTAATAAAACTCGTACCAGCTTTACGGATGGCACCCACTGATGGATATAAGCCCTTGCGAATTTTCCAAAGTTTAATACGATTATCAGCTTGGCGCTGCATACCCTGGGGCATACTGCCCTGCAATGAGATGATCTGTTTTTGGGCATCCTTTTCTACTAGGTCTAATTCTGCCGGATCCTGTTTTTGATACTCAAATAATAGGGCAGCGTTATCGGGGTTCAATTTCCTATAATCGTAAGGCGGTTCATCCAGGTATTTTGCCGTACTTAAGGACCCGGCGTCCATCAGTTCTACTGCATCGGCACCGCTGTCGCTCAAATAGGGTATGGCTGCTACCGCAGCCGTTACATCGTTGAAAAGCGCCAAACCGGTAGTCTTATAAGGCGGATCAGGTATGGTATTTAGGGTCACCGAACTGAAAAACGCCAATGTACCCTCCGCACCGATCAGCAGGTGAGCAAAGATATCCAAGGGATGATCAAAGTCGATGAATGCATTCAAGGAATATCCCAACGTATTCTTAATGCTGTACTTTCGCCGCACCTTGTTTTTCAAAGCACTGTTGGTCGCGATCTCTTTTCTGCACAATAACAAGCCGGTACACAGATCTTTTTCTACTTCCAGAAATTTTCCATAGTCATCCGCGTTGGAAGTATCGTAACAGTTACCATTCGCCAAAATAAAGCGGATATGCCGCAGCGTGTGGTAGGAATTATGTTTTACACCGCAAACCATCCCTGAAGAATTGTTGGATATGATCCCGCCGATCATGGCAGATTCTATGGAAGCAGGATCTGGACCAATACGACGATGATAGGGCTGCAGATACAGGTTTGCACGACCACCAATAACGCCAGGCTGGAGTTGAATGGCGGCACCATTGTCCAATATCTCATACCCCTTCCATCCGCGAACCACCTCAGCGATTATTCCCTTGGTTACGGCTTGACCAGACAAGGAAGTACCCGCTGTGCGAAAGGTTATGGAAGTACCACTATTGTGGGCATATTCCAGCAGACCTTTTACAGCACTCTCATTTTCTGGACGAGCAACAGCTTCCGGTACCAAGCGATACATACTAGCATCATGGGCATAGGCCAGACGATCAATTAGTTTCCTGTGTAGCGTCAGTTGGTCGGCAGCCATTATAATTCCCTGCATTTCTCCCGAATCTTATCCGGCACAGGAATTGTGGTATTTTTTTTATAATTAAAGGAAACGACAGTGAAAGTGGCTGTTAAGGCCGGTGTCTCTTGGTCCGCGGCAAATATTCCGGTGAGAATATCAAAACTTTTGTGTCCAACTCTGCTTATTCTCTGACCGATTTCCAATTGGGCTGGGTGCAACACCTGCTGGTGATAATGGACCGTCATGGAACCAAGTATTGTGCCCTCTATATGATCCCAGTTCTGACTTTCAAACCCCAGATATTCATAATACTCTAACCGGGCAGTTTCCATAAATGTGAGGTAGGTAGCGTGATTAATATGCTGCATAGCATCAAGATCACCCCACCGTGTAGCCAGCGTTACCCAATAATCAAAATCTGTTCGAGATAACTGTTTACCGAACATCTGCGGAGAGGGAGGGATTCGAACCCCCGATACACTAGGTGTATACCGCATTTCGAGTGCGGCGCATTCAGCCAGGCTCTGCCACCTCTCCTTCGTCGAGAAATTATAATATCTTAAATCAACAAAAAACCAATTAAACCAATTATTAACCAATATTTTTCAGGGTTTATCAGTTTAATTAGCAGATTCCATACCTATGGATGAGTACCATTCTTTAGTGTATTCATCCACCATACCATCCGTTTTATCAGATGAGAGTTTACCAAGTATATGGTCATCACTCATTGTGATATATCGTTCTGTGGTAGCAAGATTTGAATGACCTGCTAACTTTGATACTATCACCTGGTTGATTCCATCTTCCAATGATCTTGAGACGAAAGCGTGCCTCGTGCCATGAAATGTCTTTCCATTTCCGAGTGGATGAAAAGGTTGCTTGCACATTGGGCAAGGTTTACCCTTCTTATACTTACTCCAATCATCAAACCCACAACCACAGGGCAGGTATACTTTAGCCTTTTTTGCAGCTCTACACCAGCCACGAGAGATTTCATCACATAGCGGCTGGATCGATCTACCTTTTCTGTGAGCAAATATAAATGCATAATCATCCATTAAAGGTTCAGGCAATTGAAGTTTTCTAACCTTTCCCCTTTTACCATATATCCACAGTTTCCCATCATTGCGCAATTGCATTTTTACGATTTCCTCACGCCGTAAGCCAAGATAGTACCCGAACCTGAAGTAAGGAATTAGCCAATCAAGGTCAACATTCTTACTTACTGCTCGCCACTCATCCTTGGATATGTAGCGTTCCAGGGCAATGTTGTTTTCTACCATATCTTTGCGATTGATATATAACATATCTCTATCAAGGTTATAGTATTCAGTACACCACTTATCAAACACCCGCAATAGCTTCAATCTGTGATTGAATCCACCTTTGGATAATGTTGCTTTATATTTACGCAACCATTGGATATATTGCCGTTTTTGAGGAACGCCAATTTCAGAGAGCATTGCTCCCTTACCAATGACATTCATGAACTCGTTGACAATACGCTCAAGGTTTTGCTTGTAATCCCTCGATTGGTCTATTTTACTTCTGACATCTTTCAGGTAAAACTCAACCGCTTCGAGCAAGGTTGTCCTGGCTGTGTCTTGGGTTATTTCCAACCCAAGTCTCACCCGATTTACTTTGTCAATTAGCCCAGAGTCCAGTTTGGCTTTCGCCTCACCAAGCCTGGTTGTTTTAAGGGTGCCGTTGTATGTATTCCCTCGAACAGTAAACTGGTAATACCAAATACCGTTCTTATGAAGACGCAGACTAACTCCCTTGTACCTTTCTATTCTCATTGACACCACCTTTCAATAGTATCCCCCAGAATATGCACCGTATATAGATCGACGGCAGAGTCCTCACGGATACTCTCTTCTGGGGGAATGTTTATTGATAGTAGGAATCTATATTTTTGCATGACAGAATTTACTCCATCACTAACCCAAAAATAAGTAAAATTGGGTAAATCGCTCGGTTTCTCGTTGGAAAATACCACACGCTTTATAACATAGAATAGATTTACAAGCCCTCTTGAAATAAGTGCTTTCAAGTATTTCACATGGTATTTGCATAAAACTCTGCATTCTTATCTACTTCGATCTTTTCCTTTATCTCAAGATCCGCATACTTTTTCTTGAAGTGATACCACGCAAGTAAATCTGGTAAAGAAATCCTGTAACTGTTTCTTTTATCACTGACAGATACAGTACTTACAGGCAATCCCCTGTCTTTTAAATTCCAGAATGTACGCAACGAAACACCCAGAAAATCAGCCGTTTGTTGAGGTGTCAATAAATAATATTTCATTTATTTCAAGTCTTTTCAAAACCACACCCATCTTCTCTTGGTAGCCCCTATGTCTTTGTATAATATTTATAACAATATGCTTCTAGCAGGACAGTAGGACTATAAACCCCCATTTTTCATAAACTATCCTACGTGTACGTGTATAGAAGAGTTTATAAAAAACAGTCTTTATAGTCCTGTTAGTCCTGATTATTAAAATCAATACCGACATAAACTCTGTTTCCGCCTATTTTTTCCGATTCCATACCCATTGATTTCATACGCTTGCCAAATGTAATCTGGGGCACTGGCTTACCGCTGGCATTTTTCTCATGCCAATCCATATAATAATGGTATACAACCTTGGCTGGTGTCGAATCATAGCTACCATTTTTTTCTACGCCTGTCTCATCAATCCATTGAGCGACCACATCGCTTTCAGCTTTGTATTCATTCACCGCAATCACAACTCTGGGTGGTTGTTTCTTTAGTGTGGTATATGTCCATTGTAAGAATCCTTGATAGAGACGATTTATTATCCCACTTGACTCCTGTTTCAGTTCTGCAAGAATGTTTGTGTTGCGGTTCTCACCCTTGAACTGGCGGTCAAACGGAATCACAACCATCCTTCGCCAGAAAGCGTCGGAAAGATCATCTGTTTTCGGCAAATTATTAGTGGCACACCAAAGTTTTACCTTGGAGCGAAATTCAAAGAATTCACCGTAAAGAAATCTGGCAGTTATCTTATCTCCGCCAGTCATCTCCTTGATCCGTTCTTGATCCCAGTTCTTACCCTCACCGCTCTCATTGGCTGTTACTATTCTTGCTTTTGAAAGACGTGCCAGATCATTAGTGTTGGCGCTGTTATACTTTTTTAAAAAGGCATCAAATCTTGTATGAACGAGATAGTCACCTAAGACATGACTCATAAGATCCAGCAACACTGACTTACCATTGGCACCGTTGCCATTAAGAATAAACATACACTGCTCTTCAGTCAGCCCGCTCATTGAATACCCCAAGCACATTAACAGGTACTCTGCCAATTCTTCATCACCATTCATTATATCAATCAAAAACTGATCAAAGGATGGACAATCTGCATTGGAATCATAATTAATTCCGCTAGATTGGCTGATCATATGTTCTGGCTTCCCCTGTATGAATGATTCATCCGTTAAAACCAGAATACCATTATTGCACTGGAAGAGCAGTACATCCTGATCCCAGTCATCGGATGTAGTTGCAAATTCAGGTAATGTGGATGCGACAGAAAGCATAGAATCCATATTTGACTTGTTTCCGCTGCGGACCCCAAAATTGAACATGGCAGACTTTTCTCCTGGGTGCTTGATAGTAATGGCATGACACTGCCTAACCTGAGATACATCAAGAGCATAAGAATAAATCTCTTTCTTCACATCTTTTTGCCAGTATTGTCCATTCCAGACATACCATATTTTATTTGTATGGTTAAACTGCATTTTATCAGAGTGCAGTTCCGCAAATAGTTTTGCATTACCGCCATCACTCATGTCATATTTATTGATACGCTCAGCCTGGGCAAGCTCATCAATAGTTGAAATGTCAGCCTTGCCCAGATAAATATCTTCCAGCACCCTCATTTTCTCATTGTACTTCGTATAGCTGATCAGTTTTTTAGCATAGGTCGGGAGATTTGCGGGTATTACTCCATTTTCGGTATATAACTCAGTTAAGTAATACGCACCACCGATCTTTTCCAGTTTGCCAGTTTCCTTGAGCCGATTATTCACCGTGGTCAAATCAATAACTTGCTTGGATTTTTCCAAATCCTTAATGGCTATGAATACTATCCGCTCAAACTCATACATGAAATCACTTGGACTCAACTTGGCAACCCATTCATTTTCCAAGTAGGATGGATCATTTATCAGACCCCCAATGATCGACATTTCCAAGCCTTGGTCTTTCTTTATTTTGATATCAGCCATCTAACTACCCTGACATCTGCTTTTAGAGGTCAATATGGGGGCGGTTTCTACAAAAAATAGATCGTTAACGGCATCTTTTTCCGGTTTTTGACCTGTGATCCGCTCAAGGGACTTCCTCGCCTTCTCCGGCTTATAATATTGAGTTCTAAAAACCTTCATTGGATCATTGTAGCATTTAATACATAGGGATGTGTTCTTTCTTCTTTGAAGCTTCCTTTTAACGGATGGGTCATTACTTTGGATTCGCCACCATTTGTCTCCCCTTACCTCTTGCCACAAATAAGTCATGTAACGATCAGCCATTAAGCCATCTTCTGATATCTTTCTCTTGGAATAATAGTTTGCCAAGCTTTTTACTGCATTTCAACTGGCCTCGTTTTACAGCCTTTCTAATTGTACTGGCGCTGCAGCTAATTAATGTGGATACAGCACTGATATCGAGGAAACGATTGGTTGTTTTTCCATCCAATTTTTTCTCGATTCTCTCGAGCTGTTCCTTAATTGGTATTAGTTCTGTGGATATCATAATATCACCTTTACTTTATTTGAGTAATTCATGGTGCGGAATTTGATGCAATTAGTATACGAAAAAAGAAAATGCACCCCCTGTAAAGGGGTTTACGGGGGCAAGTTACCGAGAGGGTTTTAGATTATATAGCTTTCCCTCAATAATATTGCGTATTGTTTTACGGGAGTAAGTTTTACCATCATAATCT
>SCKQ01000063.1 GCA_004124535.1 Fidelibacterota bacterium
CCTCAATGCCGACTGAAGATTCTATATACTCAAATCCGTTAGCTTGGCTTTTTCCCATTACAACTCCTGTTATTATAATTAGTAAACATATTAATGAACTACTTCGTTTCATACTTCATTTCCTTTCCATTGAAAATTATCCTTTTATTCCGGACATAGTAATTCCTTCGGTAAAATATTTCTTGAAGAGAAAGAAAAGAGCCAATATAGGTACCGTCAGGAGGGTCGCACCAGCCGTTAGAATGCCTGGATAACTACTATATTCGCCCCGAGTGTAAAGACCCAATAAAACACTAAGCGGCATTAGATTATAATCCTTTGTAACAATCAGATACCATAAGAATTCATCCCACATGGCCATGAACGTAAATATAGCAATAATCATGGTGATAGATTTCGATAATGGCAGTATAATCTTGAAGATAATCCTTAACTCGGAACAACCATCGATCCGGGCCGCATCAATTAGAGCTTGAGGAACAGTTTTAAAAAATTGGGTGAAGAGAAAAATTGCCCAAGCACTGATCATAAAAGGCGCCATCATTCCTTGATAGGTATTAATCCATCCTAACTCTAACATCAATAAGAATCGAGGAATCAAAAATAATACGACCGGAAACAACATTTGGAATAAAACAAAATTATTTAAAAACGTTTTCCCTGGAAAATTTAACCGCGCTAAAGCATACCCGGTAACAGCGCCAAAAAATACAACTGAGGCGGTGGTAATTGAAGACACGAACAAACTATTAAATATTGACTTTATAAATGTATGAGAGGAACCGGTCGTCCCTAAGGAAAAAATTGTTTGATAATGTTCAAACGTGAATTGCGTCGGTAAAAAGCGGTTATAGATTTCCGCCGGAATTTTAAACGATGCCAAAACCATCCAAACATACGGGAAAATCATAAAGATTAAACCTATACTGAGCAAAGAGTAAATTACCGTCAGACCCAAAGTATTTGATTGTTTTCTATTTGACAACCGCACGGATCTACCCATAAGAAATGTCCCTTTCCACCATTTTTCTGATCACAAAGACAAAGGTAAAACTAATTATTGCAACCAGAATAGCAAAGCTTGAACCGTAACCGGCATGCAGCGCGGTAAAGGTTTGGTGATAAATTTGCATCACAAATGTCTGTGTGCTGTCAAGCGGTCCCCCGCCGGTTATCATATAAGGTTCTGTGAAAATATTGAAGGATAGCATGACGGCAAAAACAAGGATAATAATAAAAGACGGATTTAGTAAGGGGATTGTGATGCGCCAGAATTGTGTCCAATTACTTGCCCCATCGATTTCAGCCGACTCATAGAGCGACTTTGGGATTGATTGCAATCCCGCTAGAAATATCAAACCGTAATAACCCATGAATTTCCAGACAACAATCATAGCAATCGAAGCCATGGCAATCCTCGGATCGGAAAACCAGGGAATAGTTATTCCCACATGACCTAACCAGGAGTTGATCAACCCATCACCCGCGAACAACAAATTAAAAACAATGGAATAAGCAACGCCGGCAGAAACATAGGACATCAGATAGCCGGAGGCGAAAAAAGACCGTAATATTTTAATTCGGTTCAACATTAAAGCAACACTTAGTGAACAAATAATCACTAACGGGACATATACAATCATAAAAAACAGGATATTTTTAAATGATATCCAGAATAATGGATCTTGGATGACCCTAATAAAATTGTCTAATCCGACAAACTCTTTGTCCGGCGCTATGATATTCCATTTTTTAAATGCAATAATCAAACCCCATAAAAAAGGATATACCCAAAAAACAAGTGAATAAATAACATATGGAGCGACCAACCCATAACCTACGAGTTCTGTAAATCTTCTTTTTTGAATACCGTGTATTAACCTTTTTAACATTTGCATTAAGGACCTGACTTCAATATCCTGCGGATGGTCTGATTTGCATCCCGGGATGCTGCTGAGGGTGTTTTCAATCCGAAAATAATAGGCTGCCATAATTCCCGGTTAAGAATCGTTTGGATTTCCACCGTCTGGGGCGTCAAGACTAATGGCACAGAAAAATCTAAGGTTTCTGCATATGATTTTATATCCGGATTATTATTAAAATATTCAGTGAAGATCGGATTGCTGACCAGATCTTCACGAGCAGGGAGATAATTGGTCAATTCCAACCACAGCGAATCATGGCTATCATTAAAATACCATTTCATAAAATCCCAGGCTTGCTGTTTATTGTGAGTATTATTGAATAGAACCATTCCTTTTGACTCGGCCATAGTGTAAACCGGAGCATTTACGGGATAATAATCCGGTACTATTAGAGGAGCAATCACATATTCCAAATCAGGATACATCCTTTTGACTCTTGTGATATCTCCGGCGCCCTTTATGGAAGCAAGAAACATCTCCTTTTGAAACCCGTCTTGTATGTCAAAACGGGGGGCATAGCCTTTTTCAAATACATTAAAAAAGAATTCTGTGACAGCTATTCCGGCTTGATTATCAAAAAGCGCTTCCTTTTCCTTTACGTTTATGTAGGGTTCACCACCTGCTGCAGCCGCATATAATGTTAAATAGTCAAACCATCTTTTGTACCACTTCGAAGAGATATCGACCGTCAGACCATAAACATTTTGACTCGTACACACTTCATCTAATAAAGTAAAAAACTCCAAATACGTTCGGGGAAGTTCTGTGATCCCCTGCTTATCGAGCATTTTTTTATTATACCACATCTGCTCCGGATTCACATAGACGGGTATCACATAGACATGACCATTATAGAACCAGTTATTCCTAATAATATTAGCCATATTACGTTTTTCCATAACATCCCAAAAACCCGGCATGGTATCGAGCGCAACCAGGACTTTTGCATCAGCCAATTGAGCGGCAAAACCACCAAATATATTGGAACAAATATCAGGACCTGTTCGAGTGGCAATCGCCGTGAGTAGTACTTCCTCAGAGGTTGTGCCTGCCGGTATGGTCTTCCAATCGATCCGGGAATCAGGGTGACTCAAATTCCATTCCTCAACCACCTTGCTTTCAAATTTTGATAGTTCCAAACTGGGAGCGGTCCAATATGATATATTTTTAGTATCATTCTCAGCTTTTGATGAATGGCAAGACATGACCATTGTAGTTACTGTAATGAATACTGCCAGTATCGTTAAATATTTAATCATCGATTCCCCAAACGATTCGTCTACTATGGATTTTACTTTCTTCCTGAATAAATGCCAAATCATATAAAGTCAAGCGCTTCTTCTTTACTAACAGTTGCCACACCAATTACGGTATCAGCGCCACCGTAGTAAACATAATACATTCCATTTTTCTCGATGGCTCCGCAGTTGAAGACTACCGTAGGTACATCTCCTTCTAATTCCCACGGTTCTTCCGGCTCCAGGATTGGTCCTTCCTGTCGTGCAATTAACCGGGATGGGTCATTCAAATCAAACAAAGCTACTCCCAATCTGTATACACGTTTTTCATCGACTCCGTGGTAAAACAATAACCAGCCCTTTTCCGTTTTTATGGGAGGGGGACCCGCACCTATCTTTTTACAATCCCACAATCCTTCTCTCGGTCTCATAACGATTTTATGACCATACCATTCTTTAAGATTATCCGAATATCCTATCCATATATCAGGCATTGTTCTGTGAAACATGACATATTTGCCTGACACCTTTTCCGGAAAAATAACCGCATCCTTATTCTCCATATCGGGTAAAATGATGCCATACCGTTCAAAAGACTGGAAGTCCATCGTTGAAGCTAAAGCAACGCGATTACCCTTGCCCGACCAAGCGCGGCTGGAAAGAGCAGTGTAGGTCACATAAAATGTACCATCGATTTGAGTGATTCTTGGGTCTTCACAACCAAAGCGTTCGTAATTCTCCCGGGGTTCAAAGACAGGTGTGTCATTCCGTTGAAAGTTGAACCCATCTTTACTTACAGCATAACCCAAACTGGAAATATAAATGTCATATTCGCCTATAGCGCGATAGAGTAAATGAACCATCTTGCCATCAAACACCGCTGCACAGTTAAAGACGGCACCGCCTTCCCACTTATTCTTCTTAATCGGTTTTAAGATAGGATTCTTTGAAAAACGCTTCAGTTTCATAATTCCTTTCTTCCTTTTAAGAGTAAGTTATCAATAAATCTATCCAAATCAACAAAAGCTGCACAACAGACCTTATCCGCGCCTCCATAAAAAACGATAAGTTGGTTGTCTAATACTACCATTCCTTCCGGGAATACCACGTTTGGAACATCTCCTTCCAACTCATAATCCTCTTCCGGTTCCAGAATCGGATCTGGCGTCCGGCAAATGACTTTCCAGGGCTCTTTTAAATCCAAAAGAGCTGCTCCGGAGCGATAAATATTGTTTTGATCAACGCCATGGTAAATTAACAACCAGCCTGCGTCAGTTCTAACCGGTGGCGGACCGGCACCCAACTTATCCCCTTCCCATTCTGCTTCTGCTTTCATCACCAGTTTATGCTCCATCATTTTCCCGTCCAGACTATCCATCCAGGCAAACCAGATGGCTGGTCCTTTGGAACCATATCCCTCACCCACCCAGTTAGCCGGTCGATGGATGACCGCATAACGGCCACCAATTTTTTCAGGGAAAAAGACAACATCCCGTTCATCGGCGCCAACCGGAGTGATGATATCGTAACGCTCAAACTCCGTAAAATCCTTCATCTTAGCCAAGGCCGTTCGGGGAGAAGCACTTTGTTCCGGTTTGGGAATCCCTAATCGTCTCCGTACACCCCCGGGCGGGCTGGGCGTTGGTGTGGTTACATAAGTCAAATAAAATACATCGTCAATCATGGTTACCCGGGGATCCTCAATTGATCTTTCCCACCTCTTCCAATCCGGCTCCATAACAGGATTCTGATATCGCTTGATTAAATTAAGCTCTTTATCAAAGACAGCATATCCCAGACGGGAGGTATAGGGGTAATACTCGCCCACAGCCCGATAATGGAGATGGATTTTCCCATCATAGTACACCGCTGACGGATTAAAAACAGCCACGGACTCCCAATCGTCCCCACGCGGCTTAAGAATAGGATTACCAGAATATCGAATTAATTTCATGATGATTATTTCACCCCGCTATCTCAAAAGGATCATCTTCCGGGTCTGCACAAATTTACCCGCCTGTATCCTGTAAAAGTACATTCCTGATGCAACGTTAGTAGCCTTCCATGTGATTTGATGATATCCAGCCGGCTGTTCATTTTCAACCAAATGTAAAACTTCATGTCCACGTATATTGTATATCGTTAAGAGTACTTCACTAGACGCTGGGAGCTGGTATTGTATATTAGTTATTGAATTAAAAGGATTTGGATAGTTTTGAGATAATAAGAATATCTTTGGTTTATAAACCACTTCTTCTCCAGCTACAGAAGTCAATTCGTCAAAGGCAAACTGGATCGAGTTGTTGCTTTCATTCAAAACAAAAGTTTCAGCGAATAATAAGGGAGACTCCAACAGCGTAAAGTCTTCATCTAACAAAAAAACTTTAGAAAGTTCCTCAAAAGTAATAGAAAAAGAACCGGAAGCAGAGCCCATTATTTTTAATGAGTCAAGATCCTCAAGAGCAGTTTCTGGTGGAAGTTCAATGGTAGACCGTCTCCACCCTGCCGCATTCACGGCAGCCACAGAGGAGTAATCGTGATCTGAATAGTACCAATACGCCTCGTTTCCTAGTTTCGTTGCGAAAGTTAATCTTAAGCCGGATCCAACCATTTGTGTATTGAATTCAAGGTAAAGATAATTACGGGCATCGCTTACAGCCAAACTAAAAGGGTCAGCCGGACTTTCATATTTACCCTCAGCGATCATTTCCAAAGCCATGATTTCATAAGTCCATGGATCTTCATCCATAAGGATTTCCCGTGAGTGTATTTCATGTTTGCCCCTTTCGGGAGAAAGAAAAAATTTATAATTTGATACCCCTTCATCGCTCACCATATTATTTATGGTAACCGTTTTCAAAACCGGGTGATCATTAATCCTATTACCTTGAAAAATCGAAGTAGAATGCCCTGGACCCTGAAAATATTCCTGAAGAACGTTTCCTCCGGGATCGACTTTCACTCTATAAATCCATTCGATATCTGTTGTGCGACCCCACCGGGACATCAAATCAATGCTACTAGTACCCCCATCTTCGTTGCTCCAAATCATGCTGTATACGATCCACTTGTTTACCCCGTCATATTCAACTTCGTGCCACAGCAAAAGCGGCGTGTCCGTGTGATTGCTCTCATCATCGCTGATCAGATTCCTGCCGTACAAAATGGGGGAAAATCGATAGATGTCGTAGTTCTGGTCGCTTAAAGGTACGGGAATGATATAGCATTTCTCCAGATAAACATAATGTGCGCCTAGAGTGGATTTATCTCCGTTGAAATAAACCGCTATAGAATGGCTTCCACTGTCTATTCTCCCTAATGATACCTTATATATGAAAAACTCATCACCTTTAAATAGAACGATGTCCTGATTTTGAGAGCCACCTGTACTATCGATATAGATCGTCAGTACAGCACTTTCTGAGTCGGGGATAGACCAGCTGGTCTCAGAGGACACCTGCAGATGGAGAAGAAATTCTCTTGATTTCTGCAAGTTAAAGGATATAGGCATCGAAAATTCGTTTCTGAGCAATTCATTGTTCAGATCAATTGGAGACCATCCGGTTAAGTCTACCTCTAACGTTGTATCAGATGAAACATTTACAAAAATACTCACAGTTCCATCAGCTACGCCTTGCTTTTGTGGAGAAAAAGTAACAACTACAATTTGACTATCGTATGGATCTATAAAAAACGAGGTGTCTGAAACTTGGAAATAAGAGTGAGATAAATTAATATCATTTACAACAATAGTTGTATCTCCTTGGTTCGATATGACAAGGAATCGTGATACGGTTTGCCCAAACATTACCTCATCGAAATTCAAGAATTTGGGAAATACAAAAACCTGTGCAAAGGCATTGTGGTTAACTGCCAGCACCACTGCTAAATATGGCAGCAGTGTTTTGATTCTCAGTATTCTTTTCATTTTAATACATCTGTTTCTTTTGCAAGCATGGGCTTCCCAAAGGCTCCAACGTCACTTACAGACGCTCTCGATATATTGGGACAAACTGTCTTCCCTACCGGATAACCGAAATGGAATCAACCCCTCTCAAAAGGGGAATTGTCGGTTGTGCGGTCATTCCAAACAGTCGGGATAATCCGCACTTATAGTGGAAATCCGCCCGGCATGTGACTAAGATCAACACCCATGATTATTTAAATGCACGGGACATTTTATATCAGCGAAAGGATTAAACCTTAGAATTCTAAGGCTAATGATAACCTCTGAGCATTGATTAACCGTCCAAAATCTTGATAGCTGTAGTCTATTTTCATTAATACAGCTCTGTTGATTTTATAATTCAATCCTGCTCCCAGAGTCAAGCCTTCTTCACTATCTAGCATAAATATATTTTTATAGCCAGATCTTATAAACAACCAATTATTTATGGTATATTCCATTCCGAAATTCATGTATTCTGTATTATCATTTGGGTGAGCTGCATCCATGGCAATAGTTAAGTGGTTGGATTCGGATTTAATAACATCCATCGCTAATCCAACTCGAAAAAGAAGAGGTAATGGGAATTTATCTGTCTTCAAGTTAGCAGGTATTCGATCATTACTCCCTTCCTGAGTGGGTGCCAGATCATAATTAACAAATGTATCTTTCCCAAACATTTGCATTTTACCTCCAAAATTGGAAATGCTCATGCCGATTTTCATACCTGCAAACTGAGTCGTGAATAAAGTTCCAATATCAATGGCAAATCCAGTTGCATTCATATGCCAGATTTTTTGTTGGATATATTTTGCATTAAACCCAATTGAAAATCTATCGTTGAGGTTCTTAGCAAAGGCGATACCCATTGCTATATCACCCACACTAAATCTTTCGCCTGTCCCCTCCGGTTCATCAACTGTCCTCACTTTCATTTCATCAGTGCTCAGATATATAATGCTGATGCCTATGATCCCAAAACTACTCAAAGGAAAAGCGCCCCCCACGAAATCATATTTGATGTCCGCTAACCATTCGGAGTGAATAAAAATCATTTCATTTTGCGTCAAGCGCGATAATCCTGCAACATTCCAGTATAATGCCGTGGCATCATCGGCAACAGCAACAAACGCACTACCCATCCCTATGGCTCTGGATCCAACACCAATTTCCAGAAACGGCGCAGAGGTTGTCCCTACCTTTGACACATTAATAGCGAACTGACTGAAGACAGGATTTGATAGGATTATTATTAAAAAATAGTAACTCAACGATTTGAACCCGGAAAGATTGCAATTTTTTTCAGGGAACCAGTATGGTATTGCTTTATGAAGAATTTGTTTGATGAAGATCATTTAACCACCGCAAACTTTCCAATGGTTTCACCAATTCCCGGTGCTTCAATGTGAAAAATATAAAGTCCGTAAGCAATTTCCATTCCATCTTTCGTTCTTAAATCCCAGAACTCACTACCATCATCTATATATTTATTATGATGGATCGTGTCCACCAAATATCCACGCACCGTATAGATTCGGATTGTACACTCTTTTGGCAGATGAATGAATTCCACCATCCTTGCTCCGCGACCTGTTGAAAAAAGGCTTTTCGGTTCCCAAGTAGCGGAAACGATATAGGGATTAGGTACGACGGCAATCTGATCTAATCCGGATTTTGCTTGTTGTTTATCAATCATGGCGGCTTTGGTAGTAAATTCGAAAATATCACCCATTATTGAATTGAGACTATCCCCATATTCTCCGCGGAACGGTTTATATGTACTGATCAGGAATATATCCCCGGCGGCAGGAAGAATTGTGTCCTCTGGAGTTTCGACAATGATCATGCTGTCAGGAGTAATCCAGGTTGTATCCATTATTGGATCAGGTGGAGAAAAAACTACTTTCCAGGTTTTTACTGCGATCTCATCTACCGTCTCCCACATAAAGATGTATTCTTGGGCTTTGTCAGGAATTCCATTATCATTACGATCCCTAAAATAGAATTCGATCCATTTTTCTTCCGTCACGTTCCATACTTTAAAGTTAGTTGGACTGCCATAGGTTGATGTATCCACCGTTGCATCAAAGAAATTGATTTCGTAATCTACCGGGTACAGTATACTTTGTGATGTTAAACTAATTCTGTACTTTAAGTTACTCTGGCTTGCTTCAGTCCATCCTTTTTTAACCGTATCTAATACAATTAAATCATTCTCTACCAATATCCTCATTCCATCAAAAAGATCACCTTCTTGAGGGATATGCTTATAACGATTCAATATAGGATCGATTAAAATGGAGTCAATAAATACATAAGGACTGTTCGCGATCAACGTATCAAGTGGATTCTCTTGCATATCAAAAACAGAATAAGAGGTTGTTTGAAAAGGACCTTCATGTTGAAATCTTACCTGGTAGGTATGACTTTCTTTCACGTAGGCTGGATCAATAATTTCAATAGAGATTGAACCAGTTCCTGGTCCGTCAATATGATCGATTTCTGTCAATTGGGGTGGTTGATAACCAGCCGCCGGGGCATTGGGTGTCACCACTACCGCATTTACATCGGTGCCAATTACGTAGCCCTGGTCATCAATATTGATAATTGCAGAACTTTCGGTAG
>SCKQ01000018.1 GCA_004124535.1 Fidelibacterota bacterium
CCAGGTAAGGTTCTTCGCGTTGCATCGAATTAAACCACATGTTCCACCGCTTGTGCGGGTCCCCGTCAATTCCTTTGAGTTTCAGCCTTGCGGCCGTAGTCCCCAGGCGGAGTACTTAACGCGTTAGCTACGATACCGAAGGGGTCGAATCCTCCGACATCAAGTACTCATCGTTTACGGCGTGGACTACCAGGGTATCTAATCCTGTTTGCTCCCCACGCTTTCGTCCCTCAGTGTCAGTATCGAGCCAGAAAGCTGCCTTCGCCATTGGTGTTCCTCCTGATATCTACGCATGTCACCGCTACACCAGGAATTCCACTTTCCTCTCTCGAACTCTATCCTTGCAGTTTCGATTGCAGGCCACCGGTTAAGCCGGTGAATGTAACAAACGACTTGCAAAGACACCTACGGACCCTTTACGCCCAATGATTCCGGACAACGCTAGCACCCCTCGTATTACCGCGGCTGCTGGCACGAAGTTAGCCGGTGCTTTCTTGTGAGGTACCGTCAGACTTGAAAACTATTTGCATCCAAGTTATTCTTCCCTCACGACAGATCTTTACACTCCGAAAAGCTTCATCAATCACGCGGCGTTGCTGCGTCAGGCTTTCGCCCATTGCGCAAAATTCCCCACTGCTGCCTCCCGTAGGAGTCTGGGCCGTATCTCAATCCCAGTGTGGCTGATCATCCTCTCAGACCAGCTACCGATCATCGCCTTGGTAGGCCATTACCCCACCAACAAGCTAATCGGGCGCAGGCTTATCCTAAAGTGCGAGCAGAAGCCCGCTTTAACAACATATCCCGAAGGATCCGCTGCATTATTCGGTATTAGCTCCGGTTTCCCGGGGTTATCCCAATCTCCAGGGTAAATTACCTACGTGTTACTCACCCGTTCGCCAGTTTACTAGTATCCCGAAGGATCCGTTCTCCTTGACTTGCATGTGTTAAGCACGCCGCCAGCGTTCGTCCTGAGCCAGGATCAAACTCTCCATTGTATGTTTGATATATTTATCGTCTACTTTGACTCTCAAAGTTAATATTGGACCACGCATACCAAATTGTCAAAAAACTATAGAAAGATGCTGTACGATTTTATTTAGAGTACAGCCGCGAAAATTACTTTTTTATATCCTATTCAGTCAACTATATAATTAATAATAATATTATATCAATTTGCTACCAGATTTGGCTCCGCAAAATCCATGAATGACTCCAGCGGTGTCTTGGCAATTGTGGTGTTGATATGATTACGAAATAACCGCTGGTTGGCATTGTCCACATCCTGGTAGGTCTTTAAGATTGTACCAACATAAATGCTCGCTGCCAGAATCGCTGGTGTATATATCAAATTTTTGTTAGTATTTGACAATGTAACTTTTGTCGGCAGGCCAAAGGATAATGGACTATTCGGAAGATCGTTATCATCTAATTTATAACCGACTCCTTGCGGTATCAATTCATTGCGGTTGTCAACGAGGGATAGATTTCCAGATTGCATCAGACCAGTATTTGATGACGCCAGGGTTGCTACAAGAAAAAAGGATGCCAAGGCGCCGCCTGCATTACCCCACTCTCTTAAGTAAGCTCGTCCTCCACCCGGCACTAAAGAGGCGGCCAATGTCTGCCATTTATTTTTCATTGGTACTTCAGCAGCATTATCAATGGACTGCATAATTGGGGCAATGAGTTCGCTATAGTGTCGATGGTTAAATCGTTCATCCGCTGATAAAAATGCTTGGCGAGCAGATATCCAGTCCAAATCTTTGAGGTAGATATAGCCCCTTAAGGTAATCAGATAAGGATCAGTTGCATTGTCAGTTTCTTCCAGGACACTTTCGTAATCTTCCTGGTAATATTTTATAATAAGTTTGCGGTAATTTGCAGCTTGGGCAACCCGGAAATTTTCATCTGCAAGATTGATGACTTGATCATAATAGCGAATGGCTAAGATGGGATTTCCGGACAGATCGTAACTCCTGGCAATATGATAAAGCACTGGCACTTCCAGACTGTCTCCTGGAAATTTATATAAATACTGAAAGAGACTGAGCAATGCTCTTTCGTAGTGGCCACCATCAATTAAAAAATCGCAGAATGATAATAGTTCGTGCTTTTGGAAAGTAGTATGCTCCTGCCAATCATCTTTGATATCATCAACTGTGCGGAAATTCTGCCCACACACTACACATACAAAAAAAAGAAATGTTATTATGACCCGAGGTTGTCTTAACATAAATATTGATTCCTGCCCCAAAGCGGGCACAGAAATATAATATACTTAGGGATTAAAATCTATACCGAGGCGGGAAAGTGCAGTAATTCCAAAATACAGATCCTTTATTTCTACTCAGCTTTTTTAAAATCGAGTGATATTGAATTGACGCAATAGCGTAAACCGCTGGGTCTGGGGCCATCAGGGAATAAATGACCCAAATGGGATTCACAGCGCGCACACAGTATTTCTGTGCGTATCATGCCCAAGGCCTTATCCGTCTTTTCTAGAACACGATCTTTATCTAGAGCCGCATAAAAGCTGGGCCAGCCCGTACCAGAATCATACTTGGTATTGGAACTAAATAATTCATAATCACAGGCTGCGCAAATATACGTACCATCATCCTTATGGTTAAAATATTTACCAGTGAATGCCATTTCAGTACCTTTTTCTCGCAGTACGCGGTACTCATCTGGCATCAGGCATGTTGCCCATTCTGATTCTGATTTAGTAACTTTCTTTGCCATAGTTTCTTTGTCCTGTTTCTCCTGCCCATACAGGGTAATAATTAAAATAATAATAAGGGCGGTAAAATACCTCATTCTGGTTCAGCGTCTTCACCGTTCAACCCGGCATTATTCTCAACTTCTGGCAAAGAATCTTCCTGCTCCGATTCTTCTGCAGGTTCTGGAGGGGGTGGTGGTGGTTTTTTGCCCCAGAATGTCGGTCTTGTTTGTAGTCTATTTATGACATTTTCATTCGTCATGTATACATTGTTCTCACCAATTAATCTCACATAACTTCGTTGCCAGTCTGACTTGGATCGCCCAAATATTGCTTCACCTAACACTTCATCATTAAAACCATAAAAGGTTATTTTTGTACCCAGGCTGTCATCTACATTAAACGATTTCCATTTACTTGGATTTTTAGATACGACAGACTCCCGTTTAATAGTTAATATCTTATTTTCTACATCATTGATTCTATTTGCTTGGATTAATAATGAATCATTGCCTGTAATCTGCCAGGTAGTATCTTTTCGCTGCAGAGCAATATATAATGAGTCTTTTTGTACATCGAATCGATATACTTCTTCCATTACAATAGAAAACACATTATTTGATTGAGTGTGGTGCTTCTTTTGACCTGATTGACTAATAAAATACAAAATGACAACCACACCAAAAATTGCAGCGGAAATTTTCATATTCTTAGTCATACAATTCCTCGATGTGTTTTGCGCGTCGTTTATTTCCCCGCAAACGCCAAAATCCAAATCCGATAATTAATAATGAGGGCAGTAATCCATTGACCCATTTCCATGTCCTTTTGGCCTCATCCGTAACCTTTTCCTCATCAAGTTTTCGATCAGTTATCTCTCTGGATCTGAGTGCAATAAGGTCTCTATCTCCCATTAAAAAGTCAATTGCATTCATCATAAAAATATGATTTTCCTGCACGGCACCACCACCATCATCAGACAGAAATCGATTATCAGCCACCAAAATTAATTGACTGACAACCCCTGTTTCCTCATCTACGAGTTCAGATCTTGCCGCTATTACTTTACCCGGTTGATTCAAATTTCGTAATTGGGGATTCTGTTTAGGATCAGGATTCAGATTGTAAAATCCCGACATTAATCCAGATTTTTTCGATGAAGAAAATAGAGGTATGGTGGTTACGTTTGCAGCTACGGAATCAAATTTAATTTCCGTTGAAAAGAATACATGCACCTGTTCCAAGCCACTTACCAGCGCTTCATCCGTATTGAAGGATCGTATGATTGGTAAGAAAGGGTATGCCATAGGCACATTCATACGAATAAAACCCATATCCTGCATAACATTAACCCTACCACAGCTTTTATCTAAAATCAGGTTTTCAGTTACCGACAAACCATAAGGCTTAAATAGATCAAAAATATTCGATTTGTATACTTCTGCTCTTTGAGTTTGAAGGTCTACGTCTAAAGGATTTTGGGCAACAAACATATTGCCACCATTCTCCAAGAATTTTTCTAGATTTGCAATACTACCCTCTTCAAGTGAATCTTTTACTCCGGTAACAATAAGCACATTAATATTACTAGGTATTTCATTAGAGATATAGACCGGCCTTACTTCATAACGCTGGCGCAATATTTGTGATAACGTATTGGTTTGGACCCCATCCTGTCCAGTATTGATAATGCCAACAAATTTCTTATTCTTTTCAACTAGTTTTTTGATACGTGTGGTAATTTCATATTCCAAACCAGTAGTGGATAGCACTACAGGTATTACTTCACGCTGATCCTCAAAATAAATAGCTACACCCATAAATACTTTTTTTACTACCACCGCATCCTTCTCTATCACTTGTAATTGTACTGGTTGCACCCCAGATTTCTGAGCTTCCTGCTCTAATTCCTCATCTGTATCAGGTACGAAAAATTCAAAACGTATATTACCTTTAGAAATAGCGGCGTATTCCTCAAGTATATCCTGCAAATAACGACGGTTATTACCATATTCACCGGGTAGATTATCTGAGAAATAGACTTTTACATTCAATAGATCATCAATTCGTTCGATTACTTGTTTTGTGGAGGATGAAAGCGAGTAAATTTTTGTATCGGTGAGATCAACTCGGTGATACCAGTTTCGGGCAATAAGATTGAGGAGCACTAGTGCAAAAATTAAAATTACTGCAGGTACAGCTACAGATTTACGAATATCGAAATTCATGACTATTTCCACTTCCTTACTTCTAATGATTGTACAGTCATGGCCAAAAAGAAACCAATAACCGAAAAGAAATAAACAAGGTTGCGGGAATCAATTACGCCGCGGGAAATATTGGAATAATGGTAATCAACACTCAAGTACTGGATTATTCCTGCCAAATTGGTTGGAACAAGCGGCAGAAAAAATCCCATCAGAAAAAATATCAATACGATAAATACACCAATAATGAAGGCAACGACCTGGTTATCTGTTATGCTGCTAGCAAACGTACCAATAGCTGCATACATAGATCCGACTAAGGCCAGGCCAATATAGCCAGTCAGCAATGCACCATAGTCAATCTTCGATCCGAATTTCATTAAGGTAAAAAGGTGGATAATAGTCGCTACTAATCCAAGCAGTATTAGGCTGATAACAGCAAGGTATTTACCAAGAACAAATTCATATGTTTTTAGTGGTAGAGTTGCAATCGTTTCCATCGTACCAATATTTATTTCCCGCGCAATGAGCCCCATTGATATCGCTGGTACAAATATAAGATAAACCATAGGTACAACACTAAACAACGAACGCAGGTCTGATTGATTATAAAGAAAAAATGTACTCGTAAAAAAATATCCGTTAAAGATTGCGAATATTACTAGAAATATATAGGCCATTGGGCTGTTAAAATAACTTCGGATCTCACGTAAAAATATCGTCCGTGTATTATGCATTAGCTTGATCCTCCATTGTAAGTTTCCGGAATATATCTTCCAGGTCAGTTGTCGTTGGTGTCATTTTCAAGATCACCCAACCTGAACTTACAGCATAATTAAACAGGTCTTCCCGTGGATCAACATCTTGTGCATACTCAATCTGAAGAATATGGCGACCTGTTTTTTCCTCAAGATTTACAACATCCATATTAGGCACAGCAACTGAAAGGTCTTTCAAGCTAGTTTCATTAGCATTCTTAACTTCCAGGTTTAACAGTGTATTGCCCCTAAAATTGCTCATCAATTCTTCATTGGTGCCGTTGGCTACAATTTCGCCCCGGTGTATGATCATAATCCGGCCAACGGTTGCCTGGATTTCCTGGAGTATATGACTGGACATTAATACGAGTTTTTCGCGACCCAGGCTTTTAATCAGTTCGCGAATTTCAACGATCTGGTTTGGGTCCAATCCGGTGACTGGTTCATCAAGAATTAGAATTTTTGGGTCATGGATCATGGATCCCGCCAGTCCAATTCTTTGTTTGTATCCTTTGGAACAGGAAGAAATATGTTTATGTACAACTCCCTGCAGCCCGCATTTATCTACAACGCGACTTAACGCATCACGAAATTGCTTACCTGTGATCTTGCGAACCTTGGCAATAAATTCAAGATATTCAAATACAGTCATTTCTGGATACAACGGGTTCAATTCCGGCAAATAACCGATCTGGGTCTGTATTTCCAGGGCATGGTCACTTATATTTAGATTATTAACCTCCACCATGCCACTGGTAGGCGCCAGATACCCGGTTATCATTTTCAGGGCAGTGGTTTTACCAGCACCATTTTCCCCTAAAAATCCGACAATTTCACCATCCTGTATTTCAAAGTTTATGGATTTGACCGCTTCTACATCACCATAGTTTTTGGACAAATTCCTAACTTTTATCATGAAATATTCCCTCCCAATCTCTAATGAAAATCAATACGATATTTTGAAAAAAAAGTTCCCAAATCAGGGCAATGAAGATAAAATAAAATATTCTCAAAAAAAATAATGGTTTAATAAAGTTAAAGCTCAAAACTTTTATTCAGGTCTTAATGAAAAGGTCAAAAGTATTCTTCTTACATCCAATTTGGAGCTATGCCGCTAACCCCAAATATGGGCATGATTATAAAATACAGCAGACATACAATCACAATAATCGCTAATATGTTCAGCCCGAAACCACACTTCGCCATCTCAGGAATTGTAACTTGACCGCTAGCCAGGATACTGGCATTGGGACCGGTGCCCGAAGGCAGCATAAAGGCGCAGGAAGCTGCGATGGTTGCCGGTATCATTAATAAATATGGATGAAAGTCACCGGCTTGTGATACCCCAGCTAATACGGGGAGAAACACCGCCGTTGTAGCTGTATTAGAATTTATTTCTGTGACGAAAACCATCCCCGTTACTACCAGTAATAAAACTAGAAATACTGAAACACCACTCAAATCCAGGTTCGAGCCAATCCAGGCGATGAGCTCTGATTCTCTAAAAGCCGCTGCAATCGCCAGGCCACCGCCAATCAGCATGGCAATACCCCAGGGAATGGTTTTAGCGTCTTCCCATTCAAGCAACTTGTTATGATTACCATCTTCATTGACTGATCCATTAGGCAATAGAAACAACAATAAAGCCGCAATAAAAGCTACAGTTGCATCTTTTACAAATGCTTGAACACCAAGAATATCTGACCAGCCAGGAATGGTCAGCTCACCGATCTGCATATCCCGGCGAAAAACAAACCCCAGGGCATAGAAAATGCAGATCACCAGGACCCGTTTTTCAGCAACGGACATTGGGCCCAGTTCACGGTACTCATTTTCAATGATGTCATCTGAACCATGGAGACCGCCATCCACTTTGAAATACTTGATAATATAAAACCATGCTATGGGTAAAAATACGACCACAAATGGTAATCCTATCTTCAACCAGTCAGTAAATACAATATCGGGAGAATCTGGGAATATTTCCTGCATGGTGCTCACAAACAAAAGGTTTGGCGGTGTCCCCACCAGGGTGCCGGTTCCGCCTATACTTGCAGAATAGGCAATCGAAAGCATAAGTGCACTGCCAAACGCCACGTTCTTTGATCCCAGGACTTTTTCCCTTTGGATGATAGCCAGACCAATGGGCAACATCATTAATGTGGTTGAATTGTTGGAAGTCCACATTGATAAAAATGCCGTGGAAATCATAAAACTCAAAATGATACGCTGCCTGCTCGTGCCGATCAACCGTATGGTCGCCAGGGCAATACGCTTATGCAAATTATTTGTTTCGATCGCTTTGGCTACAAAGAAAGCTCCCAGAATTAACAGCACAATATGATGCCCATAGCTAGCAGCTATATGGTTGGCATTAAGTACACCAAATATCGGAAATAGTGCGACAGGAATAAATGAAGTAGCAAATATTGAGATTGCTTCCGTGACCCAAAATACGGCCATCAGCATCGCAACTGCTGCTGCTCTCATGGCCTGAGGATTCATACCTTCCGGTACCGGGAGTAGTAATATTGTTACAAAGACAAATAGCCCTAATACAATACCAATTTTTTGGCGATTGAACATACTAATTATTTTCCATAGTGATAATCAACTAGCAGATAACTGGTTGCTTTGCTACCAGATTTATAGAATTAATCAAGCATGGATGCGCCCAGCGCCGGTGCTTCATCCCCTAATTCATTCAAAAGAATATCGACACCATCCATCCCATTCCCAATGGCATATTTGACCGCATTCTTTTCTATAATAGGCAGCAAGTCATCCTGCAACTCATGGTAAATGGTCCCTCCAAGTATAATACGTTCGACACCAGTGATATTGATGACGTTGGCAATACCGATACCTAGCGCTCGCGCTTGATACTCAAGCAATTCAGACAGCACCGGGTCGCCCTTACGCCAGGCCTTAAAAATATCGGTTGCACGAAAACTGCTAGGATCAATATGGCATACCGCACCAGCAGCCAACTTTTCACCAAGCATTGTTTTAAGACCATGGTAACTCACAATTGCTTCTAAACATCCATGGCGACCACATTTACATAAAGGACCATCTATGTCAATGACCACATGACCAACTTCTGCGGCAGTAGAATTAAAACCGGTTACCAGTTTGCCTTCGTAAATGTAGCCTCCGCCAAGACCAGTGCCGGGATAAAAAGTAAACAATGATGAAACCCCCTTACCAGCACCTAATTTATACTCTGCCAAAGTTGCCATATTCACATCATTACCCAACTTTACATCCACACCGGTCCTTTCCTTGAGCATATCCCGGACTGGTAATTCTTTTTCTTGAAATGCAGTAAGATGTTTCGCATGGCCAAGCTTATTATCTACCGGACTTGGCAGCGCAATGCCCACTGATGCGATTTTTTCATCATCCACTTGCTCAACAAGCGCAGTATATACATTGCTTATCTGGTCCATGACTACTGAGATATCTGCCCTATTTGATAAGCGGTGTTTTTTCCGGTGAACCACTTTATGGTCGCTGTCCGTAACAATCCCTAGTACTTTTGTTCCACCTAGATCAAGTCCTATTCTATATGACATAGTTACGTTTTATTTCCTATCTTTCAATTTATACTGCATCTACTGCGTTTTGTAATAACGTATTTACTTGCTCAGCTAAATCGCGAAGATTATCACTATCAACTATGATCATCATTTGGCTAGCGTATTTTATTTTCAGTATTTACAAATGAAATACCTACAGTTCGTTTATAGCCATAACTCATGAAGTTGTTATCCTAAATTTGTTGAAATTAGCATTCATTGCACAGCATTCCATGCTTCCATGCCACCCAACATATTTACCGCATTAAACCCATGCGAAATTAATATGCGTGTACCGGTCTGCGATCTGTTCCCGCTGCGGCATATTACGATAATTTCCTTTTCCTTATGTTCATTTAATTCATCAACCCGTTGCTCTAATTCCTGAATTGGGAGCAATACTGCACCGGCTATGTGACTCAAAGGTCCGTCAAATTCAGTTGCAGTACGTACATCCAATAAAAGAATATTATTTTTTGCGTTTATTTTTTTCTGGACATCAGCAACCGTTATGTTGGGGAATTCTTTTACCGGTGTTTGTTCAATTGTTTTTTGATTACACGCTCCTACAATAAGCACTGCAATAACATAAATGACTGGTAGATATTTCATTAATTATTTATTCGGAAACTGATGCAGAATTGAGGCAACACAGGCGGTAAGCTTTTTAGCATAGGGTATATGGACAAATTCATTAGGGCCATGGGCATTGGATTGCGGTCCAAGGATGCCCGTAATGACAAACTGAGCTTGCGGAAATTTCTCGCCCAGCATGGCCATAAATGGTATGGTGCCACCCTCGCCTATGGACAAGGCTGGTTTATTAAAATATGCCTGGGATGCTTCCTGGATAGCAGCATCCAGCCAGGAATCCAATGCCGGCGCGTTCCATCCGGTTGCAGGTTCATCAAATTCAACTGTTACACTGGCATTGTTAGGTGGATCATCCGTTAAAGCCTTCCGCATCGCATCTACTGCAATTTCTTTATCAAGGGTAGGTGGAATGCGCATCGATAAGCGTAATGCTGTATACGGTCGTAATACATTACCTCCATCTTTTACAGCGGGGACACCATCCATCCCCACAACAGATAATGCCGGTTTCCAGGTTCGGTTCAGGATCCCTTCAACGGGGTCTTCTGTGGTAGGGTCCATGGATCCATGCCAGGGGAATTTTTCAGTTTCACCATCCATAGCCGCAATTAAATCTACGGCTTCCTTTACCCTGTGGTCCGGAATTTCAACAGTCAGTTCATCCAGAAGTATGGTCCCGGTTTTTTCATCTTCCAACTTCGAAAGAAGCTGCCGTAATACCCTGAATGAAGATGGCACCAATCCACTTGCAGACCCTGAATGAACTCCTTCTGTTAGCACATCAACACGAACGGTACAGCCAATGAGGCCTCGCAATGATGTAGTTGTCCAGAATTGTTCATAGTTACCTGCACCAGAATCCAGGCAAACCACTAGATTAGGTACCCCAATAACTGCGCTGCAATGATCCATGTAAAATGGTAGATCTGGCGAACCACTTTCTTCGGAAAATTCAATTAAAATGAGTATCCTTGGGTGTTTCATACCTTGTTTTTTTAATGAACGGACAGCTGCTGTAGCAGCGAACATTGCATAACCATCATCTGCTCCACCCCGGCCATACAGTTTATCTCCTTCCATAACAGGGGTCCAGGGACCAAATCCATCCCGCCAGCCTTCCATTTCCGGCTGTTTATCCAAGTGGCCATACATAAGGATATTTCCTTCTGCTTCACCTGGACAATCGATCAATATCAATGGTGTTCTATTATTTTCCTGAAAAACATGGACAGTACTGGGCTCCGGTTTATGTTTTTCAGCCCATGCTTGAGCCAACTCCAATGCTGCTGCCATATGACCACTTTCAACCCAGTCCGGATCAAAATCCGGTGATTTATTAGGAATCCGAATATACTCCACTAGAGTTGGGACAATATGGTCATCCCAAAATTGGTTTACGTAATTCTCATTTTTTATTTGATCCATCAGTTATTAATATAAAATATAGGCTCGTAATTTCGCTTTTTCTGATCAAAGGATTCAGTAATTATTTTCTGCCTAATTCTGAGGCGATTATATTCAACCGATAGATATATATTGAATAGATAATAATGACAAAACACCCATTACTAAATGAAGTACAAGATGGCAGTAGGTTAAAAAATGTTTCCGAGGAGTTTGGCACACCACTTTATACCTATTTTGGTGAACAAATACGCAATAACCTGGATCGCATTGATACGGCATTACGCGCAAATTTTAAAAAATATCAGATCTATTATGCTGTAAAATCCAACAACAATCCAAACTTACTCGCTTTCATGCATCAGCATCTCCCAACTCTGGGGGCTGATTGTTCCAGTCCCGGAGAATTGCTGGCGGCCGAAAGGGCCAGTATTCCCTTTACTAATTGTGTTTATACTGGTAATTATGAATCTATGGATGATTTACAATGCGCTGTTGATAGCGGCTGTGAAATAAATCTAGATGATGAGACATCATTCACGCGACTGAAAAATATTTGTATTCCAGAATATATAAGTTTCCGACTAAATCCTGGCGTCGGCAAAGGTCGTTTTGCTGAAATAGTTACCGGTGGTCGCGAAGCCAAATTTGGTATTCCTGTTGAAAATATCGCTGCTGTGTATAAATCAGCCTTAACAGATGGTGTAAAAACTTTTGGATTACAATGCCATTCAGGATCAGCTATTCTTGATCAAAAACATTTCAGAGAAAACACCCAACTAATTCTTAAAACAGCACGCCATATAGAGGATATTATTAACCATAGATTATTGAAAATTTCCATCGGTAGCGGTTTCGGCATTCCCTATGTTGATGATGAAGATCCACTCAATTTTAATGATGTATTTGATCTGGTAGCCGAAGTTTTCAAAGAATTCTATGGACAGCATCAACATGATTGGCCTATCCTATGCATCGAGCCTGGTCGCGCACTTGTAGGTGATGCGGCTATACTTCTGGCCCAGGTGACTGGTATAAAGGATAGTTACAAAACATTTATCGGATTGGATGCTGGTATGGAAACACTAATGCGTCCGGCACTATACGGTACAGTCCATCGCATCTACAAGGTTGGCGCCGTTACAGAAAAACAAAATATAACTGTTGATGTCACTGGTCGCATATGTGAGAATACAGATCGCCTAGCAGTAGATATTCCCTTTCCAGATGTAGTTGAAGGTGACTTAATTGCTATCATGGATACCGGTGCGTATGGATATTCCATGGCCCACCAGTTCAACACACGACCACGACCTGCTGAGGTACTTGTTGATAAGGGTGCACCACGCCTTATTCGATCTCGCGAAACAATAGAAGATATTTTCCGTAATTGTGATAATTAGTTAAAGGGATGCAAATAGTACGTCCAATTATATTGGTCTTTATAACAATGTCATTGTTCAGCTTTGGGCAGGAACGCCCCAGCATTCACCAAATTCAGCTTGAATACTATAATGATAACTATACTGCACCTCCGGATCAGCGCACCAACGAAAAAATTATACCCGTTCAACCGCGCAATGTGACACCAACACGTGAAGTGTTTGGTTATCATCCTTACTGGATGGGAACTGCCTGGCAAAACTATAACTACAACTTGCTCTCAACCATCGCCTACTTTAGTGCTGAAGCGACCGCAACTGGCGATCTAAATAATCTTCATGGCTGGCCGGTCACAGGCTTAATCAATATTGCCCACAACAACGGTGTAGATGTGGTGCTTTGCGTTACCCTTTTCAGCAATAGTGATCTGGTAACTCTGCTGAGTAATGCAACTTATCGACAAAACCTGATTAATAACCTGTTGACACAAGTACAGGCTGGGAACGCCGATGGTGTCAATGTGGACTTTGAGTCATTTCCTGCGTCTCAGAAACAAAATATGGTGCAGTTCATCACTGACCTTACAAACACCTTTCATACTGAAATTCCAGGATCCCAAGTTACCCTTGCTACCCCTGCCGTTGATTGGAACGATGGCTGGGATTATAATGCATTAGCTACTATAAGTGATGGCTTGTTCATTATGGGGTACGATTACTATTACAGTGGTAGTTCAAGTACTGGACCTAATGCACCGCTTACTGGGGGTGGATATACGGTTTCCTGGACAGTAAATGATTATTTGAATAAGACAAATAACCAGGCTGATAAATTAATCATTGGGTGTCCTTATTTTGGTTTTGAATGGCCGGCTGCATCCAGTTCAGCTGGTGCATCTACTACAGACACTGGTTCAGCAAAATTCTATGCAGAAATGGAAGGGAATGCACTATCATACGGAAAACTATGGCATGAATCATCACAGACACCATGGTACCGCTATCAAAACCCTAACTGGATACAAGGCTGGTATGATGACAGTTTATCCTTATCCCTGAAATATGATTTTGCTATCAATAATGATCTATTAGGGGTTGGTGTTTGGGCAATGGGTTATGATGGCAGCAACCCTGAACTCTGGGACTTGCTCTCTGCTAAATTTGGCGCTAATGCACCGCCGACAACACCAAGCAGGTTGATTATCAAGAATGTTGGTAGTGGTGATGTAATGATAGACTTTCAGGGAGCGCAAGCTGCTGATATCTACATCGCACTACGAGGTTACCTTGATAACAACACTCTTGATACATTGGGTATTTACACTCAACGACCAATTATTATTGATAACCTGACCGCAGGTGAACCTTATTTTCTTTCTATTTCCGCTAGGAATGACTTCGGTTCCAGTCCCCAGACAGAATTGCTGGGTGTAATACCAACAACTGGGAATGTAAAGTGTTTGATCATAAATGGCTTTGATCGGGTAAATGGCACTACCAATACATTTGACTATATAAAGCAGCACGGCAGTGCTTTTCATGCACAAGGTTATCCCTTTGATAACGCAACCAACGAAGCAGTTATAGACGGCGACATTGACCTCGATAACTATGCAGTTGTAGACTGGATCCTCGGAGAAGAAGGTACAGCTACCAGCTCATTTACGGGAGCAGAACAAGACCTGGTGGAATCGTATTTAGAAAATGGGGGGTTTCTTTTTGCGTCTGGTTCAGAGATTGGCTATGACCTTGCTAGTCAAGGCAGTACCTCTGACGGTCAATTCTTCCAGAACTATCTGAAAGCAAACTATATCTCCGATGCGGCCGGCGGACAGCAAGGAACCTACAGCGGCTATGGTGTAACCAATTCATTGTTTGATGGAATATCCGATATCACCTTTGATAACGGAACTCACGGCACTTATGATGTGGACTGGCCTGACGGCATCAAACCAGTTAATGGTGCTGAGGTATGTGCAAAATATAATGACGTAGATTATGCAACCCGCGGCGGCATGGGCATCAGCTATACCGGCACATTCGGCAATAGTAGCGAAAACGGCGGTGTTGTATTTATATCTGTTGGTTTTGAAACAATTTATCCCGAATCAAAACGGGATCAATTGCTTGATAGGATTCTCAACTTCTATGAAACTGAGCTCAGTATCGCAAATAATTCACAAGTTGCCTTACCGGAAGCAGTATCAATTCATGCACTGTATCCAAATCCAACAAATTCATCCCTTACATTAGAATTCCTAACGGATCTAAACAACGAGGTTGTGCAGATTGCAATCATCGATATTTTGGGGCGGCAAGTAAAGACCGTGAATATTTCGTTGGCGGGTACATACAAACACACGTGGGTGTGGGACGGGTTGGACGATCACAACAGAGAATTACCAACGGGTATATACATATTAACTTTAACCAGTGGTCAAACCATTGATACTAGAAAAATTACCATTTTAAAATAATGGAATATTTTAAATGGAAATTATTATTGGTTTTGACTATCACTTTTCTATCAGCCCAGACTAGGCAATCCACTCATCAGATCCAGGCTGAATATTATAAAACCATCACAACACCTCCAGTGGACAAGGTTACGGTACTAACTGGTTTAGATGTACTGCTGGAAAAAAAGCTTGATTTGATCACTGGTAAAACCATCGCCCTGGTCACCAATCAGACTGGAATCGACCGCTATGGTATACCAAATTATAAACGACTGCTGTCTTTGGATGACATCCACCTGAAAGTGATTTTTTCCCCTGAACACGGTCTATTTGGCGAGGCCGATGAAGAAATAACATACGATAAAAAGATCGCCGACCTTCCTGATGTATTCAGTCTATATGGTACCGCACGCAAACCAACGCCGAAAATGTTGCAGGGTGTAGACCTGATCATTTATGATATTCAGGATATCGGTGCTCGCTTTTATACCTATATTTCAACTTTAGGCCTGGTCATGGAAGCTGCAGCTGCGTTACATATACCAGTGCTGGTATTGGATCGCCCCAATCCAATCCGTAGTGATATAGTCGAAGGCCCATTATTGGATTTGAAATATCAGTCCTTCGTTGGCAAATATCCCATTCCCATCCGCTATGGGTGGACCGTAGGGGAACTGGCCCAAAAGATTGTTGCAGAACAATGGATTGCTGCTGTCCCATCCCTAAGTGTCATTTCCATGGAAGGTTGGTATGCTTCCCTCTGGTATGATGAAACAACTTTGCCCTGGGTCAAACCTTCGCCTAATATACCTGACGTAGGTACCGCACTAATATACCCGGGTATGTGTTTGCTGGAAGGAACGAATGTTAGTGAAGGCCGCGGCACAGACCATCCCTTTAAATGGTTTGGTGCTCCCTGGATTGATGGTAAAATACTTTCCCAAGAGCTGAATAAACTGCAGTTGCCTGGTGTCGTTTTTGTACCGAAATCATTTACACCTGTATCCATTCCCGGTGTAGCAGATAAACCCAAGTATGAGAATCAGCTCTGTAACGGCATTGAGATCAGAGTTATTACTAGGAATAATTATAAAAGCCTTAACGTAGGAGTAAGTGTAATAAAAAAACTAAAGGAATTGTACCCAGAAAACATTGTCTTTAAGGAAAATCGATTGAATAGGTTATGGGGTAGCGACACGCTGGTTAAAGAGCTGCAGAAAAAGCGGATCCCTATCAATTTCTATGCCGCTGGAGGGCTTACGATATTTCTTTTACTGACTTTATTAATCAACTAGGATAATTAAATGACTGATAAATCCATATTTCGTTTATTCACAAAGTCATGTTCCATCATATTGATAATAAACATATTTACATATCCTTGCAGTTTTACACTAGGGCAAACACCTGCGAATAAACTGGTCAAAGTAAAAGAAATTATACCTGACATTGAAATTGAACTTAAATACGCGACTGCGGAAAACTTTACCAAACAAATATTGTACCCAACAAATACGTGTTTTCTAGCATTTGGCGCCCTTGAAAATCTTAAACTGGTCCAGGACAGCCTCCGCAATTTACAATTCCATAATGGGATGAATTATGCTGGTGGTCTGGGATTGAAAATCTGGGATGGTTATCGACCTCGATCTGTTCAATACCGCATGTGGGATATTGTACCTGATCCACGCTATGTGGCTGATCCAAATATTGGCTCTTCTCATAATCGTGGTGGCGCAGTTGATCTAACCATAATTGATTTTTCCACAAAAAAAGAATTAGATATGCCCACCGTTTTTGATTTCTTTGGCGTTGAAGCACACCATGAATACATGGACCATCCTCTCCATGTCATTGTAAACCGGGAATTGTTGAAAAATCTAATGACCAATGTAGGCGGTTTCTCAATATACGCGGAAGAATGGTGGCACTACAAATACCCACCATCGGATAATTTCCCCCTGCTCGATTTTCAACCAAAATGAATATCGAGAGTGATTACAATTAAAATCGTAAGCCGATTGTCACTCTTTGAATAAAATCAAATCTGCCAAAGTCTGTATAGGAGTAATCGAGTTTAAGCTTCGTATTGCTCTTTCCTAAACGGTAATAAATACCTCCGCCGAGGGTCAATCCCTCTTCTGTCGCATCCCGGAAAAGGGTGGCGTAACCACTACGTAAAAAGAATGTTTCTGCATAAGCAAATTCCAGTCCAGCATTCATGCTTTCCGTATTATCATTAGGGTGCAACGCATCCAGTCCAAATGATATCCTCATTTTTTCGTTTTGAAGCAGTTCCCCTGCAATCCCGACACGAAAAATAAGCGGCAACGGGAATTGTTCCGTTTCATACAACGCATTAACAAATTCTACATTACCTTCATTTTGCTTATCAGGGTCAACGCTAATGATCATGTCTCTCCCATCCATCTTCAAACTATTACCGAAATTGGATAAGCTGGCCCCGATTCGAATGTCACGAAATGGTGTAACAAATAGCGCTCCCAGATCAGCAGCAATTGCCTGAGCCATGGAATGCCAGATCTTTTGTTGTACAAATTTAAGATTACCGCCAATTGAGAATTTATCTGTTAACCGCCGTGAATACGATAACGTTACGGCCAGATCACCAGCTTCAAAACGTTCGCCTGTACCTTCCGGTTCTTCCACCGTACGTACAATGTCTTCCGGTACAGTTAGACTAGTTAAACTGAACCCCAAGGTACCAATACCATGGGAATTGAAGGCAAACGCTAGATAGTTGAATTTAGTTTCTGCGATCCAGGGGCTATTAACAATCATGGCCTGGATACCATCTAAGTAGGCCAGGCCAGCAGGATTCCAATAGATATTACTCAGGTCTCCATACATAGCGGTAAATGCATTACCCATTGCAGTAGCACGAGCATCTACCCCAATTTTTAGAAATTGCGCTGCTGTTGTTCCACGTTTGGTAATGGTATTGGTATTTGTGTTTTGGGAATAGATCAACCCTGTATCAAGCACAACAATAAACATGATAGTAATGATTTTAGTTTTTAGACCTATATATTTCATTTTATCACCGCAAACCTGCCAATTGATTCACCCAGATCTTCTGCATCTACATGATATAAATAAATACCGTAGGATATTGGGAAATTATCCTCCGTTGTTAAATCCCAAAATTCTTTGCCATCGTCCATGCTGGAATGGTGGGCCAGTGTTCTGACAAGTTCACCAGTAATTGTATAAATCCTGATGATACAATCCTTGGGCAGATGATTAAAGTATACTCTTCTTGGTCCGCGATCACGAGGATTCTGTCTATCCAGCGGTTCCAATACATTGGTAACAACATAAGGATTGGGGACGACGCTAATCTTGTCCAATTCATTCATTGCTTGCTCATTATTGATTGTAGAGGCACTTGTTGTAAATTGATATTTATCACCTTCAGTAAATGGTCTGGTGGTGGCTATATAATAGATATCACCACTATTGGGGGCAATGCCACCTTCTGCCGGTTCGAGAAAGGTAAATTCCCAGGAAGTGGAAGATGTTTCATCTCCCTGCAAAATCACTGCCCGGTCTCCCGGCGTCCACAAACTGTCCTCAGGAGGCAATTCAAGTATGATTACTTTCCTCTGTTCAGGAACCAGACCTGCTGTAGTTTCCCAAACCTGAAATTTTGCTTTGATATACCCATAATTAGGTCTGGCACTGGAATCTGCAATATCATCAAAAAACCGTATTTCATAATCGGCGGGATACATTTTTGTACCAATATTATTAAATGGTTTTACTTGTGGTTCCCAGTTGGTTGGAGACCCTGCACTCCATTCCATTTGTGTTTCATCCAGTGCTAATATCTGATCTTGAGCATAGATCTTCAGACCATCAAAAACTGGATTGGATTCTTCCATGTTCAGCAAGTTGCTCGCTACAACACCATAATACATATAAGATGCCAGGTATGTAACACCATCTAATAATGCACCACCAGGTATGGCGCGGATCTTTCCTGATTGCGGAATCAATTCATAATCGATGCCAGAGTCATAGGTATTAATTCCATTTAAATCTGAAAGACTAAAAGAAGTGCTATCAATATTGCCATAATCCAGGCGTACAAATTGATCCAATTTAGCAACCAGTTCATCCGCTACCGTTTTCATATCCTTAACGGAATAACTTGTTGGACTTTCCATGAAGGAAACTTCAAACATATTTGCATCTTCGATAGCCCGGGGATCAATAACTTCTATAATAATTGTTCCGGTGGCAACACCATTGACATGTTCTACGTAATTGTCATTGATGTTACCAGGCACATAACCAGCAGTTGGTACCCTAGGGATGATTTGCTTGGTATTTAGATCCAAGATCACCTCATTTGTCTCAGGATTTAATGTAATTGTTTTCGAACACTCAGATGGAGCAATTCCTAGACTATCATCCCCATGATCATAGGATACAACTGCATAATAATAGGTTTGACCATTGATGATATTATTCGAATCAATAAATGAATGCCTGAGCCCCGTATTACTGCCCAGATTATAATATACTCCCCTTCCGCTATAGGGGATACTGCTCAATCCGCTGTAATCATTAACAAGGTCAAAGCGGGCTGGTGCTCCAGTTGCCATTTTTAACGGTTCGAAAAGGAATCTTGAACCATTAGCATCGGTTATGGTCTGCTGATCCAGGAAGGAAGGTTCAATACTGCGGTAGATTACATAACCTTCGAAGTCGTAGGATTCACTAATCAGATCATACGATGTTTCAGCTTCAGCATCCCAATACAGGGTTACCTGTTCATTGCCTGGGACCGCCATGACAATGGGTTTATCAGGTGGTTTTGCAAATTGATAATTTTTTTCATATATATCCTGTGCGGTAATAGCATTCAGTGTCAGATCTTCATAATCCTGACCTACCAAAAGTGCGATCGAAAATCGTCGCGCTTCTCCGGCCGGTAAAGACATAGGACCTGAACTATAAATGAAAATGTAATCACCCGCCTGGTCGACATTGGCAGAGTCAAATTTCCCTGCCTGCAAGTGATTTTCCCACACATAGTGATCATTTGATATCCTGTTTTGACTAGTGAATGGTGGTGAAGCAAATCCGGTCAACCCCACCATATCAGATTCGTCAAGATCGGTCCATTCAAAATTCGGTTCTCCTGGCTGGCGTGGATCAAACGGATCTCCAGCTGTAGGTATCCCATCATCCTCCCCCGTATCACCAGTATTTGGTATACCATCTATACCAACATCATGTTTCTCGACGTCCCAATCACCATCATCATCAATCCCATTACTGCGGCTTTCATCTACCATACCATCATTATCATTGTCAATGCCGTCATAAGGTTGACCGGGGCTTTCTAAAAACTTGTAACCAAAATACCCAGGCGACCTGCCAGCCACATCACTTATACCATCCTCATCCCAGGCATAAACCATGTTTATATTTCTATCAAAATATGAAAGGTCATCCTGCCAGTTCGAGGGCCCACCAATATGGGGATCACCCCACATACCAAAGGTCACCTCATGCAAATCGTTCTCACTTTTATTGGTTACTTTGTATATCAAAAATATGATGTCTTCTGCTAATGGGTTGGCCCATTGATAATACCGGAACTCGATTTCCAGACCCAATCCTTTACGAGACGAATCACCTGGAAATGGATAATATTCAAATTCCCGGTTAGTACGATCATCCGTAACAAAGAATATTTCTAGATCCGAATTGGAAGAACCCTGTCGAAGAGCCCCAGGCCAAACATATTCTTCAAGATCAACATTATACCAACCTGTCGGCCAACTGTCCGGTTTGCCATCACCATCGCGATCGAAATCATTGGATGTTGGCAGTTGGTCACTATTTGGGTCAGCATAGGGAATGGTGAAATCATCATTCCAAGCCAATGGCTCCCAGCCCCAAAACTCTGTTCCATCGGGAGATACTTCACCGCCCAGTGAAGTGAGCCCATCGCTTATCACACGAGCGTACCATGTAGTATCACCATCAGCACTCACTTGCCAGTAGGCGTCCTGATGACTACTTGGAGTAATTTCAACTTCAGCACAGATAAATGGACCAAATTCATAGCCATAACCCAATCCTTCCCAAACAATGTCAGTGACCTTATTGCCCGGACTGGAAATGGATCCATAGTTCCAAATCTCCGCTGTAATCTTATTTCCGTTCATTATCGCTTTTTGCCGTCGTAGAACCTGAGGATCATCGTTCTGGATAGCCATGGCCCTGTATACACCTTCCTGCCAATCAAAGTATTTCTTATGGTCAGAATCAGACCAGGATTTTTTGGGTCCCTGTAAGTACCATTCCTGTGAACCTTTTTTTACCTTTCTATTCTTTGCCGTTAACGGATGGGAAAATCCCGACATAAGCAGTAAAAAAATAATGATTAGCCTGATCAATCTTTGTTGGGCCATCTTTAAAGATCCACTGTTAGGCCCACAGAAACAGATCGTGGAGCCGTATAATAATAGGGCCGGGTCATATACTCATTCCAGGTATGTATACCCGGCTCATTATAGTGGCGAATCAATTCATCGGTTTCCTGGCTTGATTGATAGCCATATGTATAGCCCGACCTGCCGGTATCATCGAACACATATCTTTCATTACGAGTATCAAACAGGTTATAAACTTTAGCAAATGCCACCAAGCGGAAATTCCGTATATTGAACGTTTTCTGGATGCGCATATTTACATTTCGTTGCCAGGGTTTATTGTCGCTGTTTGGTTCTGGTACATAATTTGCGTTGGGTATATCCGGTGTATAGGGCCAACCACTGCTCAATTTACCAATGAAACTGATCGACCATTTTCTTGGATCGCCAACCATCAAAGTGGCGCTCATAATTTGCCGCTGATCCCAGCTAAGTGGTGCAATACGTTTTTCTTCCTCCTCACCTGTGAGAGAATTGAAGAAAAAAGAACCTGATCGAACACTGTTACCTTTAGCAACTTGGTAAGTATAATCAGTCCAAGCTGACAATCGCGTTACTGGATCATAGCGTTTGGTTAAACTAAAGGTGATTCCTTTCACCGAGCCATAATCCTTATTGAGATATATTGCATAGTCAGATGGGCCATATTTTGCCGATTCATAATGGATCGATTGTAGGGCCAACAGATTGCGGATATCCTTGTAAAAGATACTCATATTAATGGCCAGGATACTGGTAAACTGTTGTTGTAAACCAAATTCATAATTTACTGTTTTCTCTGGCTTGAGATCAGCGTAACCGATACTTGGGGCAAGACCTGCACCAAATATGCTCGTTTTATATAACCTGCGCAAGGTAGGCATCTGGTAGAAGTGCCCATAAGAAAAATGTAAAATTCCCTCATCTGTAATTGGAAATGATATACCCAAGCGCGGTGATACCATATGCTTGGGATCTGCTACAGTTTTGCTGCCTTCTGGATCCAGAAGATCCGCTACATAATCCGATTTTGGATCAAAATAATCATAACGCAGCCCCATGTTCATAACCATATTAGCATACTCGATCTTATCTTGGATATACCCCGATAAAAACATGGCCTCATTATCATAGAGATTATGATATGGCGATTCATTCGCGGGCAGGACAGTTGGTGTACGGTACTGGTCATTATATAATACAGTGTAGTTTTCCTCCGTTAAATTGTCTATCCGTACACTGGTGCCAATTTTAATCTCATGCTTTGATGTTATTTGGCTGTTAAAATCAAATTTCCCACCCACGGAATTTGATTCACGATAACTATGGCCCATTTGTGTGCCGCCAAAAGCAAAAGTAGCTGAACTAGGTTCCGTATTGATCCAGTCCGTACGTACGTAATTTGGATCCAATGGATCCTCAAATAAGAATTGGCTATAATTCGTTGTACTAAAGAAAAAATTGGCCTCATAATAGCTCCTAAGACCGATAGCATGATTAATCTTGACGGAATAATTGGCATTTTGATTCGCATATTTATAGGTACCGTCAGGATTATACTTATAACTATGTACATATGATTTCCAATTACTCTCAGCGTACAATAATTGGCCAGATAATTTCAGCTTAGGAGTAATGCGGAAGGTCAATTTGCCTAAGCCATTAAAATTATTACTGGGATTCATTGGTACAAATTTTCCGTCACCGCCCATTTCCACATACCAATCACCGGAAGGAGGAAAATATGCGTAATCATCGGGGTTATGCTCTCGTACGCCATAGAGATAACCTTCATTACCGCTTAATCGTCCACTTATATTAAATGTAATGCGGCCATCTTTACCTATTAAGGGTACCGGACCTGATATAGCACCATCCAGGATTGTGTTTGCCAGCGGATTCACATCATTGATATTGGTGTAAAGTTCCGTATCATTGGATAAATAATCGCCCGTATACGCCGATATACTGCCTTCATAATTTTTACCGCCTTCTTTTATCTGCAGGTTTACGATGCCGCTCATGGCGTTGCCATATTCAGCATTGAACGCACCACTGACGACTTTCATCTCTTCCAGCGCTTTATTGGATATATTGATCGCAAGTGAATTGGTGAAAAATGGATTGCTTACTGCTACACCATCAATATAGTACCCGATCTCATTGGATCGCCCTCCGCGAATGTGCAGCGCACCATCGGCTCCCTGATTCACCCCCGCTTGGGTAGTTAGCACACCCAGAAAAGATTCCACAGGCATTTCCTTCATCTCTGCACCGGTGGTGATCTTTTGTGAGGATGTAAGATCTCTCTGGACCATGGGCCTGTCTGCCATCACAATGATTTCTTCGCCTTCCAGGACCTCTGTCGTCATGGTAATATTCTGAAAAGTAGTCTGATCAATATTGACCCGCAGATTTTGAACCCTTTGGGTAGCATACCCTATATAGGATGCTTGCAGGGTATAATCACCGGGCGGAACATTAATGATAAAATAGTACCCATTTACATCCGTTGCAGCGCCCAAAGCAATTTCTTCAACAACCACATTTACACCAGGCAGTGGTTCTCCGGTTTCTTTGTTAACTATAATACCGGTGATTTTTCCGTTGCCAGCAAATAAAACGCCCAAGATGTTTATCGTGATAAAAAGAGTTCTCATAGTATTAGAAACTAAAAGGGGAGTGCCATCCAGCACTCCCCTTTTATATACTTGCTATAGAATGGATTCTCTGGCTTATTTGACCAGGGTCATTCTTTTGACCTTTTTCATTCCAGCCCACTCCAGGCTGTAAAGATACATACCTGTGGAAACTGTTCGACCATAATCGTTCTTTCCATTCCATACTACACTGTGGGTTCCAGCATTAACCAATTCGTTGTCAACCAAGGTCCTTACCAATTGACCGGTTATGTTATACACCTTGATCGAAACCTTTCGGTTGATTGGTATAGTATATCGGATAGTAGTATTTGGATTAAACGGATTCGGGTAGTTCTGTTCCAAACGATAGTCTTCTGGAAGAATGAACGCCATCGGATCAACGCCAACTACTTCAGCAATCTGATTTTCCAATAATACAAATGTCCATGCCTTCGGATTAGCAACCCTTGTAGTAACCACAACAAAAGTGTCCCCTGTAGCGTCCCATGTTTCCGTTGTATGTGTCAGGCTGTCCCGAACATTCTGAAATGAAACCAGGAGTTCTTTTTTGTTATCCATATCGAAATCAAGGGAAACTCCATTCCAGTCTGAAGTAATTTTGCCAGCAAAGCCCCAATATTGAGATTTAGAAACAGTGGTAGTACCATTTGAATCCGTTGTGGTCGTATTCTGGGTCACATCCAACTCACCCCAATAGATAACCTTTTCCATATAGCTGCCAGCGGATCGTGGATCAGGGCCAATGTACTCTAAAGCAGTGACATTGGGTCTTCCACGGCCAACAAAGAAAGACTTTCTATCGCTACCATCATAAGGACCGTGTCCAACAGTACCATGGAAAGTACCAGCATTGCCTATTTTACGAACATGATCTTCGTTAATGGTAAGTACATCATCGCCGGCATCATAGTCTATAACATAGACATCTCCAGTGCCGACCCCCCAATTACCATAACTTGAAAAGAACGCTTCATCATTTCCATCACCATCAATATCGCCAGCAGCTCCGCCAAACAGGGAAACCTGATCACTGGGATAAGTAGCCCGGTAATAACTTCCTTCGGAACCTGCTTCGGCAATGTCATATGTATTTGCTGCTGTAGATGTGATATTATAGAAGTTGAAATAGTTCCAGGTATGGTTGACAAGTTCCATGTGTCCATCACCATTCAAGTCTGCAGGGAGAGAGTGGTAGGGCGAGCCTCCGCCGTAACTACCACGATCAACGAAAAATTCCGAGACCCATGTTTCAAAGCCTGCACCACCAGCATTATGTTCAATATCACCACTAACAGAGGTGATCAAGGTTCCTCGCGTTCCACCGCGACGGATCATAATAACCAGTTCCTGTTGACCATCTCCGTCTACATCTGCAATCGTGGTACGTTCATGGTCTCCTCGGAATGCAGCTCCATCACCTTCGCAACAGGTATCTATTTCTACCCTATTTATAGATGAATAAGTGGTGCCATAATTGTCGCTGCCAACTACACCATCCCATTCAAATACCCACCAGCCTTCATTACCAGTTGAAGCCAGTGGAAATACTATTTCTTCTTTACCATCGCCATCCAGGTCGCCTACACCTACTGTACGTGGGTTATACGAATGGTTGACAGTATCTATCACAGGGGAAGACCACACTACATCAAAGGCATTGTTAGCAGCATCATATTCCCAAACCAATACCCTGTGCCCCACATAATCAGTAGCAATTACTTCATGGGCACCATCCTGGTCCATATCCATACCACCGATAGCTGTTCTACTGTTACCAGTCGGATCTGCTTGAAACATTTCATCAGCAGATGACTTTAAACCGACTGCTGCAATGGACCAGTTAGCGGCCAGATGATTTGTTTCGTTACCTCCTTCATAATCCCAGTGAAATTGATCGTTATCCAGTACAAGAATCTGGGGTTGTGAAGCATCAGCAGCATACAAGTTGGTTAGTACCACTTCCAGGTTTCCGTCACCATCAAGATCATTATCAGATATATCAAGCGGATAATAGCGGTCACTAGGTTCACCAACACTCTCAAAAATAGTAGTTACATCATAGTTGGCTGCATTGGTCGGATTTCCACCCATGAATTCCATCCGCATAACAGTTTCTTCTGTTCCAGTGTTGGCAATAATGTCCATTTTTCCATCACCATCAATATCACCCATGTCGCTGCCGCGACTTCTGGCGCCAAATGTTAGAACTTCGCTAAAATCCCCTGCAACAATAAGGTCAACGCCACTTGACGTGACCATTCTCAATTGTAGATCATCGACATAAAAAGAACCATCAGACGTATCACTCGGCTGAACATGCATTACACCTACTTGGACAATAGTAGCACCAGCGGGTACCGTACAAAGTAGTTCCTTATGGTGCCATTCATCAGGAGCCATACCTTCAAAACCCTCTGATTCCATACCTATCCAGGTATAGTTGTCACCAAAATATTTAGCAAACAGAACACCGTACGATTCATCTTGGTTTAAATCATCGGCACTATTGGTATAAAACTCTGCAGATGCTACAAACTGCGATCCTTGAGGGATCGTAGACATTTGGGTGTAAAGAAAAAACGCATTATTTTCCATGTTGGATCCGCCACCGTATAATCCCCAAATCTTAAGCGCTGAGGTACCCTCAAACGCAGTAAATGTACTATCAGTGTTGTACATTGTGTCACCTGTAGCTACAACAGCCATGTTAACCATAGGATCAGGATAGAAACCCCAACCTGTAGTACCATCCTCGACTCCACCATTCGTAGTCTGATTATCCGCGAGAACAAGGGTATCATTTAAAGTATTATTCAGATAATACAATTTTCCATTGGTCATTGGAAACCAGGCGTCATCATCACCGTCACCATCAGCATCATAAAATGCGAACCCACTTCTCCGAAAGGATGCAGGGTCACCATCAGCAAACATACCATTCAAGTCTACAGATAGAGCGTATGTGTCTGTTCCCTGAGCTTCAAAAACAGCCATACTGAAGTTATCCCAGGTATTTACCCAGACCTCAAGGTTACCGTCACCATCAAAATCTACAACGTCCAAATTATAGACGCTGCCGCCGCCTAGGTTTTCAGTATCTAAAAATTCATTGGTAAAAGTAGCAAATTCATCAAGGTCAGCCCCTGTTAGTGCATCAATAGATAGTTTCCTCGTGCCGCGGTCGACCGTACAAAGCTCTACTTTTCCATCCCCGTCCACATCGGCTAAAGCATAGCCTGATGGACGAAAATTATCCGCAGATGTCAAACCATACTGAAACAGCAATGTAGGTGCATCCGGGAAGGACCCGTCTGCATTTTGTTCAAAAATGTATGTTCCCCATGTGGCATCGTTAGAACCAACTGCTGGCGGTACACCAAAGTAAATCTCCTGCAAGCTATCACCATCAATATCACCATAAAACATGCCGGGCAGGCTGTTTCCAGGATCGGGGGTGATGAAATGCCACACATGGTTGTAGCCACCGCTGCCATCGGCTTCGTAAAGATAGCAGCCTAACTTTCCTGGGTCGGGACCGCCAGGAGCCAGGGTTTCATCAATAGAAAATAATATTTCGTATAAACCATCACCGTCAAAATCCATTCCCGCCAGAACACTCTGTGCACCAAGGGCCTGGAAATCAGAGAAATTTGCATCCCCGTGTCCATTCAGGGTATAGTCCAAACTAAAATCACTGTTAGGGTTATAACCTTCTTGGGCAAAAATGAACTGCAGGGAAACGACTAAAACGATTGACATTAACTTATTTGACATAAGAACTCCTTTTGATTTGATTAATATAATTCTCACCCACTCCGACTAAAATGTATAGAGTAAATGAAAAAGAACCAAGAAAAATTACTTATAAAAACATCTATTTATTGATAATTATGGAGAAAATAAAAGAAAACCTAACTTTGGCACAGTAAAGCAACTAAAGAAAATAGAACCCCATGGGTAACAGCATAAGATATAATATCATGAATTGAGGATGGAAATAATCGCTTCCAGTTCATCCAGCAGTTCCGTTTCCCCTCGAAAACCAAAGCTTCTGTGGCGGATATTACCGTCCTTGCCGATGATGACCTTTGTAGGTAAAAGTGATATTCCATAAGATTCAAAAACTTCATTCTTAATATCCATCAATACGTGAAAAGGATAGTCATTTTTTTCCATCAGATCTTTTACAGCCTGAAGTTTATCTTTTGCCGTTTCTTTAGAGTTCACAAATAAGATTTTTACTTCTTTCTCATACTTATTAAGTGCTTTTTTCATAGCGGGGAAAGAAGCTTTACAAGGGCCGCACCAGGTTGCCCAAAAATCCAAAATCACTATTTTCCCTTTGTAGTCAGATAAAGATACTTCTTTCCCATCTGTATCTGAAAGGGTAAAAGACGGGGCTTTTTCTGTTACCAGTTTAGATTCAATTTTGGCCTTGAGATCCCCAAAAGCCTTGGTTTTCAAATCAGAATAATAAGATGCAAACCCCGCTTCTGAGCCTTGGCTGTCAACGAAAATTTCTTTCAGTATCTCTTCCATATCTGGAGTTTGGATACCACTAATAATACTCTCTTCTAGAATTTCTTTTGCCACACCTGTGGAACCATTCTTAAACAACACAGCAGCATAGTGCTCGTTCACCTGTTTATGCTGCTTTTTGGTTAGCTGATATGCTTCTTCACAATACTTTAATGCTTCGGTAGTGTTGCCCATTCCATTGGTGACCAGCCCGCAGGCATCCAATGCCAAAGCAAGCTGTGTTGCTCTAGATTCCTGCCATGTACGCGAAATTTTTAGCCGCGGCTTTGAAGCGCTTGGTTCTTCATATTCCTGTCGATGGACAATAACAGATTTATTTATTATTTCTTTTACCAAGCCTAATTCATCATTTTCTATTTCTGTATGGCTATTTACAGCGGAAAATACTGGTCGTTCACTCCATGGCTTATCATTAAGAGCCGTAAAATATTCAAATGCCTGCTTATAGGAACCTTCTTTTATATATTCCCCGATAATCACACCGCGCATATAACTAAAACCTGAATGGTCAGGATACTTAGCTTCAAATTCGTCTAAAAATATTTTCTTTTCAGCCGAACCAACTTTTTTATAAAATTCAATAGCTTCTTCCCGTTGCACCCAGCGGCCAGTGGGAAATTTTTCCCGAGATTTAGTTTTAAAATAATCTGCCTTTTCCTGGTTCTTAACTACACCATACCAGGCACTAAGGAAAAACAAGTGTTCTTCTGTCCATTGATCCGGATTGTCTAAGGCCTGAAGGTTGGCCTCAATTTCAACGAAAGCATCCGCGCCCTTACTTTTTTTCAATGCGGAAAAATAAGAAAATGAAAAACCAGCCTTCTTATCGGGATTTCGGGAAAATTCCCGATCATAAAAACTCAGCAAAGTATCTGCATAAAGTGTCTTATCCAACTCAGCGCCCCAACCACGACGCACAAGCGACGCAGCATACCCGGCCTCGGCCCCTGGTAAAAGACGTTGATTGGATGTATAAAAGGGCACCCAGTATCCCAGCCCTCCATTATGGTCCGTATCTGTTTCATTGTGCAGGGTAACAACTAAACCAACAACAGAATCCGGAACCAGTATTTTTACCAGCCAGCCAGTATGCTTTTTTTTCATTTTATATTCTTCAGTGTCAATCACATTATTGGGCATGGAAAACATGGAAGCTGGCTGGAAATTTCTGTCTCCGTATGTTCGAACTATTGCCGATACTTGATTTGTGCCTTCTAGGATAGTGCTTTTCGGATTGTAAAGCAGTGTTACTATTTCTCCGGCCTGAGGTTTTACTGGTAATGTGGAAAAGACACTAGAAAAATCATAACTACTGCAGGACATAATCAGACAAATAGAAACAGTAAGAATTAATTCTGTGAATTTTTTTGTGAAACGTGTCATCATTAGTTTATACCTTTCTTTTACTGTAATTCTGAAAACCTAAAATTCTAAATCCAGACCTATAATCATTTGCCTTCCCAGTGCAGGCTGCGTAATCGATCTAGAGATATCTTCATGCTCAGTCAAGTTGCGAATATCTAAATAAGCAGCCAGATTATTGGTAAACCAATAATTACCGCGCAAACGAACCGTTACATAGGGCTTATAATATACCAACACATCTTTACTGTAATAACTGAATGGTTCAACATCTGGTTTATAAAACCCGTCATAATATTTTAGCCAATCTCTACCTTTCTTTTCGCCGGTATAGTTCAGGTCTATAACTAAAGAGCCCCCCTTACGATTTTTTGAACTAATCCCGGGTAGGCTGTATGCAAGAGACAGGTTTGCGGTAGACGTGGGGACATCGTTTCTCCTAACCCCTTCATCAAAAAACCCTTCATAATCCGGATCATTTTGCCGGATAGAATCCTGACCCCACCTGCTGTCCAAAATAGAATAGGTAGCATTAATGTCCAAAGGTCCAAATCTTGTCTTGACCGCAAATTCCCACCCCTTGTTAATAATCTCCCCGAAATTAATATACCAGTACTCCTGCTTTAATGTTCCAGGGTCATCTATACTGGGGTCATTCTGAATGCCATCTAGAAAAAGTTGATCAAAATAAGTTACCTCCAGAAAAAAATTATCACCAATATAAAAATCACCCCCAACTTCATATCCTGATTGTCTTTCGGGTCGCAGGTCAGGGTTACCAATGTTAATGTTGTAGCTTGATTCACTGGGCAGCGCCTGCATCGCTTGCGGAGGATTGATACCGCCACTGCCCCATGCGGCCCGAGCCTTACCAATCAGGTTGCCTAGTTCCCAGATATAAGACAACCCTAAACGGGGACTAATGTGTCTGCCGTAATCCCTGCCAAAATATTCATTCTCTTCCATCCGCTCACCAAACGTCAAGAACATCCTTTCTTGGTAACCCAGTACGGCTTCGGCATAATACCCCATATTACTATTACTTTGATCTACGAGTGATGCATCTTCAAAATCATCATAATAATATTGGTCTTTCGCTTCATCCACTGTTCCAGATAATCGTACATTACTGCTCTGGGTTCGCTGTACTCCGGCGGTAACATCCAATTCTACCAGGTTTGGGAATTTCTTTTTCAGGTGCCAAAAGTAGTTCATGGTGGTTCGGTTCCAATCATGTTTCAAATAACTCTCACCGCCGTCGCTGCCAAACTTTCTATATAGAGATTGCCGGGTATCATTTCCAATAATAAGGGTCTGATACCAGTTTGGATTAAAATTTTGGGTAAAGTTTAGGCTGAATCCGGGCTTATAATATTCTATGGAACCATCCGACACAGGATCATCCCAGTGATCTGGCGCATCTGTCCAGCCTCTTTCTTCTTGATATTTTAATAAATGGAATAGGTTGCTGATAAACCCTTGCTTACCCCAACTCTGAAATGTTTTGATATCAATCTTTGCTGAACCTATTCTTGCATTGAGAGCGCCGTGCAGCTTTAATAGTTCAATATTTTTTCCATTGCTGGGCATCACTTCTTCATCTACAGTCCTATTGGCTCCCAGGTTATAACTAATATCGGAGGTGCTTCTACCGCTAAGACTAAACGAAACTTCATGTCCAATAACATCATCATTTAGAATTGGCGCAGCTGTATTTTTTCGGGCCATTTTCATTCTCATTACGGTCTTTCTGGATCCCGATCCTCTTTTAGTGAAAATATGAATTATTCCGCTTTGGGCATTAGATCCATGCAGGGTTGAACCCATAGGACCACGCAGCACTTCAATTCTTTCAATATCGCTCGGATCTATGAAATCGGCGATTCCTGGGTAAGCCTGGACATCAAAACCAAGCAGTTCTACCCCATCTACATATATTTTCACATCGCCAAGTGGCCTCCCCGAACCGCTCGTGCCACCGCGCAATGTAAACGCTGAATTATTTTGACCGGGCCTGTGGGGTAGATTAGCATAACCACCAGGAACTTTGCCCAATAAGATTTCATCTACGCTTCGGATAGGAAGCCGTCGCAATTCATCTTCAGAAATAACCGTCACTGGAGATGCCTGTGCTCTCTTTTTCCGTTTACTGAAACTTGCCGAAACAATAATTTCGTCCAGGTCGATTAGAGACTGTTTCATGATAAAATCTGCAGTGAATATTTCTCCTTCCTGCAAATGAACATCCCTGGTTACCGTTCTGTGGCCAATATACATTGCCGATAATTGGTAAGGTTTACCGACAGGAACTTTACGGATAATATAATTCCCCTGGTCATCGGTTGCTGCTCCCAAAACAGTATTTTTTAGGATCACATTCGCACCTGTGAGTGGTTTCCCCTTCTCATCTTGAACTACACCGGATATGGTGCCTCCTTGGGAAAAAAGGGCAGAACTAGTAATGAAAAAAAACAGTGGGAAAAATTTAATCAATGTTGTTCTCGCCTTTATGGATGTCCGGCACTGGCTGATAATTACTTCAGCAACATCATTTTTCCAACGAGGATCCGCCGGTTAGACTTTACAGAGTAAATATAGATACCAGAAGGTACAGATTGAGCAAAATTATCTGTGCCATTCCAGGACACAGTATGCTTTCCCGGTTTTACATTGCCAATAAAAAGACTCTTAACCAGCTGTCCTTGGATATTTTGGACTGCTATGGTCACATCAGATGCAGTATCCATGGAATAAATGATGTTGGTAACCGGGTTGAAGGGGTTCGGATAGTTTCCATGCAAATCAAACTCATAAGGAGTCACTTCATTGTCTGTTGCCAGGGTCCCTATAATATAGGATTGCTTATTTGTAGTAGAAATATTTCCTTCAACATCCATGGCAGATATCCACCAATACACAGTGGTGCCATTACCATAGCCATCTATTCTTCTACCAAAAACATATTGTTGTATTACTAGATTATAGGCGACTTGCATTGCAACTGAATTTGTATCAGCCGTAAGTGAGTTACGCTGCCAGTGCAGACCAACTATTTCAACACCTTCCTGGCCACCGGCAGGATTAGTGTCGTTAACCAGTGCCTGGACAAGAACATCTTCATACGGTGGTATGGGATCCGGTAATCCGGTTGTAGTAGACATGCCCACGTGATACACTTCAATATCTGGCGGAATATCGCCAAATATATTGACTACATACTGAAACTTCCATGCGTAGTTCATTATATACCAACCATGTTCACCGCTGGGACCGCTGCAGCCAGATCCGTAATACATAAGGCCGGGAGCCGGGAAGATATAGGATGCGTCTCCAGCATTAAGGTCAATTATTGTTGCCTCATTGGCAGGATCACCGGCACCATCGGCTAGGTAGGTTACCACCACTGCAATATACTCGTCTTTTGCAAACTGGGAGCTCGATGTAAAATCAACATAAAAAAGACCTGCAGACCCATCAGAAGGCCTTGGGATCATAACATCATTGCCAACCGGCAAAACCTTGGTGCCCCAGACCGGTTGTCCATTCACTTCTTCCGGTGCAGCGGTACAGACACCGGCACCTGAACTGAAATTGTTCCAGATCAGGTCAGCAGCAGAACTTACGTCAGGATAGGCAATGGAATCGTTATCCACAGGGTGGGCATAACCGATCCAGCCATTTTCACCCATGACCCCAAAGTCATACATCGATCCTGCTAATGTAAATGGATATCCAGCCGTATTCGGTCTATAAACTTCAACCTTGAGATTAGGAGATGTGCCGTCTGTGTTCCATTGATGCACATCCACAGCCACACCATAGAGACTTAAATCGCCTGGAGCCCGGTAGACCTCCATCATGATGTCACCAGGGAAAAATCCTACATGGACCGTATCTTCCAGTCCCACATTTAGCGTATCAACCAAGCTACGCGAGAGATCCATCTGGTTAGTAGATGCACTTCCCTGGCTTGCTTCCAGAGGCATAAGTAAAGAGGCACTCAAAAACAGGCATTTTGTTATTTTTTTCATAGAATTTCCTCAGGGTTAAGGTCCCTTAGATAACTGAAAGAATGAATATAGGCTAAATTTTTGTGCGATAATGGTAGGCCTTTCGGTTCATGTAGTTCTTAAGTTTTTGTTCGTAATCCTAATGTAATATAATTGATTTTATGATATTGGCAGGTCATATTATTCTAGGTCAATTGAAGAAGATAAGGACGGGACTTGTCTTTGGAATTCATCGACTTTGAATTCCTTGATCAAACCATCAGGCCAACGGATATGAATACTTTCAATTTTACGCTGACTGTTTCCCTCACCAATAAAAACAACCGGTGCAGATTGGGATAGATAGCCCCCGCCGGCTGAGACTTCATGAAGTTGGATTGAATCGTCGGAGAAAATCACACTGACTTTTGCTCCAATATGATTTCGACCTTCAGATCTATCCAATATCCGAATAGCTATTGAATTAGACTGTGTCTGGTTTACAAATACCCGCAACTTTCCGCTATTTACACCAACAATAAAATCAGGGCGCTGATCCTGGTTAATATCGCTGATGGTGAGGCTGGTACCATCCCCCGGGACAAGGAGTCCACTGGAGGCTGGGGCAACACTTTCAAACTGTCCTGTACCATCCCCGAGAAGTAGCAGGCTGACACCCCCATCCATATGGCCAGTTTCCCGTTGCGGTCCAAAAAAATTTTGTACCACATATAAATCTAAATTCCCATCTCCATTGATGTCGCATACAGCTGAACCAAAGATCGGACTGGCCTGAGCTATGCGCGGCAACGGTTGAAATTCGAATCGAACTTTCCCCTGGTCATCCGTTTGGTTGATAAGTACGCCCGATGCCAAATTGTTGACCTCAAACTTTTCCGCATCATTGAGTAGATCCTCGGTGTAGATACCTTGTAAGGATGTAATGGCGAACTGGTGATAGGTTGGCAACTTTTGTTTAACCATGGGCATCGCACCGCTGGAGCACCCCAGTCCTCGTTGAGGAAAGCAAATACCATTCTCGTATTTGGCTTCGATTATTCGTTTTTTCCCATTCCCTTCAAAATCACCGTAATACATTATTTCCGGGTTTGTTGTAGAAGCCTGATATTTGGTGTTAAGCCCAAAATTACCTACCAGATAATCCGTGTCTCCATCGTTATCCATGTCACCGCCACTGATACTATTGTACCAGCCCTGCCGATTAGCCAGGCCTGACTGTGATGTGCGGTCTATTAGTACACCTTCCTCATTATGAAAATACCGCACTGGCCCCCATTCATATGTTACCAAAAGATCGGGATGATGATCGCTATCTACATCAGTGAACAAGGCGCTTGTGACCATCCCTAACCGTTTAATTTCAGGAGCAAAAACATCAGTTGCATCTTCGTATCTGAACCCTGTGTAGCGCAGCACATACGATTGCGGTGCTTCAGGATATTTACCGGGAATAATCCTTCCGCCGATAAACAGTTCCAGATGACTATCTCCATCGATATCGGCTGCGGCCACAACACTCCCACTGCTGCGAATATCTGGCAACAGATCCAAGGTCCCTTTGTCGAAATTTCCGGATCCATCATTGATGTATAGGCGATCTCGCAGTACTGCCTCTCCCGGTTCACATTCAACACCACCGCTGACTACGTACAGATCGAGATCGCCATCACGGTCGAAATCAATAAACAACGCTCCCATATCCTCAGAATGGACGTCATATGTGAAGCAAAATTGTAAGGCGTGTTTAAATTGACCATCACCCAGATTGAGAAAAAGCATCCCTTCAAAACCGGCAGCTCCGCCGATAAAAACATCATCGTCTCCATCCCCATCGACATCACCCCATGCCATCCCTGGACCAAGCTGGGATGATTTGTTTGGTAACAGCTTTTGCCTTTGAAAATCATCGTATTCCTTTTCCTGATGTGTTACGTTTGCCAAACCTTCTCCACTGGATGAAAACATCGTCCCAACGGATTTTACTAAACTGGGTTGATTTATTTTTTGAGAGGGTAACTTTGGTTCGGTAACTACATACAGAAAACCGGTAGGAATATCCTGCAAGATTTGGGTAATGCCCGATGGCCAATAAATGGTGATTTTCTCGGCCATATCCATGGTTCCCAAGCCAAAATGTACAGTTGGTTCGCTCGATGACATAAATCCTCTTGAACCCGTGAGATAGCGAACCATTTGCTTAAGCCCATTATTAGTCTCCAAAACAATTTTTGCGCCAATCCCGCCACTATTGCTCGCCCTGCCTTTAAGTTTGATCCTTAGCGGATTTCCGGTAGAGACATCGTTGCGATAAACGAGTACCTGCTCTTCGAATCCGTTGACAACGAGATCCAGGTCGCCATCACCATCCAGATCACCCATCGCTGATCCGGTGCTGACGCCAAAATGATCCAAGCCCCACCGACTGCTCAGATCTTCAAACTGCAGATTGCCCAGGTTTCTATAAACCTGGTTGTTCAAGCGATAGGGCTCTTCTTTTTCCCACATTTCTAGCACTTTTAAGCTATAAGAACCATCCTTACTTGCAATCTGTTGCGTTCGTTCTTTTAAATCTCCATTAAAAAAATCGCGTGACATACCATTGGTAAAATATACGTCTTCAAATCCATCATTATCTAAATCACCGAATTTGACAGTCCAGGTCCAATCTGTCTTTGCCAACCCGGTTAAATATGCCACTTCCATGAACCGGTCTGTACCTGTATTTAGATAGAGCGCATTTCTCATGTACTGAGGCGGATTAGGAAAATTCAAAAACCAAGCGTCACTATTAGGCCCACTCATAGAGCCCATTGACAATTTGTCTCTATAGTGGTTGCTTCCCGCCATATCAGAAGCTAGAAAATCGATCCGGCCATCATTATTAATGTCTGCATAGTCGGACCCCATTGAAAACCAAGGTGTGTGCGGCAAGGCCTCATCCACGACATCAGTAAAAGTGATTACCCCATTATCATCCAGTCCATTGTTCCGAAACAGATGATCGGGTCCCATATAATCGTTGGCAACATACAAATCCGGCCAACCATCGTCATTGTAATCCCACCAGATTGCAGACAAACCATAATAAGGGAACTCGCCAATACCTGATTCCAGCGAGACATCGACATAATGGCCATTGTCGTTTCGATAAAGATGATCGAATTGACCGGCAGGAACTAACATCTGGATGCGCTTGGGAGGTTTTATGAAATACGCAAGCTCTCGGGAATCGGAATGAACACGGAGTGGCTGTTTCTTTTGACGTAAAATTTTGACGTTTTTGATAGCATCACTGGAATGTAGTCGGTTGGTCAGCAAATAGCCATCGAGATCACCATCGAGATCATAATCGGCAAACGACATGACTACGCTGGCTCCGTGAAAATCCAGACCATATTCACTTGCTTCTTCCTTGAACTTGCCCCGCTGATTGATATACAGCCGATTGGGACAGTCGAATCCACAGACATATAAATCGAGCCAGCCATCATTATTGATATCGGCAAATGTCACACCCGAACTCCACATTCCGCCAGGATCGATACCGACTTTCGCGGTTACGTCTTCAAATTGAAAGCCGCCGAGGTTTCGATATAGTCGTCCACCATCGGCCTGTTGAGTCAAAAACACGTCAGCTAGACCGTCATTATCAAAATCGCCAATGGCAACTCCTGATGCAATAAACGAGTTACGCAACTGGTCTCGGTGTTTGGGCTGGAGATCCCAGGTATGTTCAAAGTCGATCCCTGTTTCCGATGGGCTCAAATACACAAACCGATGTGTTGAATCAGGTGAAATAGTTGACTTACTGAACCGTGCAGCAGATAATCCCAGGTGTTCTTTCTCTAATCGCTGAACGTGTTTAACAGCCTGGGATGAAATCATCCAATTATCCTCGTTATCAATTCGGTTGCATCCACCGCAACCGAAAAAAAATAATAAGTAGATGAAAACTATAACTTTGCTGCTCATTTATTTAATTAAGGTCCGAAATCAGTTGTAGGTGTCCGGACACTTCCATTTTTACTGCGCTGGAGATCTTAGCGGGTGTACCAGCCAATGCCAAAGATGTGATGATGGGAATCAGGACAAACCTTTTGCACATGGTCGTATTAAATCAATAACAAAATATTTATCTGACTAAAAACGTATGTATGTTATTTTAAGGGAAACTTCGATAAGAAAGCATCTGATGGGATTTAAACATTTCTTTCTACCATTTCTTTTTTGGTTTTGGGTGATATTCTGCTTACATCATAAAGGTATCATACAATATTATTTTAAGCAATTTAATTTGCATAACTTTTGCGCAAGAATTTTCAAAATCTACCCAAGTTTTTGATGTTAATAACTAAAAAGCCAACTGAAAAAAACGTACGTATTTGGTACCGTTTATTAATTTTGATTTTTCTTTTCAGCTGCAGCAAGGCGCCTACTTTAGTCCATGTTAAGGGCCATAAAAAGGTACTAGATAATATTACAACAATTATCCAGGAATCTGGACTACAGACCAATTTGGGAATTAAGGTCTTAGAACTTGAATCTGATAAGACTATTTACGAGTGGAACTCCCAGGCACTATTCAATCCTGCCAGTAATAATAAGCTTTACACCTGTATTGCTGCGCTTGCAATACTTGATTCAAACCAAACTTTTTCTACATCTGTTTACCAGGATACTACAGCCCTGTATTTGGTTGGTGGTGGAGATCCGCACCTTACACTTGAACAACTGGATACATTGGCCCGTACGATTAGCGATACAATGAAACTGCATCTAGGACGTGACTACTGGTTTCAGAATAATCGCGTTCGTATGCGCACGATTGATCGCGCCAAAAAAATAAATTATCTGATATTGGATGATTCCATATTGGATGATGTACCCCATGGCCCCGGCTGGATGTGGGATGAGGGCTCCTCGTGGTACGCAGCCCAGATCAGCGCCCTGTCAGTCAATGAAAATTGCGTCGACTTTTACGTCACACCTGGAATCATTGGACAGCCTGTTTTAATTCAAACAAATCCAGTTACAGATTTCATATCTATTACCAATCAATCAAAAACCGTAAATGATACAACCAACTTTAAGGAATTAAAAATAGAACGAGATTGGAAAAAACAAACCAATAGTTTCACCATTACAGGGAATGTAATGGACACCGCATCCACGGATACCTTTCAGCGAAATGTTCATGACCCCACACTGTATAGCGGCACAGTTTTTGCTGAAATGTT
>SCKQ01000064.1 GCA_004124535.1 Fidelibacterota bacterium
TTCCGCTAGTGAGTTCAAGATCGATTTCCTGAAACCGCTGATCGGGATCTATATTCTCTGGTTTCTGTACCTCAGGAAAAAAATAAAGCTTACATCAGATGGCCTCTTTTTTTGGATGGGAGGCCTCAGCGGACTGGTGACCGTATTTATCGGAGCTGCCGGTCCGCTCATAGCCCCCTTCTTTATTGATCGGGATCTGACCAAAGAAAACGTGGTAGCCACCAAAGCGGCTTGCCAGGCAGTGGGTCACCTGGGAAAAATGCCTATTTTTATTTTTTTCTTTGGGGTGGACTATTTGCAGCAGTGGCAGGTACTCTTGCCCCTGGTCTTGGCTGTATATTTCGGAACCAGAATCGGTAAAAAATTCCTTGGCAGTTTATCAGAGGTTCTATTCAAAAGATTGTTCAAATTTGCTCTAACCTTAATTGCCATACGTCTTGTAATTGCAGAAATATTCATATTATTTTGATCAGCTGATATATTGTAACTTTTCACATTACCTGAGATGAAGAAAATTTATATCATATCTTTTTTCTGCGTGTTTTTAGGGGCCAATGATCAGGAAGAACTCATCATGGATATCGAAAAAAGTCTCATGGCCACCTGCTGCTGGAGCGGCACAGTCTATGATCATGGAAATCCGGATATGGAAGTAGAAATCGTGGCCCTGGTGAAAGCCGGCAAAACGAAAACTGAGGTTCTGGATCGTTTTGTGAATCAATATGGTGAACGAGTACTGGCCATACCCGTTGCGGCTGGATTCAACCTTTTTGTCTGGCTGGCTCCGGCACTGATTGGCCTGATCAGTATCTTCATCTGGTTTCAGTATTTAAAAAGACCTGCGTCCTCAAAGGATCAGGCACGACCTGAATACACTGATATTCCGCACAGTGACCAGATTGAGCGGGAATTGCAAGAACTGGATTAATTTATCCGTCGATTGTATTGATGCAAAAATTGAACTATATACTGGATTCTAGCTAGATGCTATCGTAATGAAATATTTACGCTATATGGGCACGCCTTTGCTTGTTGTTATATCAATTTATTTTGCCGCTATGGGGCATTATTGGATCTGGGTCTACCTAATATTACTTGATTTTATCGTTATCGGTGGTGATGCATTTCTAGGTGATGACCGCTCAACGCCTAAATACCAATATTCGTTTATATTAACTCTGCTACTTTATATAAATCTACCGCTAATAGTTTTACTTGTTTGTATTGCTGCATACATGGCTGGTGGTGTATCCAGCCCAATGCTTGAACAAACAGTGTTAGCCCTCACCGGTCTTGATATTGCCCTTACCAGAAATGGTACAGAATTATGGCATTTGGCTGGGTACGTATTTGCCGGTGGTTTGCTGGTTGGGTCGGCGGCTACTATCCCTGGGCATGAACTGGTTCACCATAAGAAAAAACGGCTGGATTGGTTCATGGGTAACCTAATGCTGGCCTTCAGTTTGGATAATGCCTTTGCAATTGAGCATGTTCAGGGTCATCATAAGAATGTTGGCTTAGCATCAGATCCAGCTACGGCAAAACGAGGCCAGGGTCTTTATAGATTTTTTATAGAAGGTTCTTTCAAGGAACACCGTGATGCCTGGCAGATCGAACTGGACCGAATGAAAAAACGCGGTCAGTTTGTTTTTGGTTTTCGTAACCAGCTGTTGCAGGGTTATTTCCAGAGTGCACTTATTGGATTAGTCGCTTATTTAATCGCCGGCTGGAATGGGGTGGTGATGTTTATCTGCATTGCTATTTTTGCAAAATTATTTCTGGAATCGGTGAACTATATGGAACACTACGGCCTGGTCCGGGTACCGGGTACCCCAGTGGCTCTGCATCATTCCTGGAATACCAATAAACTGGTCAGTAGTTTGCTGCTTTATAACCTCACCCGCCATTCGCACCACCATGAACAGAGTAGCTTGGAATTCTGGAAATTGCGGCCCAAGGCCAATGCCCCGGAAATGCCTTACGGATATTTGACCACACTCTACTTGGCGGTATTCTTTCCCTGGCTATACCGTCGGATGATGGAACCTAAATTAGAGTACTGGTTGAACCACTACGCTACGGAAGATGAGCGGAAACTGGCCCTGGCCGGTAATTAATTACGTAAATTTTACAATAAAATGGGAGGGGCAATGACAAAACCGAGACTTTGGTACCTGTATATTCTCTTGATACCGGGGTTAATAATAGGCAATGACCCTATTGATAAAGCCATTTCAAAGAACCTTAGTACTATAATTGAACTGCGACACCAGATCCACCAGTACCCGGAACTGGGCAACCGGGAATTCAAGACAGCAGAACTGGTCGCTGAGCACCTGCGCAGTTTGGGCATTGAAGTGGAAACTGGTGTTGCCTATACTGGAGTCGTTGGCATCCTGAAAGGGAATAAGCCGGGACCAGTAGTGGCTATCCGGGCAGATATGGATGCATTGCCGGTAACAGAAGAAACGGACTTGTCCTTCAAATCAACTGTGAAAACTACATACCTGGATAAAGAAGTAGGGGTGATGCATGCTTGCGGGCATGATATTCATACCTCCGTTCAATTAGGGGTTGCGTCAGTATTGGCCAGTATGAAACGTTCCCTCCCCGGAACGGTAAAATTCATCTTCCAGCCCGCGGAAGAAGGACCACCGCCAGGAGAGGAAGGTGGAGCGGATCTCATGCTCAAGGAAGGCGTATTTGATAATCTGAAACCGAGTGCTATTTTTGGCCTGCACACCCATCCAGGTCTTGCGGTTGGAGAGCTGGGCTTGACTATTGGTCCAGCCATGGCAGCGGTAGACCAATTTATCATCACCATTAAGGGTAAACAGTCTCATGGAGCCTATCCGCACAAGTCCGTGGATCCGATCATCATGGCGACAGAAGTAGTGGGTGCCTTTCAGACGATCCGTTCGCGATCACTCTCACCATTGGAGCCGAGTGTGGTTACCGTTGGAATTATCCGGGGCGGTGAACGATTCAATATTATACCGGAAGAAGTACACCTGGAAGGAACGGTACGAACCTACAATCCGGAAGTACAGGATATGGTTGAACAGCGAATGAATAAGATCCTGGAGGGAATAACGCTGGCTTATGGCGGATCATTTGAATTGAATTATGACCGCGGTACACCCGCGTTAATAAATAACCCAGAATTATCCAGGCAAATGATACCCACCATGGAAAGGGTCGTTGGCAAGAGTAATTTAATAATGATGGACCCGGTAATGGGCGGGGAGGATTTTGCCTTTTTCGCCAACGAAGTTCCGGGTATGTACTATCGTTTGGGTGTTGTAAAACCAGGTACTACATCTGGCTGGGTCCATACGCCAACTTTCCGTGCGGATGATTCCTGCCTGGAAGTAGGTATTCGCTCCATGTCCAACCTGGTGGTGGATTACCTAAAATCAAGCAATAATTAAATATCTAAGCTAAAGTCAATCCATAATTAATATTAAATACATGGTGATTCTCTTTTGGGGGCTGCTTTTGTTATCCTGCGCTGAAAAACAGAATCGGCCCAATATAATATATGTTCTTGCGGACGATCTGGGGTACGGAGAATTAGGTGTTTATGGGCAAGAGCTCATCGAAACGCCCCATATTGATGCCTTAGCCAAGACCGGTATGCGTTTTTTGCAGCACTATTCCGGTTCGCCAGTATGTGCACCTTCCCGATCTGTCCTGATGACAGGTCAACATAGTGGGCACACACATATTCGCGGAAATGACGAATGGACAGAACGGGGAGATACGTGGGACTATGCAGCCATGTTTGAAAATCCTTTCTTGGAAGGGCAGCGACCACTCCTCGATAGTATAATCACTGTTGCTGAAATTTTACAAAATGCCGGTTACAAAACAGGGAGTGTGGGGAAATGGGGTCTTGGCGCTCCAACTACGGAAGGTGTGCCCAATAAACAGGGTTTTGATTTCTTTTATGGCTATAACTGCCAGAGACAGGCTCATACACTTTACCCGATGCATCTGTGGAAGAATGAAGTAAGAGACCTTTTAAACAATAGAATGGTTCCACCTCATGCTGACCTTAAAGATGGCGCAGACACCAATGATCCTGCGAGCTATGATGATTTTAGACTAAATGATTATGCCCCCGAACTCATGCATAAGGAAGCGTTGAATTTTATTGAGAACAATAAGGACTATCCCTTTTTCCTTTATTATGCTTCTCCGCTTCCTCACGCTCCCCTGCAGGCCCCCCGGTACTGGGTAGATTATTATCAGCAAAAATTTGGAGCGGAAGAACCCTATACGGGTAAGAGCTATTTCCCCAATCTCACGCCAAGGGCGACCTACGCTGCCATGATCTCTTACCTGGATGAGCAGGTGGGAGATATCGTAGCTAAGTTACAGGATTTGGGTCTTTATGAAAATACGTTGATCATTTTTTCCAGTGATAATGGACCTACCTATAGCGGCGGTGCTGATACCCCCTTTTTTGAAAGCGCCAAACCTTTTAAAACTGAACGAGGATGGGCAAAAGGATATCTGCATGAAGGCGGGATCCGTGTGCCCATGATTGCCACCTGGCCGGGACATATTGAGCCAAACAGCAAGTCGGATCATTTATCTGCTTTTTATGATGTGCTGCCTACCATGTGTGAGATTATCGGCCTGCCGATCCCTGACCAAACTGATGGTATCAGTCTTTTACCTACCCTGCTGAATAATTCCCAAAAAAAGAAACACGAATATCTCTACTGGGAATTTCCAGCATATAATGGTCAGCAGGCTGTTCGGTTAGGTAAATGGAAAGGTATTAGAAAAGATATTTTTGACGGGAATCTGGATGTTGAACTATATGATCTGAACACTGATATCCAGGAACAGAATAATTTAGCTGCCCAATACCCTGAGGTTGTTGAAAAGATAGAAGCGATTATGAAACAGGAACATATTCCTTCCAGCCTGGAAAAATTCAAATTTACCCAATTGGGTGATGAATAAAGAAATAGCTGGATTTATCGGAAGTTATTGCCATGGAATTACATCTAAACCAAGGTGATATCTTTGCAATCCTGACGGCACTCTTCTGGTCATCGGGAGTTATATTATTTCAGGTATCCGGCCGTATCCTCGGCAGTTTACAGATAAGCCTGTTAAAGAACATCATTGGAGTCATTGGGTTTATTGGTTTTCTGGCAGTACAGGGGAATGTATTTCCATCATTTACTCATCATGAACTTTGGATCTTGATCATCAGCGGGATCTTGGGAGTGGCAGTTGGAGACCTGTTTTTTTTATCATCCCTGCGGAGACTGGGAGCTGGTTTGAATGCAATCGTGAGTACTGCTTATTCACCAACTATCTTTCTACTTGCATTCTTTATGTTTGGAGAGGTCATTTCTCTGCAAGCCTACTTTGGTGGTGCTCTGGTCATTGCCGGAATTATCATCGGCACGCTGGAAATACCGAAAAATCAAAGTCGGGAAAATATAGCTTGGGGAGTACTGTATGGGTTTACAGCTCAGGCACTCACTGCTTTTTCAGTTTTATTACTGAAACCAATTATGGAAATACATCCGGTTGTTCCTATTGCCCTGGTGAGGTTTAGTACCGGGGCCGTACTGAGTATTGGTTTCCTGGTTTTTGCCAAAGGATTACCTGCCTTGAGAGAAACTATTAAACAGGGGTTTAAACACCCGCCGCTGATCATGGGGTCAATTTTTGGTACGTTTCTATCCGTGATCTTTTGGCTGGCCGGGTATAAATACACCCTGGCCGGTCGGGCTGCCATCTATAATCAGCTTGCCACTATTTTTATCATTCTAATGGCAGCTGTTTTTCTTAAAGAAGCAATGACTCGGAGGAAATGGCTGGCAGTTAGCTGTGCCCTTTCTGGGGTCCTACTCGTTAGTGCATATTAGATATAAAACATTAGATAAACATCAATTCCCATTCAGTAGTGGGGATTATTGTTTCTAGACAATTAGGTTTTATAAATTGTAGATTAACTGGATTAAAATAACTCTGTGTAGATTTATATAGTACCAGTAGTACCCACTGATTTATAAAATATTTTTAGGAGGATGTTGCCATGAAACATTTTATCACCAGTATTTTACTTTTAAACTGTTATTTATTACACGCTCAAACCCAATTGGGCAGCGACATCGATGGTGAAGCTACGCGTGACCAGTCCGGCATTTCAGTGTCTATGGACTCTGCTGGAGACCGGGTGGCCATTGGGGCATATTATAATGATGGCACAGGCAGTTATGCGGGTCACGTACGGGTTTATAGTATTGGAAATTCAGTTGGATTAAGTCAGATAGAGGATTCCCATGGCGGTGATTTCGTAGTAGTAAGTGGTACAACTACCTATGAATCATTGCCCTTCATAGAAACATTTTCAGATCAGGATGGACCTGATCAGGAATTTAATACCTGGGTATCAGCCCAATGGAGTAGTTATACCAGTACAACGGATGACTATGATTGTTTAGACTCACCTTGTACTGGTGATGATGAATATGTATCGTTTTTAACTCCACCTGATTCATTTATGCTAGAACCACCAAATAATTCATCTATAAAGGGTTGGAAACCCTTTAACTCGGCGCCCAATTGGTCAGCCAACCCAGTTGCAGATTTTCAATATTCCCATATACGAGACTATTCAACGTCAATGTATTCACCGCTGGTCGACATTTCTGATTTTTCCGATCTAGAGATTTCGTTTGATATGCATTTTGATGCTTGGGAGGGCACAACTACGAACGAATATCTTTATATTGAATATTGTACGGGATCAGGATGGGAAAATGCCCTAACGTTTATGGCGGATGCCACATCAGGTGCCGTAGACATTCCTTGGGGTAACAATAGTTTTTTCTTGACTGGCTTAGCGGACCTTGATACGTTACAAATTCGTTTTCGCACCGCTGGAACCAATGCCTATAGCATTAACTCTTGGTACGTTGATAATGTGAGTGTAGTGTCTGGCAACGACCCAGCGCAGACCACCTATGTCCCTGATGACAATTTTGAGCAGGCCCTGATTGATCTCGGCTATGATGATGTTTTAGATGATTATGTTGTTACGGACAGCATCAACAGTGTCACCTATTTAAGTGTTTCTAATGATTCAATCAGTGATCTCACGGGGATTGCAGGGTTTACGGCTTTAACCAGTCTTTCTTGCGATCAAAATCAATTGACTGCTCTGGATGTGAGCGGCAACACAGCCTTAACATATCTGTATTGCCGTGATAATGCATTGACCAGCCTGGATGTGAGTAATAACACAGCTTTAACATCCCTGTACTGCTATCGTAACCAATTGACTGCTTTGGATGTGAGCAATAACACAGCATTAACAACCCTGTACTGCTACGGTAGTTCTTCCACTTCTACATACGGGGTGACCAATCAAATTACCGCTTTGGATGTAAGCAATAATACAGCATTAACATCCCTGTCCTGCGGTTATCAACCAATTACTGAATTAGATGTGAGTAATAACACAGCTTTAACATCCCTGTACTGCCATTACAATGAATTAACCGTTTTGGATATAAGCAATAACATATCGTTAGTTAGCTTGGGCGCAGCTGGTAATGATTTGACCGCTTTGGATGTAAGCGCTAATACCGCCTTAACCTCCCTATACGTAAGTGGTAATGATTTGACCGCTTTGGATGTAAGCAACAATACAGCATTAGTTCAATTCCAATGTGGCAGTAATGATTTGACTACACTGGACGTGAGTGTGAATACAGCCTTAGAGTATATATACTGCGGTTATAATGAATTAGACTCCTTGGATGTGAGTAATAATCTAGCACTAACTAATCTGTCCTGTGCTTCGAATAATTTCACCGTTTTGGATGTGAGTGTTAATATAGGTTTAACCCGTTTTCTTTGCGGTAATAATGAATTGACTGATCTGGACGTGAGCAATAACACAGCGTTAGAGAATTTTCGCTGTGACAATAATTCATTAACATCTTTGGATATAAGCAATAATAGAGATTTAGAAGAAATTTACTTCCAAGGTAATCAATTAACGTCTCTGGATGTGAGTGTGCATACAGCTTTAGAAAAATTGTATTGCAATAGTAATCAATTAAATTATTTGAATATGAAAAATGGTGTTACCGATCAGTTAACCACTTTTAATGCGACTAGTAATCCAAGTCTTACTTGTATCGAGACCCTGGATCCGGACTATGCCACCACAAATTGGACGTATGAAGATGGTAATATAGATGAGGGCGTCACTTTTGCTATTGCTTGCGGTAATTTCAACTTGCATGTAGCCACTACAGGATCGGATTCGACAGGCGATGGTTCTTATGAAAATCCATTTGCCACGATCCAAAAAGGGATCGATGCTGCTAGTAGTGGTGATACAGTATCTGTAGCAGCCGGTACCTATGTAGAGAATATCAGCTATAGCGGTAAGAATATTTCTGTTTTCGGTGAAGACCGAGAGACAACGATCATTGATGGTAATGAAACCGCCAGCGTAGTTGTTTTTAATGGCTGGGAAGACAGTACTGCGCATCTAAGCGGATTTACCCTTACCAATGGACTTCCAACTGGGGCATGGCCTGCCAGTAGAGGAGGTGGAATCAATTGTCAACAGGCAAGTCCAACCCTAAGTAACCTATTGATTACTGGTAATAGTTCAACAGCTGGCGGTGGCGGGATATATTTATATAGCGGTTCTGATGCAAAGATTACTGATGTGATAATCAAGGAAAATATTGGCGGTTGGGGCGGTGGCGGAATGTACATCGAAGGTTCTGATGCAGAACTTACAAATGTGCACATACATTCAAATGATGATGGCGGGGTGAAACTTCAAAATGCAGATGTATCTTTCAATTATGTTACAATAAGTGATAATGAATCCTATGGCATGCATATTGAATATTCTGAACCAACATTTAATCATGTTACCATTGTTAACAATGATACCTATGGTGTTGGTCTTTACTCAACATGGTCCCATCCTGTCTTTACAAATTCTATTATAGCGAATAATGGAACGCAAGTAACTACTAATCAGAGCACAGGGCCTTATGGTATCAGTGTTAGCTATTCAAATATTCAAGGAGGTCTGGATGAACTGGATTCTCTTGAGTTTGATCCAGATTCAGTGAATTGGAATAGTGGCAACATCAATGCTAATCCTCTATTTTGTGAGCCTGACAGCAATAATTATCATTTGTCAGAAAATTCACCATGTTTGGGTTCGGGCCAGGACGGAGCCGATATGGGAGCCTTTGGTGTGGGCTGCGGAACACTTGAGATAGAATTTCCATCTATTGTAAATATTTGGGATGTTCCCGATGATCAGGGTAACTGGGTCTATATCCAGTTTACTCCATCAGTTCATGATGCCAGTGATGAGGGTCCACTCGGTTCATATACTATCGAACGCTTGGATGATGAAGAATGGGTCTCACTGCATTCCATTGATGCCTATGGTGCCGAACACTATACAACGGAAGCCCATACCTTGATGGATTCTACTGGTGAGGATGATGGAATGACATCATATCGAATCGTAGCTGCAATGGAAGTAGGTGCATTAATCAGTGAACCAGCTGCGGGCTATTCTATTGATAATATCGCTCCTGGTGTACCCACTGGCTTAATGGCTACTGTTTCCGAAACAGGAATTCATTTGAGCTGGGACTTGAGCACGGCTGAGGA
>SCKQ01000088.1 GCA_004124535.1 Fidelibacterota bacterium
CTAAACCCCGATTATTCTGGCATTCGGCCGAAGCTGCAGCCCATTGGGAAGGGTGAACGTGATTTCATTATTGTGAATGAAGCTGGACGTGGTTATAAAAATTTCATTAACCTGATCGGTATTGAGTCCCCCGGTCTTACTGCCAGTATGGCTATTGCTAAGCATGTCAGTGATATTATTCTTTGAAGACTAGGAATAATTTATCCATTCAAGGAAAATTTTTCCATCATTCCTAAATTGCTTATATTCCTTTATTGGTAATTTGTTGAACTAAAACGAGGAGGGTATAATGAATTATTCGTTTAGAATTTTATCATGTCTGATTGCCTTTATAGTGCTGGATAATGCACTGATCGGCCAATATGACCCTGAAAATGAAGTGGTGACTATTTCAAAATACCATTTAAAACCACTTTCAGAAGTTGATGACGGATCAGCAGCTGAGCGTAAAGAGGTATTTGAGGAATATGCCAGGAAAATGAATCCGCTGAGTACCAAGCTGAAGAGTGCAATGATGTTAGGTCATTATTGGACCGGTTCATCTCAGGATATACTTGCGGTTAATAGATGGAAATCCATTGCCGATGCAGATGAAAGTGTTGTCACAACGCAGGAAGTACGGAAACGGGCCTGGCGGCGCGATGATCTGCGGGAAGAATTTATGAAGAAATATAATAAATACTGGACAGGTAGACACGATGATCTTGAAGTGTTAGAGTTGCTAAATGATTACACTAAAAATAGAAAGAGAAAACCAAAAGAAAATACAGTAGTTACTATCGTGCGGCGATATATGGCTCCCCTATCTACTGTTGAAGATGGTTCAGCCGAGGAACGAAAAGAACTTTGGGAAGAATGGTTTGAAAATATTACTATGGAAAATGATAAGCTGCTGAGCCAAATGATACTTAGGCATTACTGGTCAGGTACTTACAACCCTAGGGAAGAAACTCCAATTGTATTTATCAGGGAGTATGTATCCATGGCAGATGCGGATGATGGCGGCTGGGATGAACCGTTAGAACAATATTGGCCTGATGAAGATACGAGAGAAGAAAATTTAGCAAAGTTTATGAAATACTGGCTTGGAGTACATGAAGACATTGGTATTTATCATAATCTGGTGAATCTTCAGAAATAAGGATCACCAACATCTCTCCTAAGAAAAAACCCTCTGGTGAGGGCTTTTTATGGCCTGCTTTTAACTTACTGGCAACATAGTAATATTTATTACTCACCAATAATTTGTACGTTGTAATTTTCACTGTACTTATCTAGGGCTAGGCTGAAAAAACAATAATAATACTTGGTTTAATACCATTAATGAGTAATATATTTACTCATATAAGGTTTAATTTATTATGCTTAATACGTTAATTACGTCAAAAACACGGATCAATCTGCTGCTGAAGTTCTTTCTGAACCCAGGGACAAAAGCCTATTTGCGGGAACTGGCGGCAGAATTTGGTGAATCCACCAATGCCGTCCGGGTGGAATTAAACCGTCTTTCCAAAGCGAAATTGCTTCAGTCTACAAATCTGGGGCGCAAGGTTATCTATCGGGCCAACAATAAACACAATCTTTTTCGCGATATTCAAAGCGTGGTCCGCAAATATGTGGGTCTGGACCGCCTGATAGAAGACGTGGTGAGCAGACTGGGTTCCGTCGATGCCGCCTATGTGATCGGTGATTATGCCCGGGGTATTGATTCTGGGTTGATTGATGTAGTTCTTGTTGGCACTGTGGACTCGGAAACCCTGGAAAATTTTGTTTTAAAGACCGGTAATCTTATTGATCGCAAGATCCGACCCCTGGTTCTGGACCAGGAAGAATTTGAAAAATTACGGGCGCGGCTGGACATTGACCATGCCCTGCCCATTTGGAATAAAGCAAAAGATAGTCTCAGTCAGCGCCTGGTAATCTGATCAGGTGACTGGCGGCAGCTCCGGCTGCATTTTATTATAAGCCTGCGACGGTCCCCATGGGACTGAGTGGGCGGAGCCGCGCCTAGGCGAATTAAACAAGTTGCTTATCAATCTGAAAGAAAAGATTTGTCTTATTACCAGTAATTTGATTTTAATGGATGTGAAGCTAAATACCATGAACAAATCCTAGCCCATGTATCCCTGTCTCATGGTATTTGCTTCCATCCAGGTATTAATTGTCATCCAGAAGAGCGTAGTGATGAAGGATCTCGTAGATATGCTTGCCCCATGCGGTTGTACGATACCAATTCCCAGAGATTCCACGGCTGTCTGCCAACAGCCTCTGAATGACAATCTAATGTATGGAT